>NZ_JBFTOF010000044.1:0-21762 GCF_056397845.1 Rhizobium sp. 05L419
GTCCTTCGGGCCGTCGGCGGTGTGACGCGTGGCACGCGGAAAGCTGCCGCGATGACGCTCAAGATCGGCAAAAACGCGATAACGGCCTTCCGTATKCAGGCCGTCGAGCTCGTTTTTGAAGAATGCTTCGAAATCCATCATATGCTCCAGTATCGTGCGAGCGTTTTTGCGAACGGACGCGCACACGTCAACCCTTTGCCTCCGCTTTAGCACCAAGTGCGGCAAAAGGCCCATAGCTTTGAATTGTTTTAATTCGAAAATGCCGGTCATGCCAAGGGAGGGATGCGAGCGGTGATGATGGCGAGGCAGCGGCGCCGCCTCGCGATCACATGCAATCCTCAGCCGGCGTCGGCAACGGCGCGCTTGGTCATCACCTTGACGAGGTTCGCCCGATATTCCGCGCTCGCATGCAGATCGGACATCAACCCTGATGGATCGACGTCGACAGCGGCAATGGCCGAAGGTGACCAGTTGGCGGCAAGCGCCGTCTCCATGGCACTCTGGCGGAAGACGCCGCCTGAGCCGGCGCCGGTGACGGCCACGCGCACACCGCTTTCCGTCCTCGCGACGAAGACACCGGTCATCGCATAGCGCGAGGCCGGATTCGGGAACTTTGCATAGCCTGCCTTCTCGGGCGCTTCGAAGCTGATCGCGGTGATCAGCTCGCCGTCCTGAAGCGCCGTTTCGAACAGGCCGGTGAAGAAGTCGTCGGCCGCTATCTCCCGCTTGTTGGTGATGATCCGTGCATCGAGCGCCAGCATCGCCGACGGATAGTCGGCCGCCGGGTCGTTGTTGGCGATGGAGCCGCCAATCGTTCCCATGTGACGCACATGCGGATCGCCGATCATGCCGGCCAGGTTGCAGATCGCGGGACAGACCGCTCTCAGCGCAGACGAGGCCGCCACGTCGGCATGGGGCGTGGCCGCGCCGATCGTCGCCTTGCGGCCATCGACGGTGATCCCCTTCATGGCAGGGATGTGCCTGAGATCGACGAGGTCGCTTGGCGCGGCGAGCCGCTGCTTCATCGTCGCGATGAGCGTCATGCCGCCCGAGAGGTATTTGCCCTCCGACGTGCCCGAGATCATCCTGGTGGCTTCGTCGATCGAGGAAGCGCGGTGATAGTTGGTCTGATACATCCTCGTTCCTCCTCAAATGACCGCACGGGCCGCCATCCACACCTTCTGCGGCGTGGCGGGCATGGTGAGCATGTTGTTGCCGATGGCATCGGTGATGGCGTTGATCAGCGCCGGCGGCGAGCCGATGGCGCCCGCCTCGCCGCAACCCTTGATGCCCAGCGGGTTGCTGGGTGATGGCGTGACCTGGTGCGACACCTGGAACGACGGCAGATCGTCGGCGCGCGGCATGGCATAATCCATGAAGCTTGCGGTCAGGAGCTGGCCGTTCTCGTCATAGTGCACGGCTTCGAGCAGCGCCTGTCCGATGCCCTGGGCAATGCCGCCGTGCACCTGTCCCTCGACGATCATCGGATTGATGATGTTGCCGAAATCGTCAGCGGCTACAAACTGGATGATGTCGGTCTTGCCGGTTTCCGGATCGACCTCGACTTCGCAGATGTAGCAACCGGCGGGGAAGGTGAAGTTGGACGGATCGTAGAATGCCGTTTCCTTCAGGCCCGGCTCCATGCCGCTGGGCAGGTTGTGCGCCGTGTAGGCGGCGAGCGCCACCTGGAACCAGGGTAGCATCTTGTCGGTGCCGGCCACCTTCACCTCGCCGTTCTCGATGACGATGTCGCTCTCGTCGGCTTCCATGAGATGCGCGGCGATCTTCTTGGCCTTGGCCTCGACCTTGTCGAGCGCCTTGACGACGGCCGACATGCCCACGGCTCCGGAGCGCGAACCATAGGTGCCCATGCCCATCTGCACCTTGTCGGTGTCGCCGTGCACGATTGAGACGCTGTCGATCGACACGCCGAGCCTGTCGGAGACAAGCTGCGCAAAGGTGGTCTCATGCCCTTGTCCATGGCTGTGAGACCCGGTCAGCACCTCGATGGTGCCGACGGCATTGACGCGCACCTCGGCCGATTCCCAAAGGCCGACACCGGCGCCGAGCGAGCCGACTGCCTGTGACGGCGCGATGCCGCAGGCCTCGATGTAGCAGCTCATGCCGATGCCGCGTTTCTTGCCGCGGCCGGCAGCCTCCGCCTTGCGCGCCGCAAAGCCGTTCCAGTCGGAAGTCTGCATGGCGGCATTCAGCGACGCCTCGTAATCGCCGGCGTCGTAGTTCATGATGACAGGGGTCTGATGCGGGAATTCGCGGATGAAGTTTTTCCGCCGCAGCTCGGCCGGCGAAACGCCGAGTTCGCGCGCCGCGGTCTCCATCGTGCGTTCCAGCAGGTAGGTCGCCTCCGGACGCCCGGCGCCGCGATAGGCATCGACGGGTGCGGTGTTGGTGTAGACCGTGCGGACATTGGCGTGGATTGCCGGGATGTCGTACTGCCCCGACAGCAGCGTCGCATAAAGATAAGTGGGCACGGCCGACGAAAAGAGCGACATGTAGGCGCCGAGATTGGCGATCGTATCGACCTTCAATCCGATGATGCGGTGGTCCTTGTCGAAGGCCATCCTGACCTTGGAGACGTGGTCACGGCCGTGCGCGTCGGTGAGGAAGGCCTCGGTCCGGTCGGAGTTCCATTTCACCGGTACGCCGGTCTTCTTAGAAGCCCAGAGACAGACGATTTCCTCCGGGTAGATATAGATCTTCGATCCGAAGCCGCCGCCGACGTCCGGCGCAATCACGCGCAGCTTGTTTTCAGGCGCGACGTTGTAGAAAGCGCTCATCACCAGCCGGGCGACATGCGGGTTCTGGCTCGTCGTGTAGCAGGTGTAGTGGTCCTCGGCGGAATCATAGATGCCGAGCGCTGCGCGCGGTTCCATGGGATTGGGAGAGAGCCTGTTGTTGTGGATCTCCATCTCCGTCACATGCGCTGCATCCGCGAGGGCCTGGTCGGTCGCCGCTGGATCTCCGAGCTGCCAGTCGAAGATCAGGTTCCCTTCCGCTTCCGGGTGGATCTGCGGCGCGCCGGATTTCAGCGCGTCGACAGCCTCGACCACTGCCGTCAGCTCCTCGTAGTCGACCTCGACGGCTTCGGCCGCATCGCGGGCCTCGGCAAGCGTGTCGGCGACGACAACGGCAACGGCGTCGCCGACATAGCGTACAGTGTCGACTGCCAGCGGTCGCCATGCGCCCATCTTCATCGGCGAGCCGTCCTTGGAATGGATCATCCAGCCGCAGATCAGGTTGCCGATGCCGTCGGCGAGCAGCTGCTTGCCTTCCAGCACGTCGATAACGCCCGGCATCGCCTTGGCCGAGGCGGCATCGATGCCCCTGATCTTTGCATGCGCATGCGGGCTACGGATGAAAAAGGCGAATTTCATGCCCGGCACGACCATGTCGTCGGTATAGCGGCCCTTGCCGGTCAGGAACCGTTTGTCTTCCTTGCGCGCGACGCGCGCACCAATTCCTTCAACACCCATGATGTCCTCCCAATGGGGTTTCGGGCCTGGCATTCGGCCAAAGACAGTCGTGTTCGGCAGTCAGCCAGACAATTCCTGAGGCACTATTCGGCCGCCTGTTTGGCGGTGCCGTGCATCTCTGCGTTGGCAGACAGTATCKCCTTGACGATGTTGTGGTAGCCGGTGCAACGACAGATGTTGCCCTCGAGCTCGTGGCGCACGGTCCGCTCGTCCAGATGGCCGGCATGGCGGCCGATCATGTCGACGGCGGTCATCACCATGCCGGGCGTGCAGAAGCCGCACTGCAAGCCGTGGTGTTCCTTGAACGCGGCCTGGACCGGATGAAGTTCGCCGTTGGCGGCAAGTCCTTCGATCGTCGTTACCGATGAGCCGGAAGCCTGAACGGCAAGGATGGTGCAGCTCTTGACCGATCTGCCGTCCATGTGGACGACGCAGGTGCCGCATTGGGTCGTGTCGCACCCGACATGGGTGCCCGTCAGGCCAAGCTGTTCGCGAATGAAATGGACAAGAAGCGTGCGCTCTTCACAGTCGCCGCTCACCGCCCGGCCATTCACCGTCAGTTTCACTTTCGCCATGATTTCCTCCTCGTGCCTCCTCCAGGCACGGACGGCATCATTTGACGTTTTCGCTTTCGGATCAACCGCTACTTTAGGGAGGTGTGCTAAATTCGGCGTGTTCGCAGCGCGCCATCCAGGACGCCAAGTTTTGAGCCAATTCCGGGTTGCGGTATTCCTTAAAAAAAAGCGGCAAAAGAGGTGGCCTGCCCCTTTTTGCGCCATAGTTTGCGGGCTAGCGTGACAAAAACAAGAATCAGGGACGGCCACCGCCCGACGGGCGACCAACGGAGTTATTGATGAAGAAGATTATTGCCCTCGCCGTGATTGGCCTTTCGATCGCAAGCTGCACCCCGACGCAACAGGGCGCTGGCATCGGTGCGGCGTCAGGTGCCATCATTGGAGGCGCGGTCACAGGCAACGTTCGTGGAGCAGCCGTCGGTGCTGCAATCGGCGGGGTTTCGGGAGCCCTGATCGGCCGCGTCGCCGAGCAGCCGGGCCAATGCTACTATCGCGACGAGTACGGTCGCCGTTACATCGACGATTGCCGCGGCGGCTATTGATCGTCGGCCAGAGACATCGAAATCCCGGGTTCAGCCCGGGATTTTGCATTCTTTTCTGCTAATTCAGCCAGCAAGCGATTTAAAACGGTACACGAAGCGGAATTTTGCCGCTAAGGTTGCCGCCGGCCGGGGGGCGCAGAGCTCAATTCGAATGTAACAAAAAGCGGCGGATGCAGATCAGAGGGAAGCCACCGAAAGCGGGTATTGCGTATCGGCGAGCAGGCACAGTGATGGTGGTCGCAATTGCGACCGCATTTTCACCGGCGCTGGTGGCTGATGCTTTCGCCTTCAAGATTTTCGGTTTCAACATCTTCGGCAAGGACGACTCTGCCGCCGATCAGGTGCCCGACCCGGTGCGCTACGATGTGACGCTGACCACCGATTCGATCGATCCCGATCTCAAGGAAGCTCTCGAAAACAGTTCCCGCCTCGTTGCCGACAAGGACCGGCCCGTCTCGGGCGACCTCGGCGTCGTCGTCAAGGCAAGGGACGACCGCGAGCGGCTGATCGCGGCGCTCTACGAAAAGGCGCGCTATGGCGGTGTCGTGACCATCACCGTCGACGGCCGGAACATCGACGACCTGCCGCCCAATCCTACCTTCAGCCGCAAGGGTCCGGTGCCGGTGACGGTAAGTGTCGCTGCCGGCCCCGTCTTCAAGGTGCGCGAGGTGCAATTCGGCGGCGATGCCGCAAACCGCAATCCGGCCGAGTACGATCTGGCGCCCGGCGATACGGCGGGTTCGCTTACGATCATCAAGGCCGGCGACAAGATCGTCGAGCAGTTGAAGAGCGAGGGTCGTCCGCTTGCGAAGCTGACGACGCGCAAGGTTGTTGCCGATCATCGAACGGATACGGTCGACGTCATCGTGGCGGCCGAAGGCGGGCCTGTCGCGCCGGTCGGCACTGTCGGGGTCTCGGGCGCCAAGGCTGTGCGGTCCGATTTCATCGAGCGCTATTCGCGGCTGAACAAGGGAGACCGCTATTCGCCGGAGGCGCTGAGGAAGGCCGGAGAACGGTTGCGGGCGCTGGGAGTGTTCTCGAGCGTGACCATTCACGAGGCAGAGGAACTTGCCGGCGACGGCAGCCTGCCGATGACGATCGAAGTTTCGGAGGGCAAGCAACGCTATCTCGGCATCGGCGCCCAGTATTCGACGATCGACGGCTTCGGCGTCAACGGCTATTGGGGGCATCGCAATCTTTTCGGCGCGGCCGAAGGGCTGCGGATCGAGGGGGCTGTCGGCCGTCTCGGCGATGCCACGAGCATCGGCGACCTCGACTTTTCCGCCGGCATCACATTCACCAAGCCGGGCGCCTTCGTACCGTCGGCGACCTTGATTGCGAGCATCCTTGCAAAGACCGACAATCCCGATGCCTACAACGCGAAGCTGGTGACCGCATCGCTCGGCCTCGCTTACGAACTGAACGATCAGGATACCCTCACCGGCAGCGGCCAGGCGAGCTGGGAAAAGGATGACGATGCCTTTGGCACGAACACCTACCTGACGTTCTCGGTGCCGCTGCAATACGACAGGGACGCGCGCGACAACAAGCTCGATCCGACCGAAGGCTATCGGGCGATGGCAAGGGTGACGCCGAGCTACGAGGCTTACAACGGCACCTTCTTCTCGGGCTTCGAGGGATCGGTCGCCGGATATCACGGCTTCGGCACGGAGGACCGCATCGTGCTTGCCGGCAAGGTTTCCGCAGGTTTCCTGCTGGGCGCGGACAATCTGGAAAACATACCGGCGACGCGCCGGTTCTTTGCCGGTGGCGGCGGTTCCGTGCGCGGCTATGCCTATCAGGAAATCTCGCCCTATAATGCTGCCAACCAGGCCACAGGCGGCGCATCCTACATGACAGCATCGTTCGAGACCCGCGTCAGGGTCACCGAGAAGATCGGAGTCGTTCCGTTCATCGATGTCGGAACGGTTTCCGCCGATGTTGCGCCCGATTTCTCCGATATACGTACCGGGGTGGGCATCGGTATCCGATACGCAACGCCGTTCGGCCCGCTTCGGCTTGATTTCGCCGTGCCGCTCAACAAGTACGAGGGTGGCTCGAACTACGGGATCTATGCTGGCATCGGTCAGTCGTTCTAACCAGGTTTACGCTCACGGCGCTTCGATGCTGGGAGCTGTCGCAAAAACGGGATAGTGTCCGCCTCCATGCTTATACTGACCAAAATCGCGAAGTGGATTGCGCGGGTGCTCGGCTACTCCGCCGGCGTTGCCGTTATCCTCGTTGCCGTCGCGATCGGTATCTTCGGTTTCACCTCCTTCGGCGCGCGCATCGTCACCGACAAGGTGGCCTCGATCATTTCGAACAGGGATATGACGATCCGGGTCCTGGAGCCGCAGGGATTGCTGACCGGAGGCCTGCGCGCCAGCCGCATCGTGCTTTCGGATACACGGGGCACCTTTGCAGATATCAACGGGCTCTCGATCAACTGGAACCCCCTGGCGCTGCTGACCGGCAGGTTCCACGCCACCCGCCTGGAGGCCTCCTCCATTCGCGTGCTGCGCAAGCCGGTGCGCACCTTGCCGTCGCGGGCCGATGAGACGCAAGGGAGTGGATTCTCCCTGCCGGTGAAGGTCGATATCGATACGATCGCGCTGCCGGAGATCAGCCTTGCCCAGTCGCTGATCGGCCGGGCGTTTACGCTTTCGGCCGATGGCAGCATGCGCGCGGACAATAGCGGCGGCGAGGCCGATATCACGGTACGCCGACATGACGCCCCGGACGCCAAGCTAACGGCGGACGTCGCCTTCATGCCGGATCAGCGCCAGCTGCGGGTCAAGGCGAAACTCAGCGAGCCGAAGGGTGGTCTGCTTGCCGGCCTGCTTGCGCTGCCGGGCAGCCCGGCGCTGGAAATCAGTCTCGATGGAGACGGGCCGGTCTCTGATTGGAAGGGCAAGCTGCAGGCCTCGCTCGATGGCCAGCAACGCGCCTCGATCGAAGCCCGCCATACGCTGACGCCCGACAGTCTGCACCATGTCGACCTCAAGGGTGGTGGCGACCTCAGTTCGCTGTTGCCTGCCGCTTTCCGTCCGCTGTTTGCCGGACAGACGAACATCGATGTCGCCGCAACCTTCGACAACAGGGGCAAGATCGATATTCAGACAGGCAATATCGCCACGGGTGCCGTCGTCATCGCCGCATCCGGCACGCTCGACCCCAAGGGCAAGAACAGCCTGAACGCCAACCTTCTCGGAACGTCGGGACCCGTCGACTTCCGCTGGCCGCTTGCGGACGGCGACGCCCGCTTCATGATCTCAGGCATCAACCTCGCCTTGACGGGCGACGCCAAGGCATCGCGACTGAATGCAAGCGCCTCGCTCGATTCCGCGGTTCTGCCGCAGGCAACGATCAGCAACGTGAAGCTGACAGCCAAAAGCGACAGCTTCAATCTGGCCGGCCGCTCCGGTGCCGTGCAGATCCGGCTCGTCGCCGGGGAGATGACTTTCGCCAATCCGGACATCAATCGTGCGGTGCAGGGGCCGGTGACGATCGCCGCGCCGCTTCAGATCACAGCCGACGCGGTCGGGTTCAACGGCACGACGATCGAGAGCGCATCCGCCAACGCCAGCCTGAACGGTTCCTACAAACTGTCCGACAGCGGCCTGACCGGCAATGCCAAGCTTTCCATCGAGCCTGCGGCACTGCCGCCTGCCGTCGCCGGGCGTTTCGACACGCCGATCGCGATCGAGACGCAGATCGGGGGAACCATTCCTTCGAAGATCAATCTGTCGAACCTCACCATCAAATCCGGCATACTGGAAGCCGCGGGCAACGTTGTGCTCGACGACGGCACGCTGGACGCGGCATTGTCGGGCCGGCTGCCCGATGTTGGCAAGCTCCTCGGGAGCGCCACTGGAGAAATGAACTACGCCATCAAGGCGCGAGGCGATCTTGCTGCCCTTGCGGTCTCCGCAAACTTCAAGGCTACCACGCTCGACATGGCAGGCCGCAGGCTCAGCGACCTCGATGCCACCCTTTCGGGAACAGCCGATCCAAAGGCGCCTCAGGCCGAAGTCACGGCCACCGGCAAGATCGATGGCCAGGCAATCAACATCAGCACGAATATCCAGTCCGCGGATGGGCGGACATTGCTCCCCTCGATCGTCGCCAATGTCGGCAACAACCGGCTGACCGGACATGTCGAGTTCTCCAATACCTTTGCGCCGACCGGTGCGCTGACCTTCGACTTTCCCGATATCGGCCTTCTGGCGGCGCTGGGCGGCCAGAAGGCCGAAGGCGATCTGAAGGGTTCGCTTGATATATCCGATGAGGCTGGCAGGATCGCGCTCAAGATTGCCGCCGCCGGCAGCGGCTTGAAACGCGATACCTTGCTGATCGTCAAACCGGACATCGACGTCACCGTCAGCGATCTCAGGGCCTTTGCGGCCACCGGCTCGATCATGGCGGAACAACTGGCAGCCGGTACGAACAAGATCGAACAGGTGGCGCTGAACTTCACGCAGCACCAGAACCGGACGAATTTCAATCTCGATGCGACCCATGACGGCCACCCGCTGGTGGCGGCCGGCGGCGTGGAAACGAATGCCGGCACCACGCTGGTCCAGCTCGAGCGGTTCTCAGCCAAACCGCACGACATCCCCGTTGATCTTTCGGCGCCGTCGGAGCTGTCGATTACCGGCGGCACCGTCACGCTGAACGGATTGAAGCTGAAAACCGGGGCTGGCTCGGTCAGTGTCACAGGATCGGCTGGCGAGACGCTTGCAATCAATGCCGACATCAAGGAGCTGCCGGCGAGCCTGGCAAACAGCTTCGTTCCCAAGCTGGATGCCGAAGGAACGATTTCAGGCAAGGTTTCGGTGACCGGAACGCCAGCTGCGCCGATTGCCAGCTTCAAGCTGGACTGGAAAAATGCCTCGACCAGCCACACCAGGGGCGCCGGATTGTCGCCGCTTGCCATTGGTGCCGACGGCAAGTTTGCAGACGACAAGCTCGATTTTCAGACGGATCTCAGCGGCAAGGGCGGCGTGTCGTTGAAAGCGGCCGGCAATTTCGTGGCGGCCGGACCGAATGCGCAGTCGCTGAATGTCGATGCCGATATCGTCAACATCCCGGCCGGTCTGGCGAACGCATTCGTTCCCGATCTGGCGGCCGAGGGGTCCATTACCGGGAATGTCACCGCGTCCGGCAAGCTTCCAGCGCCGGCGCTGGATTTCAAGCTGAACTGGAAGAACGCGGCCACCAGCCAGACAAAGGCTGCAAAGCTCTCGTCGCTTGGCGTCACTGCGAACGGCAAGCTCGAGAGCAATGTTGTCCATTTCAACGCGAATGCGAGCGGCAGCGGTGGCCTCTCGGTCAAGGCCGGCGGCAGCTTTGTGGTGGCCGGCGGCGATGCGCAGACGCTGAAGCTCGACGGCACGCTTGCCAGTGTACCGGCGGCGCTTGCCAATGGGTTTGTTCCGGATCTTGCGGCCGAAGGCATGATTTCCGGGACTTTTGCTGCTTCCGGCAAGCTGCCGCTGCCGACCGCCGATTTCAAACTCGACTGGAAGAACGCAGCGACGAGCCAGACGAAGGCCGCCGGTCTTTCGGGGGTCAAGCTTACCGCAGGCGGCAAATTTGCCGATGGCAAGCTGGATTTCGACACGACGGTTTCGGCAAATGGCGGAATTGGACTGAAGGCCGCGGGCAAGGTTTCGCTTGATGGTGCGGCCGTGCGCGACCTTGCCGTCGATGCCACGATCACCCAACTTCCGGCGAGCCTTGCCAATGGTTTCGTTCCAGGACTGGGCGCGAGTGGCACGATCTCCGGCACCGCGTCGGCTTCGGGTAACTTGCAGCAGCCGACGGCCAAGTTCGACCTTGCCTGGAAGGACGTCGCCACCAGCCAGACAAAAGCCGCAAGGCTTCCCGCCATGGATTTGACCGTCCAGGGAACGCTTGCGGACAAAGTGCTCGACTTCCAGACGAAGCTCGATGGCGATGCGGGTGCTGCACTGCAGGCTTCGGGCAAGGTCGGGATAGAAGGCTTCAAGCCGACCAACCTCAAGGCCAATGCCACCCTTAACAATCTTCCCGCAGCGTTGATCAGCAGCTTCGTCCCCAATCTCGATGCCGGCGGCATGATCTCGGGAACGGCGACGGCATCCGGCGCGCTGCCGCTGCCCGCTGTGGATTTCAAGCTCGACTGGGCGAATGTGGCGACCCGTCAGACAAGGAGCGCAGGGCTTCCGGCGCTCAGCCTGAATGCCACGGGCAAGTTTGCCGACAACAGGATAGACTTCGACGCAAACCTCGCGAGCAACAGCAGGGCGCTGCTGAAGGCGAAGGGCACGGCTGCGCTCAATGGCACCAGCGTTCAAGGCCTTTCGATCGACGCCGACATCACGGATCTGCCGGCAAGCCTTGCAAACGGCTTCGTTCCAAGCCTCGGCGCTGAAGGAACGATTTCGGGCACGGCCAAAACATCGGGCACTCCGGTCAATCCGATCATCGATTTCAAGCTTGACTGGCGCAATGCCGCGACGACGCAGACGAGGGCATCGGGTATCGGGCCGCTGTCTTCGAATGCCAGCGGCAAGCTCGCGGACAACAGGCTCGACTTCACCACCAACTTGAGCGGCAACGGCGTCTCGTTGAAGGCCGGCGGCAATTTCACGGTTGCCGGTGCGAACGCGCAATCGCTTTCGGTCAATGCCGACATCTCGAACCTGCCGGCTGGCCTGGCAAATGCCTTCGTGCCCGGTTTGGCGGCAGCAGGCAATATTAGCGGAACGGTGGCGGCATCCGGCAGGCTGCCGATGCCCAATGTGGATTTCAAGCTCGACTGGCGGAATGCGACGACCAGCCAGACACGCGGTGCCGGTCTATCGCCGCTTGCCATCGGCGCCAACGGAAGGCTTGCGAGCGGCAAACTCACGATCGACACTGATGTCGCCGGCGATGGCGGACTGTCGCTGAAAGGCGGCGGCAGCGTCGTCATATCAGGCACGCGTGCGCTCGATATGCGCTTTTCGGGCAACCTTCCCTTTGCCGTGCTCGGCACGCAGCTTGCGGCGCAGGGTTTCGTCGCCAGCGGGAGCGCCAACTTCAATCTGCAGGTTGGCGGCACTGCGGCCGCGCCTGTCATCAACGGAACCGTGACGACCAGCGGCGCCGGGATCGTCGATGTCCGGCGCAACCTTGCGATCAACAATCTGACGGCTGACATCCGGCTCAACGGGCAACAGGCCGTCATCTCGCGGCTGACCGGTCAGCTCGCCAGCGGCGGAAGCGTTTCCGTCACCGGTAGCGTCGGCATTCAACCGGCGGCGAATTTTCCGGCGAATATCGACGTGAAGCTCGACCGAGCCGTCTATGTCGACGGCACGCTCGTGGTGGCTACCGTGGACGGTACGATCGCACTGCGCGGTCCGCTTCTCGCCAGCCCGACGCTCAGCGGCAAGCTGCGGCTTGAGAAGGCTTCAATCACGGTGCCGGAAAAGCTGCCGACATCGCTCAGGGAAATCGACATCAAGCACCTGAACGCTCCAAAGGCAGTTCTTGCCCAGCTCCGCGACACCGCCGCAAGGGGCTCGCGTGAGACGTCGAACACGATCAATCTCGACCTGCAGCTGGACGCTCCCTCGCAGATCTTCGTCCGGGGTCGCGGCATCGATGCTGAGCTTGGCGGCAGCGTGACGATCAGGGGTACAGCCGCCGCGCCCGCCGTCTCGGGTGGCTTTACCATGCGGCGCGGCCGGCTCACCATTCTCAATCGTCGCCTGGATTTCTCCGACAAGAGCCGCATTACCTTCGCCGGCGACTTGACGCCGGCGCTGCAGATGGAAGCGAACTCGACGTCCGGTACCACGACGCTCACGGTCGGCGTCACCGGTCTGGCGACGGATCCTTCGATCACCTTCTCCTCCTCGCCGGCGCTGCCGCAGGACGAGGTCCTCGCCCAGCTGATCTTCGGCCAGTCCATGTCGAGGCTTTCGGCGATCCAGATCGCGCAACTGGCCGATGCCGTCGGCCAGTTGGCGGGCGGCCGTTCGACCTCCCTGTTCCAGGGGCTGCGCAATCAGCTAGGCGTCGACGACTTCGATATCAGCACCGATGCAAACGGCCGGACGAATGTGGGCGTGGGGCGCTATCTCAACGAGCGGACCTATCTCGAATTGCAGCAGAACGCCAAGGACGGTGCCAAGGCGATCATCAACCTCGATGTCGGCCGTGGCGTGAAGCTGAGAGGCGCTGCCGGCGGCAATGGTTCGGGCGAAGCGGGCATCGTCTACGAACACGAGTACTGACGGCTTGGTTGAAACGCGGCCGCCCTTCTATTTCAAAAGCTGGATTTTCTGGTTTTCAGGAGGATGTTGGTCTCGGTGGTGTTGATGCCGTTGATGAGGCGGATGCGTCGCAAGGTTTCGTCGAACGAGACGAG
Source organism: Rhizobium sp. 05L419 (assembly GCF_056397845.1). Taxonomy (NCBI): domain Bacteria; kingdom Pseudomonadati; phylum Pseudomonadota; class Alphaproteobacteria; order Hyphomicrobiales; family Rhizobiaceae; genus Rhizobium; species Rhizobium sp. 05L419. The sequence continues at coordinate 13,013 of NZ_JBFTOF010000044.1, forward strand.
ATCGCGGTCTTCGAGTTCCGCGATGAAGTCCCACTTCCCATTGGTGCTGTGGAGGGCGCGAACCTGCGGCAGGCCGCGAAGCTGATCGGCAACCTTGTCGGCAAGCTTGCCGAGAACCTCGATCAGGACGATGGCCCGCACACCTGCGGCGCGGGTTTCGTGGCCGGTGCGGACCGTGAATGCCGCGATGGTGCCATTGGCGACAAGCCGGTCGATCCGGGCGGCGACCGTTGCCCGCGAAGCGCCGGTCATGGCGGCGAGCGAGGAGACCGGTGTGCGGGCATTGTGGCGCAGGGCGCTCAGAAGTTGCTGATCGAGATCGTCCATGGTTCTCACTTTGTAAAAGTGGACTTATCAAAGTGTCAAATCATAGTTCGTTACTGACACTTTTTCATCTTTTTGTCTTCACGGCGATATTCGATATTTATCCCGAAGCAGCGATCAGGAGAGAAACAATGCAGGCACCAACGAGATCGGTAACCCTCATCGGCGCGCCGCTGGAAGAGGGCTCTGGCCGCAGAGGTGCTGCCATGGGTCCTGCCGCACTGCGGATCGCCGGCGTCGACCAGACGCTGGTCGATCTCGGCTACGATGTTGCCGATGCGGGCGACGTTCAGGTGGTGCCGGCACGCGATCTGCCAAACCATCCGAAGGCGCACCATTTGCGAACCGTCGGCGCCTTTACCCGCGCTCTGGAAGCAAGCACATACGAGGCCGCCGCCGCGGGTCGCTTTCCGCTCATTCTCGGGGGCGATCACAGCCTCTCCATGGGGACCGTTTCAGGCATGGCGCGCCATGCGGCCAAGCAGGGCCGGCCGCTCTTTGTATTGTGGCTCGATGCGCATTCCGACTTCAACACGCCGGCGACCTCTCCCTCGGGCAATATCCATGGCATGCCGGTCGCCTTCTTCTGCGGCCAGGCAGAACTTGCCGACATCCTGCCGCGCGACCGGCCCATCGTCGATCCACGCAATGTCTTCCAGGTCGGCATCCGCTCCGTGGATGCGCCGGAGCGGGAATTGATCCAGCGGCACGGTGTCAACGTTTTCGATATGCGCTCGATCGACGAGCAGGGTGTCGCGTCGATCATGAATGGCATTCTCGGTACGGTCGCTGCTGCCAACGGTCTTTTGCATGTCAGCTTGGATGTGGATTTCCTCGATCCGGATCTCGCGCCGGGCGTCGGCACGACCGTTCCGGGTGGCGCTACCTTCCGCGAAGCGCATCTGATCATGGAGATGCTGTGCGATAGCGGCCTCGTCTCGTCGCTCGATCTTGTCGAGCTCAACCCATTCCTTGACGATCGCGGCAAGAGCGCCCGCGTTCTCGTGGAACTCACGGCAAGCCTCTTCGGGCGTCGGATTTTCGACCGCCCGACGCGCGCAGCATAAGAAAGCGACCGACATGAGCACGACAGCCAATCTGATCGATACCGAACAGCGTCTCGGAGCCCACAACTACAAGCCGCTCGACGTGGTGCTGACCCGCGGCGAGGGGGTGTACGTCTGGGACACGGACGGCAAGCGCTATCTCGACTGCCTCTCGGCCTACTCTGCGGTCAACCAGGGCCACTGCCATCCGAAGATCCTCGCTGCAATGGTCGAGCAGGCCGGCAAACTGACGCTGACCTCGCGTGCCTTCCGCAACGACCAGCTCGCCCATCTTTACGAAGAGCTGGCCGCGCTCACGGGTTCGCACAAGATCCTGCCGATGAACTCCGGCGCGGAAGCGGTGGAGACCGCCATCAAGGCCGTGCGCAAGTGGGGCTACGAGGTCAAGGGCGTGCCGGAAGGCAAGGCCGAGATCATCGTCTGCTCGGACAATTTCCATGGCCGGACRCTGAGCATCATCAGCTTCTCGACCGATCCGGATGCGCGCACCGGCTTCGGCCCCTATACCCCTGGTTTCCGGACCGTTGCCTTCGGGGATGCAGATGCGTTTGCCGCCGCGATCAACGACAATACCGTCGCAGTGCTGATAGAGCCCATCCAGGGCGAGGCCGGTGTGGTCATCCCTCCGACCGGCTACTTCAAGCGGATGCGCGAGCTGTGCACGGAAAACAACGTCACCCTCATTCTCGACGAGATCCAGACCGGCCTTGGCCGCACTGGCAAGCTTCTTGCCGAAGAGCACGAGGGCATCGAAGCCGACGTGACGCTGATCGGCAAGGCACTCTCCGGCGGCTTCTATCCGGTCTCGGCCGTCCTTTCGAACAGCGAAGTGCTCGGCGTGCTCAAGCCCGGCCAACACGGCTCGACCTTCGGCGGCAATCCGCTCGCCTGTGCGGTGGCGCGTGCGGCGCTGAAGGTTCTGACCGAGGAAGGCATGATCGAGAACGCCGCCAAGATGGGCGACTATTTCCTCGAAGGCCTGCGGTCGATCCGGTCCAACATCGTCAAGGACGTGCGCGGCCGCGGATTGATGATGGCGGTCGAACTGGTCCCGGAAGCGGGCGGCGCACGGCAGTATTGCTACTCGCTCAAGGAGCGAGGCCTGCTTGCAAAGGATACGCACGAAAACACCATCCGCCTTGCCCCGCCGCTGGTCATCACCAAGGACCAGGTCGAATGGGCGGTGGAGCAGATCGAGAAGACGATCGCCTGATCGCTCCAGGGGCCGGATCGGTGCGCGCAACGACGAACCGCGCGTGCTGACGAAGGACGTCGTCGTGTTGCGTGGTGCCTTCTCGCATGCTCGGATCAGAAGCGTGAGCCGGGCGAAAAATCGTTCGCGCCGATTTAGAATTGAGCAACACTCTTTCACTAATGTCGACCGCAATCGTACCGGTTCTCTTCATAGTCAAAGGGGACTGGCGGTTTGAAGGCAAAGTTCATCCGCGCTAATGGTGGTGTGGTTGCTTCTGCCCTGGCTTTCGACAGTTGGGACAATTCTAATGGCCACGATCAATTCCACGAGCTTCAGCGGCGATACGCTGGAAATCATTGCCTTCAGACTGCACGACCAGGAATTCTGCGTTAAGACGACGACGATCCGCGAGATCCGTGGATGGGCGCCTTCGACGCCGATCCCCCACTCGCCGGCCGACGTCATCGGCGTCATGAACCTGCGCGGCTCAGTCATCCCGATCATCGACCTCGCCTTCAAGCTCGGCATGAAGAGCACTGTTGCCAACGAGCGCAGTGCGATTGTCGTTGCCGAAGTGCACAACATGGTCATCGGCATGCTGGTCGACCGCGTTTCCGACATCCTCACCATCTCGTCCAGCCAGGTTCAGCCGGTGCCTGAAGTGACGGCGTCGTTCGACCGCGCCTTCTGCGAGGGCATCATCGCCTCCGAAAACGGCATGATCTGCTTCCTGAACCTCGCCAAGATGTTCAAGGAAAACGAGACCGACGACCTCGTCGCCGCGTAAGGCACGCTCCATTCAACACACAAGGTCGGCCCGCAGGCGCACGTCGCTCCCGCGGGCCGGCTTTTTTGGGTATGTTTTGGCGAATTCCCGCCTGGTTTCGGCTGTGAGTACAGCGCCGAGGTGCCCCGGGTGCATTGCTTCCGACGCGGGTTTTTCGTTTCCCCGCCTCTTTAAACTTTTCAAATCCTCCACCATATCCAGCCCAAGTTCTTCTGCTGCAAATCACATAGGCGGCGAAGAGAACGGGCTTGCCTTTTGAGGGAGCTCAATCTCAGTCATCGGTCTGTGCCTCATGAGGGCAGGGCGATCCATGGAGGTATGAAATGAATATCGAGAAATACTCCGAACGCGTGCGCGGATTCATCCAGTCGGCGCAAACCTATGCTCTTGCACAGGGTCACCAGCAATTCACGCCGGAGCATGTCCTGAAGGTACTGCTCGACGACGATCAGGGCATGGCCGCGTCGCTGATCGAACGCGCAGGCGGCGACCCCAAGGCTGCCCGCTTCGCCAACGATGCGGCCCTTGCAAAGCTGCCGAAGGTTGCCGGCGGCAATGGCCAGATCTATCTCGCCGCGCCGCTCGCCAAGGTTCTGTCGACGGCCGAAGAGGCTGCGAAGAAGGCTGGCGACAGTTTCGTCACCGTCGAGCGGCTGCTGCAGGCATTGGCGATCGAATCCTCGGCTTCCACGTCCGGTACGCTGAAGAGCGCCGGCGTCACCGCACTCGCGCTCAATCAGGTGATCAACGAGATTCGCAAGGGCCGCACGGCGGATAGCTCGAATGCCGAACAGGGCTTCGATTCCTTGAAGAAATACGCGCGTGATCTCACCGCCGAGGCCCGCGACGGCAAGCTCGACCCCGTCATCGGCCGCGACGACGAGATCCGCCGCACGATCCAGGTTCTATCGCGTCGCACCAAGAACAATCCGGTGCTGATCGGCGAGCCCGGCGTCGGCAAGACGGCGATCGTCGAAGGCCTGGCGCTGCGTATCGTCGATGGCGACGTGCCTGAATCCCTCAAGGACAAGAAGCTGATGGCGCTCGACATGGGCGCGCTGATTGCCGGCGCGAAGTATCGCGGCGAGTTCGAAGAGCGGCTGAAGGCCGTGCTCAACGAAGTGCAATCTGAAAATGGCGAGATCATCCTTTTCATCGACGAAATGCACACGCTGGTCGGTGCCGGCAAGGCGGACGGGGCGATGGATGCCTCGAACCTGCTTAAGCCTGCGCTTGCCCGCGGCGAGCTGCACTGCGTCGGTGCGACCACGCTCGACGAATATCGCAAGCATGTCGAAAAGGATCCGGCTCTCGCCCGCCGCTTCCAGCCTGTAATGGTTGAGGAGCCTACGGTCGAGGACACGATCTCGATCCTTCGCGGCCTGAAGGAAAAATACGAGCAGCACCATAAGGTGCGCATCTCGGATTCGTCCCTGGTTGCGGCTGCGACGCTGTCGAACCGCTACATCACCGACCGCTTTCTTCCCGACAAAGCGATCGACCTGATGGACGAGGCGGCGGCCCGGTTGCGCATGCAGGTGGATTCCAAGCCCGAAGAGCTCGACGAACTCGATCGCCGCATCATGCAGCTGAAGATCGAGCGCGAGGCACTGAAGAAGGAAACCGACGTTGCCTCCGCCGACCGGCTGTTGCGGCTCGAAACCGAACTGACCGGCCTCGAGGAGGAAGCCGATGCGCTGACGGCCCGCTGGCAGGCTGAAAAGCAGAAACTCGGCCTTGCCGCCGACCTGAAGAAGCAGCTCGACGAAGCGCGCAACGAACTGGCGATCGCCCAGCGCAAGGGTGAATTCCAGCGCGCCGGCGAACTGACCTACGGCGTCATTCCGGAGCTTGAAAAGAAACTGACGGATGCCGAACAGCAGGACGGCGACCGCAGCGCCATGGTGCAGGAGGTCGTCACCCCCGACAACATTGCGCATGTGGTTTCCCGCTGGACCGGCATTCCCGTCGACAAGATGCTGGAAGGCGACCGCGAGAAGCTTCTTCGGATGGAAGACGAGCTCGCGAAATCGGTGATCGGCCAGGGCGATGCGGTTCAGGCAGTGTCGCGGGCTGTTCGCCGTGCGCGCGCCGGGCTTCAGGATCCGAACCGGCCGCTCGGCTCGTTCATCTTTCTCGGCCCGACCGGCGTCGGCAAGACTGAACTGACCAAGGCGCTTGCGCGCTTCCTGTTCGACGACGAGACGGCGATGGTGCGCATGGACATGTCCGAGTACATGGAAAAGCATTCCGTCGCCCGGCTGATCGGCGCTCCTCCCGGCTATGTCGGCTATGAGGAGGGCGGCTCGCTGACGGAAGCCGTCCGCCGCCGGCCCTATCAGGTCGTGCTGTTCGACGAGATCGAAAAGGCGCATCCCGATGTCTTCAATGTTCTGCTGCAGGTGCTGGACGACGGACGCCTGACGGACGGCCAAGGCCGTACGGTCGATTTCCGCAACACGATGATCATCATGACGTCGAACCTCGGTGCCGACTACCTCACCCAGCTGGGCGAGGGCGAGGACAGCGATGTGGTTCGCGATCAGGTGATGGAGGTCGTGCGCGGTCACTTCCGGCCGGAGTTCCTGAACCGCGTCGATGAGATCATCCTCTTCCACCGCCTGAAGCGCGATGAGATGGGCGCGATCGTCGATATCCAGCTGAAGCGCCTGGTGGCGCTGCTTGCCGAACGCAAGATCGTCATCGATCTCGACGAGGAGGCCCGGCATTGGCTTGCCAACAAGGGTTACGATCCGGTCTATGGAGCGCGGCCGTTGAAGCGCGTGATCCAGAAGTATGTTCAGGACCCGCTGGCCGAGCAGATCCTCTCCGGCCAGGTCCCCGACGGATCGACGGTCAAGATCACCAGCGGTTCCGACCGGCTGCTGTTCAGGACACGGAACCCGGCCGTCAGCGAAGCGGCGTAAGACATCGCGTGCTGGAAACGAAGAATGGCGGCCCCGGGCCGCCATTCTTGTCTGTGCATTGCTATTTGCTTGCCACCTGCGGCGGCGGCTCGTTGCCAAGCAGCGTATCGATGCGCTTGCGCTCGTCCTCGAACTTCACCAGCGCCTCGCCCTTCAACGACTTTCCACCCGGCAGGCGAACCCTGAGCGGGTCGACCTTGGTGCCGTTGACGATCATTTCGTAGTGCAGGTGCGGGCCGGTCGATTCGCCTGTGGTGCCGACCCAGCCGATCACCTGGCCCTGGCGCACCTTGGAGCCGGGAACGACGCCCTTGGCGATCGCGCTCTGGTGGTTGTAGGAGGATTCGTAACCGTTGGCGTGGCGGACGATCGTCTGGTTGCCGTAGCCGCCGGAATCCCAGCCGGCCTTTTCGACCGTACCGTTGCCGACGGCGATGATCGCCGTGCCTCGGGGTGCTGCCCAGTCGACGCCAGTGTGCATGCGGGCAAAACCGAGGATCGGGTGCCTGCGCATACCGAAGCCCGACTTGAAGATGCCGTTCGGTACCGGGTTGCGCAACAGGAACTGACGGATGCTCTTGCCATCCTGGTCGAAATAGTCGATCGAGCCGTCGTCGGGGTCCTGGAAGCGGTAGAAGCGCGTCTGCGTATCGCCGAAACGGGCACTGACGTAGAGGAGATCGGAATCCTCCGTCGCCTGGCCGCTGGAATCGGCCACCGAGAAGAAGGCCTCGAGGCTGTCGGTGGGGCGCAGTTCCGCCTGGAAGTCGACGCTGCTTGCAAGCAGCTTGATGATGAGCGCCGTCATATCCTTGGTCATGCCGTAGGAAAGGGCGGCGCGATAAATGCCGTCGTAGACGCGCGGCAGGTTCTGGTTGGATGGCGCGGTCATCGCACTGTCGTCAAAAGCGGTCGTGACCGCATCGAGCTGCGGCGGCTCCCGGCCGGCGACGTAGCGGTCGTGGTCGTCGAGCGCCACGGTGACCAGGTGCCTGACGCCGCGATAGACGCTGGCGCGGATGATCTTGGCCTGTTCGCCGCGCTGCAGAATGCCGATGCGCAGGACGTCGCCCTTCGAGAGGAGCTCCGATCCGGTGAGCGGTGACAGATAGCTCGCAAGTCCCTTAGCCTGCGGTTCGGGGTAGCCCGAATCCATCATCGCCTTGACGATCGGAGTGTCCTGGCGCACCGGTATGATATCGTCGGCAAACTCCTCGGTCTCAGGCGTGATGGATTCCGGTGCGGAGACCGTCATGTTCTGCTCGAGAACGCGGGCAGTGAGCCCGGCCGTCAGGTCGACGTCGTTGTCGTCATTGGAGAAGCGGCGGGGATCGACGTAATAAAGAGCGGCGATCTGGGCTGCGCCGTCGGTCAGCACCGAGCCGTTGGACCGGACGTTTTCCTCGATCTCGTCAAGCGACATGCCGGCGGCCACCTGAAAATCGGACTTGCCGGTGGCGTAGGCAACGGTCTTCAGGCTGACTTCGGATTCGACGTCGGAGCCGTAGATCTGGCCGGTGCGGGCGGCGGGCGACGGCTCGGGCTCGTCGGCCGAGAAGATGGTCAGCGGATTGAAGCCCGGATAATCCTCGGTGGCGACGTGGTTGGCCGCAAGTGTCATCTTCACGCGCGCGAACGGCTGGCGGCGAACCACCTCCTTGTCGCCCTCGTGAACCACGGTCGAGACTTCCATGATCTTGCGATCGGAGGGTTTGGCAGCGATTGCCGGCGCGATCAGCCGGCCGCCGCGGGTCACGTCGGTATCGGTGTGCGCGTCGGCATGGACGTTGGCATAGGCCTCGGCAGGGATGGCCAGCTGCTGGCGGCCGTCGAGGGCGGCAAACAGGGCGACGCCCATCAGGACGCTCGAGGTTATGCCGGTGAGGAACGTGCCCGAAAGCCAGCGCAGCGAAACTTCGCGGCGGTCGGGTGCGCGCCTGCCATCGGCGAGAAGCGGTGGCTCGTTGCCGAACGAGCGGATCATCATCTTCTCCGTCATCATGGCAGTTGGGTCCGCGTCCTTTCGATGGGCTTCTTCGGGTGCCGTTCTGGCGGGCCGAAAAGTGCATAGTTTGGCAATGCAAGTCAAATGGGCGGCGCAAACGCCCCCCAATCGTCTGCTCTTGAGATCATCCGATTGTGAAGATGTGAGGGCGAAAGGGCTGGTCGCGCGATTTTACCGTCCTATTTATGTAGAAATGAACCCAGGAAAGGGCGATTTCAGTCGACAGAATCTAGCTTCTGAAAATCCCGCTTTGAATTCAACGAGATGATCGAAATCTCAAGTTTTTCGAAAACGGCTGTTGACTTGGAAAAGGGGTTAGCCGTATAAGCCCCCTCACTGAACGAGGGCGGCGGCGCTGCTGGCGACGATGTCTTTTGTTCTTGGTTTCCTGATTGGCTTTGTTGGCTGATGACGGGTTTGGGGCTTTCGGGCTTTGAGCTTGGGA
>NZ_JBFTOF010000045.1:0-21584 GCF_056397845.1 Rhizobium sp. 05L419
GGCCGCCACCAGGGCCGCCAGCTCTTCCTGCTTGGTTTCGACCGGCAGCGTCTGCTGGACGGATTTGAAGCCGCATTCCTTCGCCATCTTGCTCTTGGAACTCACATAGGCATGGCTTGCCGGATCGTCACCGACGATGATGACGGCAAGGCCGGTCCTGACGCCGCTTTGCTTTTCCAGTGCAGATGTCGCGGCCTTGACCGTTTCGATTACGGATGCTGCCACCTGTTTGCCGTCGATTACTGTCGTCAAGACTGTCTCCTGCCCTCGCATCGCCATTCTAGCCAGTGGCGGTCAGCACGATTTGCCTGCCAACGCCCTATCCTGCCTGAAACGAGAAATGCAAGTACAATCGTGTCGCAGCCACGCGACTTTCAGGATGCCGCGGAATGCGACCGCAGCCGGTCGCGCATGGCAGCGATTTCGGAACGGATGACGTCGACATCGTCCACTGCCAGCGTATCCGGCCTCGCTGCGGGGATATAGACATGCGGTTCGGCAGGCTTTGCGGCCTTTTCGGGCTCCTCCCTGCCCCGCCCCCATACCGCAGCCAGGCCGAAAATGAGACCGGCAAGTGCACCGACCAACGGTGCGAACCAGGAGCCGCGTCCCGAGGAAGCGGCCGAAACCTGCGGCGCCCCAAGGAGCGCGACGTGGCTTCCGCCTGAGGGTACTGCCGCCGTGCTGATCCCGTCTTCCAGCCGTGCCCGAGCTGCGGCGGCTTTGTCCCGCAGCTCCGTCAGCTTCGCGAGATCCACCCCCGTATCCCTGCTCTGAGCGATCAAGGCATTGCGCTGGTCGGTGAGCTGCCTCCTCGCGGCGACCGCCGACTTGGCTTCGTCGTTGGTATCGCGCGACAGCCGCGCGAGCTCTTCAGTGATGCTGCCGCTCAGACTATCAGCTTCCGCCTGCTGGGCGATCAGCCTCGGATGCCGCGGTCCGAGTTTCGCGGCAAGTTGGGCGAGAGAGGATTTCGCGGCAGCATAGTTTTCTCTTCGTTCCTCCAGCGCCGGCGACACGAGGTCGGCAGGCAGTGCGCCGCTCACGACATCGGCGACCTTTGCGGTCTTCAATCGATCGGCGCGCTCCCTGGCAGCGACCATCCTCTGATCAGCGCCCTTGAGCGCATCATCCGCATCGGAGATCTGCCGCTGTAGGCCGACGGCGACCTTGACGTTGCCCGCGCCGGCCTGCTGCGTGAACGCGGCAAGCACCTCTTCAGCAGCCTCATTGGCTTTCCTCAGTGCGGCGTCATCTCCGCCGGTAACGGGTGCAGGGCGCGCAACCGCGGAGGCAAGATAGGCGGCAATGCGCGCAGACTTGTCGGCGCTGCCTGTCGTGACAGCGAAATCGACGGTACCGGCAGCAATATTGGCGGATGCGTGGATGACAGCGGCAAGCGACGCTTCTGCTCGCGAAGCGGGATCGATCGCCGCTCCGCTGGCCGACAGCAGATCGACCGCGATATTGAATGCGCCAGTGCCGGCACCGGCAAACGCCGGATCGCGATCCAGCTTCAGCGCCGAAACTGCCCCGGCAATCGTGCGCGGCGACAGCAACGCATTTTTCGCGGCGTTGACAAGCGCCGGTCGAGCGTCGGGCGTGCCTTCGACAGCGAGGACGCCTTGCGCGCGGTAGCCGGACGGCTCCATCGGGATGAGCATGCCGCCGACGGCACCTGATCCGCACAAGGCCGCTACCAGGACACCGGGCAACAGCCTGCGCGCGCCAAAGGCGCTCATTTTTTCAGGCGAAAGCTCCGGCGCCGACCGGAAAGGGAGTTCGTCGACAACGTGGACGGCGCCTTCGGCCTCGCTGGAAAGCGCTTCCGGAGCAGGCTCGGGGTCGTTTGCTGCCTCAAGCTTCTTGCCGAGAATGGTCTCGATGCGGCTTACCAGCGGCAGGCGTGCGTCGGCCTGCTGCTGCGCCTTCAGGGCGCGTTCGATGACGCGAAGCAATTCGGCCTCCGGCGGCGGAATGTCTGCCGGGAGATCAACGGGAGCGAACGCGTCCGAACGGTCCGCTCCTCTGGCAGGCAGGGGCAGTGACTGGGGCAGGCGTCTCGAATAGGTGTCGCGCATCGCCAAATCTCGTGCATGGAACGGTCGATCCCCATCGCAGTCGCGGATGGTTAATCAAGTTTAAACATTCCTGGCAAAGAAATCGTTAATATGCGGCCTATCCTATGTGGATCGCTTCAGGATCCGCGCGCGACGGCTAAAGCGGTATTGCAGGACGAAGTAGAGAAACAGCGGAATGCCGATGACGTAGCGCCGCCACAGACGGGTAGGTTCCTGCACCAGCCGATAGGCCCATTCCAACCGCATCGCACGCACCACTTTCGGTGCACGCGGGACCGTTCCGGAGACGAAATCGAAGAGGGCGCCGACGGTCAGCACCAGGCGCGCGTGATCACTGCGTATGGTGTGGTAGGCCCATTTCTCCTGAAGCGGCGTGCCCATTCCGACGATGAGAATGTCGGGTTTCCGGCGCTCGATTTCCGCGACGACGTCCGAGGCATCTTCCTTGTCGAAGTACCCGTCCGAAATGACAATGAATTCATGCCAAGGCGCGTGCCGGCGAAAGTTCGCGGCCGCACGCTCGACGACATCACGCTTGCCGCCGATCAACCCGATGCGGCGCGGCTGCTCCATGAATGTCAGCAAGGCAGGCACGAAATCGGTGCCGTTCAAATTGGCCGGGAAAGGTGAGCCATGGGCTATCTGCGAGGCGATGTTCAGGCCGATGCCATCAGGCAGCACCAGATTCTGAGAGAGAATTGCGCGATATTCGGCGTCGCGCAGCGTCATCAGCATGTTGTGCGCGTTCACGAAGGAAATCGATGTTTGCCCCACGGGCACCGACAGCAGTTCGTTGATGAACACGAGCGCGTCGTCCCATCCGAGATCGCAAACCGGCAAATCGAAAATGGCCCGACGCGAGGCGAGCACCGCGAAATTCGCGATCAGATTCATGCCTGATTCCTGGCGATAGTGCTTCATTCGTCGAGCATCCCGGCGGAGAAAAGATGTTTGCCTGGGATCGCGCGGTGAATGAAACGCCAGTGCGCACGTCAGCCCATCACGGAGGCTTATAACAGCCTGACTTCAAGCAACCTTTAGGAAAACCCTTTGAATGCGTTCACACGCGTCAGGAGATCATTAACCACATGCGTGGCCCTGAAACGCAAAGCGGCGCCGCAAGGCGCCGCATCGGCGAGGCCTATTCGGTGGCCTCGGTTTTCTCAGTAGCCGGTGGAATGACATTCACCGGCTTTCCCGTCTTCGGCTTATGTCCGGAGGATGTGGCACCGACCTCTTCCTTGGAGATGTAATCGAGCTGTTCAAGCATAACCTGGTCGATGTACTCGCCGCCAAGATGGCCGTTGATGTTCTTCTTGACCAGGTCGCGAAAGGCGTGCGCATCGAACGCCTTCATATTGGTGACGTCAATCATCTTGTTTCCGACAAGCAGCGTGAACAGCTCGTCCGTCGTCATTTCGGTCAGCGGCAGAGAGACATTCTTGATCATGTCCTTGTTCATCATGAAGGACATTTTTCCGAGGAAGTATCCGGCTACGGCGCCGTCTTTCACGATCGGCACGGTGATCGTCTCACCCTTCACAAGCTCGACTTGGCTTTGCTTGGAATCATCCGGCGCCGGCGCCGGCGCMGTCGCCGAATGCACGGTGAAATAGACCGACGCCAGCGTGATCGCGCAAACCCAAACGCCAGTGAGAACGAGCTTGATCATCAGGCATCACGCGCTACGAATTGCTCTTGCGAATACGTGCCGTCGGCGTCAGCGTCCTGAACGGCGTTCTTCAGCAGATCGGCCACCGTGCGCACGGCTTCCAGGTGCGCTTCGACCCGTCGGGCGTTGAGGACGAGCTTCTGCTTCAGCCCATGCAACTGATCCAGGTGCGAGGCAGCGAGTTCCTTGGGATCCGTGTCACGGAAGAGCGTCGAGAGCTCATAAAGGCAACGGCTCTTGTGAGCGTTCGATACCTTGAGATCGAACTGCGGATCAGTGCCGATGCGCGTATTCTCGTTGTCGATGATCATTTCAAGGCGACCAAGAACGGATTTGATCCGGTATTCGTTCGAGATTATTTCCATTTTTTTCCTCGATTCTCTTAGGCGTCGCTGGCGGACTTGCTGTCCGCGGTGGGGGTACCGAATGTCTTGCGCTGGAATTCGTCGATCATGCTCATCGCCACCTTGCGATCATCCTGATCGGCGGAGGCGTTGACAACCTTGCCTTCCTGCTTCTTGAGCGCATCCTGATAGAGCTGCTTTGCGACGCCGATGCCTTCGCCCTTGGCAATTTCGTTGCCAAGCTGCTCGGCCATCATGCCCTTCCAGATATCACCGGTAGCACCTTTGCCGTAGACTTCCTCGCTGTCGCTCGGCAGCATGTTCTTGATGAAATTCTGCAGAATCATCGCTTCGAATTTGCGATAGGTCTCGGGAATCTCCTCTATCTTGGTGCTGCGATTCTTAGTATCGCTGAGGCCGATCTTGCCTGTCGCGCGATCAAGCACGTCGACAGCCGATGTGAAACCGTTGCCTGCTTCGGCAAGGCTGTTTGCCGCGAAAGCTGCCTGGTTCGCCTTCAGTTTCTCCTGGGCTGCCTGGACCTCAAGCGGGTCAGCAGCTCTGACAACATCCAGCACCAGATCACTCGGAGGTGAAATAGCCAAGTCACAATCCCCTTGATTTAAGATTGCGACGATTATGGTTTTCGAAGCTTGCTGGAGGCTGGCGTACCGAATTTTTGATCGATGATATCATAGACTGCGTTGTCGTCGGCCTCGCGACGCTCGGCATCAAGGGCTTCCTGCATGCCCTCTTCGAGGCGATCGCCCTTGGCGCGCTCCTGCTGCACGCGCATCTGGTGGACTTCTTGCATCCCGGTGAGCTGCTTGTCCTTGATGCCCAATCTGTTGAAGCGGTCCGCATAGCCCTGAGAGAAAGCGTGGTGCACCGGATCCATCGAGCCCAGCGCCTGGATGACACTATCAATCTGTTCGCTCACTTCGACGCGCTGACGGCTCGTTTCGGCCAGATCGTACTCCGCCATCTGTTCCAGATGCCGCTGCACGGCGACGAGGCGCCTCAGTTTCTGCGAGCGTGTCTTGTCCGCCATCCGCTACCTGCCGATAAAGACGCTGGCGAAGGATTGACCGAACTGGCTGATCATTGCCGCGACCGAGAAGTAGAAGAGGAACAGCCCGCCAAACAGCAGATAGGGTGTCGATATGAAGTAGACAGGTATCTGCGGCGCAAGCTTGTTGATGAAGCCGATGGCGATGTTGAACAACAGGCCGAAGATCAGGAACGGGCTGCATAGGCGCAACATGATGAAGGTCGTGGCCGACAAGGTGTCCGTGAACGAGATGAGCGTACTGCGCATCTCCATGATGCCGCCAAAGGGCATCGACGTGTAGGAATCGATCAACGCACGGAAGACGATGTGATGGAAGTCCATCATGAAGAGAATCATCATGCCGGCAAAGGTGACGAAGCCCGATAGGGCGCTTTCGGCCGTATCTTCGAAGATGTCGCTTGCGCTCGGCTGCGAATAGCCGACCATCATGGCAAGAACGCTCGCTGCAAACTGCAGACCGAGCGTATAGAGGCGCGCCAGCATGCCGTACATCACACCGATCAGCGTTTCACTGAAGATAAAGCCGATATAGGTGGCGCTGGATGTGTGAACGGCCGGATAGACCGTGTCCCACAGCACCGGTATGACCGCAAGGGACAGAGCTCCGGCCATGAAGACCCGCATGACCATCGGCATGCGCGCTGAGGAAAAGCCCGGCATGACCAGAACGCAGCCGCCGATTCTGCAGAAAACCAGAAACAGCGCCAGTACGGTCCCTTGCGGGTCAGTTATCATGAAATAGAGCCCAGAATCTTTATCTCGATGCCCTTGGCGAGCTCCACATGTGACAGGACCGGGAGCGTTGCGAACAGCCGTTCGATGATCATACGCACATAGGATCGTGTTTCCGGCGAGGTGACAAGGGCGAAAGGCAGGCCTCGATCCATGAATTCACGGATAACTTTCGTCGCCTGCTCGCTAAACTCCTCCAGCATGCGCGGATCGATGTCGAATTCGACCACCTCGCCCTTGTTGTCGCGTTTCAGGGCCTGATGGAAGGCGAGATCCCACTTGCTGCCGAGTCGCAGCACGCGCAGCACGCCGTTGTCCGCCAGGTCGCCGCAAAGCTGCTGGGCCATGCGCACGCGAACGTGCTCCACGATCTGCTCGGTCTTGCGCACATGCGGGGCCAGTTCGGCAACGGCTTCCAGAATGAGATGCAGATTGCGGATCGAAACGCGCTCGGCGAGCAGCAGCTTCAGGACTGCCTGCAGGCCAGAATATGACATGTGCGACGAGCAGATTTCGTCGGCAAGCTTTTTGTATTCCGGATCAAGCCGGTCAATGAGCACCTTTACATCCTTGTACGACAGAAGTGCCGGCAGGTTGTTGCGGATGACTTCGCTCATATGCGTCAGAACGACGGAGACGTTATCGATCGGCTGGAAGCCTTCGCGCTTCAGATCGTCTGTAAAAGCCTCGAGGATGGAAACGGCAGGCATGCCGAAAGCGGGTTCGCGGATCTCGTCACCCGGAATCCTCGGCTTGCGGCCGGAACCGGTCACCACCAGCACTTCGCCGACACGCAGCAGGTTCGACGCGACCGTCGTGCCGTGGATGCGGATCTGGTAGGATTTCTCGCTGATGGCGATATCGTCGGTGACCTTGATTTCTGGAACGACGAAGCCGTACTGGGTGGCGAACTTCTTGCGCATCTTGCCGACGCGGAAGGCGAGTTCCTGGTGCGCGCCGAGCAGGCGCGTGGACACCATCTTGCCAAGCGCAAGCTCGATCTCCGACGTGCGCAGCACTGATTTGACGGAGTCCTTTTCCAGCTCCTTGTTCTGGACAACCTTCTTTTCTTCCTGTTCGCGGCGCACCCTGTTCTCCGCCTCCACCTGACGCGGAATGAACCAGCTGCCGAAGGCAAGCAGACCCCCGAGCGACATGAAAGGAATGAACGGCAGGCCGGGCATCAGGCCGAGGATCACCATCAACACTGCCGAGACCGAAAGCGCGCGCGGATAGCCGCTCAACTGATCGACGACTGCCTTGTCGGTCGAACCGACGGTGCCGCCGCGAGAGACGAGAAGGCCAGCCGCCAAGGAGACGATGAGCGCCGGCATCTGCGATACGAGACCGTCGCCGACGGAGAGCTTGACGAAGACGTCGGCAGCCTCGCCGATCGGCATGCCATGACGGAAATAGCCAATGATGATGCCGCCGAAGATGTTGATACAGGTGATCAGCAAACCGGCGATGGCGTCGCCGCGAACGAACTTGGACGCACCGTCCATCGCGCCGAAGAAGGAGCTCTCCTCCTCCAGCTCCTTGCGGCGGCGTTGTGCTTCCTTCTCGTCGATGATGCCGGCCGACAGATCGGCGTCGATCGACATCTGCTTGCCGGGGATGGCGTCAAGGGTGAAGCGCGCGCCGACTTCGGCGATACGCGTCGCACCCTTGGTGATGACGATGAAGTTGATGGTGATCAGGATCAGGAAGACGATCAGACCAATCACGAAATCGCCCGACATGACGAGACTTGCAAAGCCTGCGATCACGCCGCCGGCAGCGTCGTGGCCCTCATTGCCGTGCGAGAGGATGACGCGCGTCGTCGCGATGTTGAGCGACAGCCGCGTCATTGTCGCGATCAGCAGAATGGTCGGAAAGGACGAGAACTCGAGCGGCTTCTGAATCCAGAGGGCAACCATCAGGATCAGAACGGAGAAGGCGATCGAAAAAGCCAGCCCCATGTCGATCAGGAATGGAGGGATCGGCAGGAACAAGACGCAGATGATGACGATGATGCCCATGGCAAAACCGATATCACGCACGTCTAGGCTGGCTTTCGGAAGGGGGAGTGAAGGAGGTTGCGCCATATCGATTCCGTCTCTTCATGAGAGGTGCGGGCATGATGCCCACCAATTCGGATCGACAGTTAAATGGCGAAGCTTGCGCGAAGGTGGCTCAGAAGCCGGACTGGATGCGCGAGAAGACCAGATTGGTAAAGATCGAGATCTGCGACCCCACGAAGGGGGCCGAAATGCCGATGGTAACGAGGACCGCCACGATCTTCGGCACGAAGGTGAGCGTCGCTTCCTGAACCTGCGTCAGTGCCTGGAACAGTGCGATCACAAGGCCGACGATCATTGCTGCGGCGACAGCGGGGCCGGCAGAAACGAGAACAGTCCAGATGGCCGCCTGGAACAGATCGAGTGCGTCAGCTTCATTCATAGTCAGGCAACCTCATATCGCCTTTCGGCCCGTCCCATCCGGGCCGGACCGTTGTTCAATTATTGTCGGCTCAGGTCGACGCGGGCGGCGTTGCCGGAGCTTTATCCGCGAGAGTGATTCCCTGCTGAACGAGGATACTCTTCCCGTCGGTCGTCGTCGCGATAATTCCGTCGGAATAGACCTTGACCGAAGCGACCGTGCCTGTGACGGAACCATCAGCGCTGGTCATGTACTTGCCGATGTAGCTGCCGGCCTGGGTGAGGCTCGAGCTCGTAAGCAGCGTGTCCAGCTTGGTATTCGTCTGGATCGACTGCTCGACTTGCGAGAAGCTCGCAAGCTGCGACATCTGCTCGCTGGCATCGACCGGATCCGTCGGATCCTGGTTCTTCATCTGAGCGATGAGCAACTGCAGGAAATTGTCGTAGTTGAGCGTCGCCTTTTGTTGCGCCGTCTTCGGAGTGCCGTTCCCTACTCCTGAAACACCGTCTACCGCCATGGTGCGATCTCCTTGCGAATCTGTTCGACCATCGCGGGGTGCATCTCCTGATTGTTGAGAATGCTGTCTTCGATGGCATAGAGACCACGGATCGCCTTGAGCGCGTCGAAGGCGCGGCCAGTCGATACCAGACCGTCGATGCGCTTCAATTCGGCGAGGACTTCGTCGTTCTTGAAGCAAGTCAGAAGCATTGTGACCGACTTGCGGAACATCGTCGTCGACTGTTCCTTGCCCTCAGGGTTGATGAGGATCATCTGCGCGATGAAATAGAGCTGACGCAGTGGAGTCGTCGCATCCTCGGGCTGGAGAACGTGGTTTTCGAGAAGGAACGTTACATCATTCAGGAATTCCAGCGCCACCTTGCGGTCGACGCGCAAAACCGCACCGTTGATGAAGATTTTTTCTCCGGCTTTTAGCGAAATTCGAAGCGTGCTTTTCATTTAAGTCCATCCCTGATGATGGTGGTAACGTCAATAATGCCCTGGTAGTTCGTCGAGAGGCGCCGCCTTATCCGATCACATTCCTTCAGTATCCAGATTGCGATCGAGATGAGATTGGCCCGTAGTTGGATCTCAAGCTGGTTGTCCGGATGCTTGAGGTCTTCAATAAAACTCACCCAAACGCGGCGGGTGTAGAACAATGCATCGATGGCCTCCCGGCTGTACTTCTCTTTGTCCCGTGCAACCGAAAGCAGCTCGATGGATCGGTCAAGAACCTGGCGCTCCCGTTCCTTTGCATCGGCCACCGAGTCCTGCATGACCTCGGCATAAGAGAACTGATACATTCATGCATCCTTCTTTGTACTTGGCACCTTCGATCATCAAAGGTAATTCACGAGGCTGAGCTGCTGGATTTTCGATACGATCGTGTAGGCCGTCTCCAACTGTGTCTGGAGCGTGTTGACCAATGTCGATGCTTCCGCTCTATCGACGCCCTGGAGATCGACGAGCTTGTTCTGAATGATGCTTGTCTGTGCATCGAGGGCGTCGTTTGCCTTCGCCACACGCTCCTGGGAGAGACCGAGCTGGCTTGCCTGGGTTACGATGCCAGTTGTGCCCTGAGCAGCGTAACCGATCGCCCGCGAAGTAACCGTCCCAAGCGCATCGGCGCTCAGGTTCTGGCTGACGAGGGCAGATGCCGTGATCGAAGCGAGCGCGAAATAGCGCATGCCCTGCGAATTGGAATTGGTCGAGGAGGTTACGACTTCGGAGCTGCTGATGCGGCTCGTCATATTCTGGTTGGAAGCGCTGGACCAATTGCTCCATGCCGGCGGCACCACGTAGGCCGCAGGCAAGACGGGGGTCGGCGCCCCGGGGGGAGGAAAGGCGACCGGCGTCGACGTGGCGTTGAAGGTGTCCTGAGAGAACATCGGTTCGACGAACTTCGTGATGAAAGTGCCCATCTCGGCGCCGGTAAGGCTATTGACCGACTTGTTCAGGCCGGTCGCATAGGCCTGAAGATTAGTTTGAATGGCGGTCGTCGCAGCGGTCGACTGATTGGTCAGGGGTTGCACGTCGGTATTGATGCCCGAGAACAGATACTCGCCCTTGAACATCGTGTTGCCGGTGTCCATCAGCTGCGAAAGCGCGTTGTTGGCGGATTGCATGGCAACCGTAATGCTGGTCGCGTCCTGGCTTCCCTGAAGGGCCGTCAGCTTAGACACAAGGGCGTCGCCAGCGGTCTTCATGTTGGTCAGACCTAGCTGCGAAGCAGACAGTCGTCCTGAGACGATGGAATTGCTACCTTTCAGGGCCTTGATACGGCTGACCTCGGCCGTGAAATTCACGCTGGTTGCCGCACCGGAACCGATTGACGCGCCGATGTCCGCATAGACGCCGGTTGTGGCCTCCAGGGAGGAGGTGACCAGTTGCTTCTGCGACTGGCGGATCGTCAATCGCATTGCGTTTTGAATGGCTGAACTAGAAATAAATGAACTTTTCATGGCTTAACTCGCTATGTCCAGCAATGATTTCAACATTTCGTCGACAGCATTGAGGATCTTCGTGGCTGCCTTGTAGGACTGTTCGATGTCGAGCAGCAGCGTCAGCTCTTCGTCCAGATTGACGCCTGTCTCGTTGGAGTAGGCTTCCGTAGAGCGGGACAGGGCCGCGGCCGTATTTTCCGATGCGGTCGTTGCGTCACTTCGATACTGTTCGAGCCAGCCGACCGAATTCGAGGCGTATGTCAGAATATTGACGTTCGACGAAAGTCCCGCAGTCGACGAGAAGGTCTGAGCCGCTCCCATTGAGGTGTAGAGAGCGTCCAGATTGTCGGAAAACCCGCTATTGTTGCCCAGGTTGAGGTTGGTCAGGCCGCTGATCGATCCGTCGCGCAACCTCATCGGGTCGCCATACGTACTGGTAGCGGGGTTGTACACGCTGGTTTGCACATTGATGTTCACAGAGATGGTCGCTGCGATCCCGTCAATGACACCTGTGGTCGCCGGCGTTCCACCAACTGCACCAACAGCGGTCTTCCAGACGAATAGCCCGGGCTGTGTCGTGGCCGGCGCTCCGCCAGTCTCGGAAAACATCGAGACGAGCGACTTGGCGATTTCATCTAGCTGCGACTGCATGGTGGGCGCGATTTCATCGCGCACCTGCAGCAGCGCCTGCAGACTACCTTGAGACGTCGTCGTCGAGCCTTTGCCGCTCGCAAGCGCCACACCGTCGATGTAGACCCCATTGCCCTTAATTTGCGCGGTATAAGTGTCCTGCGCCGCAAAGGTTACATTGCGCGGAATCGTATCGAACACGATCGTGCCATCGGTCGTATAGAGCGCCATGTCACCGTTGCCTCGTTCGACGGTGTTGACGCCGACGATCGAAGAGATTTGCTTCAGGAGCTTGTCGCGTTCATCCAGCGCATCGGCGGGAACCCCACCGCTCGCGGTCCCGCTCTTGACGGCGTCGTTCGCCGTCTTGAACTGCGCCAACAAAGTGTTGAGCGTGGAGACCTGCGTCGCGATTTCCTTGTCCGCGCCCTGGCGAACCACCTGGATCGACTTAGACGCATTGTTCAGCGAATTGGCGACGTCCTGGGCTGCCGTGATCGCGCCTTGTGCAGCGATCGTGCTGCTCGGCGACGTCCGGAAAGCCTGCAGCTTTTGTTGAAAGACCGAGAGATAGGTCGCCGGCGCGGTTTCGTAGTTGTTGCCGCCGAGAATCGATTTCAGGTCGGTGAGGCCGCTCAACAGCGTTTGCTGGCCGCTGTCTTGCGTGCTTGCCTTCAGCCATTGCCGCATCAGGGCATCTTCCTGTGCCCTGCTGATCTTCACGACCTGCGCGCCATTCAGCGACGTGCTGATCATCGCCTGCCGGCGGACGTAATCGCTGTTGCTGGAGTTCGAGATATTGTTCGATACGACGCTGCTTTGAGTGCCGGTATTGTTAAATATGCTCTGCGCGGTATTCAGTGCGGACGTGAGCGACATGGCTGACCCGTTACCTTACTTTCGATTCCCTTAGTAGACCTGAGAGTATTTGGTGGGCCTTGCGTGAAGCTGTCTGGAGCTGAAGAGCCTACCGAAACTATCCGAGGTTAGCCTTCACTCACGCGGCCCGCTTTAAAGAAATCAATTCCAATCAATGCAATAGCCAAGGAAGCGCTTCGAATCGACAGGGTCGACACCGAGCTTCTTGCGGAGCTTCTTGCGGAGCTTGGAAATATGGCTTTCGACGACGTTTTCTTCGACTTCCTCGTCGAAGATACCGTAGATGGCGTTGAAAATCTGGGTCTTCGTGACGCGCCGACCGCGGTTGGCGATCAAGTACTCGAGGATGCGGCGCTCGCGACGTGGTAGCACAAACACCTCACCGTGGATTTCCGGATCGCGACCGTCCGAGAAAACGCGGATTCCGCCGATGTCGGTATGACTGGAAATCGCCTTGAGGCGACGCCGGATTGCAGCTGCGCGGGCCAGGATCTCGCGGGGATGCACCGGCTTGCGGACAACATCGTCGACGCCAGAGTCGAAAAGCGCCAGCGTGTTTTCAAGCGACGGCTGATCGCTGACTGCGATCACCGGAGCCTGGGTCCGGTCTCGGATGGCACGCGGCAGTTCGGACGTCTTCTGTCCCTGCCCTATCAGGAATGCCTCGACGGCGGCGATATCAGAATCCGCCGCAGATTGAACCCATTCCCCGAACTCACCTGGATCAAACCCTGTTGAAGGAATGCCCTCACGCCCAAAAAGGGACGTGTATCCGTCTTTCACGAGCTCACGCTCATCAACCACTACGATCATTCGTCCGCCTCCGAATCACTTGTGGTACCTCGATGCTCTATGGGTACGAATCGCACGATTCTGGGACAAGCTGTAGGAACTCACTGGCAGAAATTAATAGTTGATTAAGATTTTGGTCCCGATTTGGCCTAGATGTAGTGGGTTGTCGAGTTTTTTAACACAAAAGTTTCGTGGAAAAGTTAACGAAGCCTAAATTGTGACTTGCGTGGCCACATTGAGCCAGAATCCTGCCACATTGTGACACATTTCTGGTTTGTTCTGTTTCTGCTATCTTTGATTGAATCAATTGTTGCAGAAGTTGCTCGCATTGGGAGTCCACTTGCCGTAGCCGGTGGCGACAAGATTGGCAATGACCCGGCATACGTACTGCTTCTGCGCGGGGTCATTGTTGGGGCCGGCATGGTAGCGCGCGACCGCCATCGTCCAGGTTTCGTGCCGATCATGCAGGTTGCGCAGGAACCTCGCGGCGTATTCCACGTTCCGCCGAGGGTCGAACATCTCTTCAGTGGATCGGAAATTCTCACCATGGTAGAATTGGTTGATCTGCATGCAACCTATGTCGATCAGCTTGGCGCCCGATCGGCGCGCCACGTCAAACTGCCTCAGGGCATCCTGTTCGGAGGATGGGAAGAAAGGCTTCCCCTCGATATTAAGTGCGTAGGGATAGAGCGACCCTTTCCGTCCCGTCTCGGTCAAGCCGACGGAATAGAGAATACCTTCAGGGATGCCGTACTTTAGCGCAGCTGACTGGATCTCCTGCTCGCACGCGCTGTTCGTCGCACTGGCCTCAGAGGTACACGTCGCTGCCGCGCCCGCGACCACCAGTGCTCGAAGAAGCACCGTCAACAGCGATCTCGCCTGCGTCATTGAAACCTCCAGCACTGCGCTGTCCCGATTGATTTTGACGCTCGCGAGCCTCGCCGCCCTGTCCTTGCTGTGCGAAAGCCTGCTGGCCCTGGGCGGCGCCCTGCTGCGCGCTCGCTTCGGACCGGGCGACGGGCGCCATACTGATCGTCACGTTGTCGATGGTATAACCTTGGCTGCGCAACGCCTCAAGAATCTTGCTGTGATCTTCCTTGAGCTGTCGGTAGGCTGCACCTGTCTCTACCTTCAGATCAACGTTCAGTGCGTCGCCTTGCAATCGCATTGTCGCGGTGACGAGGCCGAGATCGATCGGATTCATCTGGATCTTCAGCGTATTTACGACCTTCCCGGTGCTGGTCCATTCGGCGGCATTCGAGAGCGCCGAACTTGCTTGCATAGCATGAGCCCATTCGGAATCACCAGAAATGGCTGCCGTCACGGCAGCGGAGTTGGTATTCTGTGCCAGGCCGATATAGCGACGAGAATCTAGGACCGCGATGTTCTCGACATTCGTCTTGCCGGCAGGCTCGGCGGCGGCATCCTTCTCGATGCCGAGATGTATATCCATCGATTGCGCCTTGCCATCGGYGCGACTCAATCGAAACGTTCTGGCATCGGCGCCGTCCGCTGAATCCGTGCCCGGCATTTCGGCGTCGGCAGCAGCGCCGTCCTTGACCGATGGCGACTTGGAAACGTCGGCGATGGTCCCGTCCTTGGACTCTGTACCCATGACGGACCTGTCTTTTGGATCTGCCGGGGCCTTGGGGTCAGTCTTTTGTCCCGACAGGGCTATTGCGGCTACGGCCGTGACGCTGTCGGTCGGCAGTTGCTTGAGCAGGCTAAGCACGTCCGATGCGGCACTCTCATCAGCCGCCTCGTCCTCCGCATCGGTCTTTGGTGCCTTCGAAGGCTTGGCGCTGTTGGAGATGTGCACTACCACCCCGTCCTTGAGCTTTTCCGCTCCATCCTGCCGGTCCTCGGTCTGGTCCTTGCTGCCGGACTTGATCTCGTCGCGGCCCAGCTCTAGCGTGTCTTTCTGCATAGGACCGGTTTTCGCGCCGGCCTCAGCCTGCGCTGCCAGGGAGGCGTCACTGAGGTCGATCCGCGGCTTCGCCGTCGGCCGATGATGCGCGCTACCGACCTCTGCACCTACTGCACTCGTGCCCTCGGCATGCCCGTCCGAATCCGGGCCGGATCCGCCGCTCGCTTTGTTCAGGACATCCGAGAACCCGCCGCCGCCGGCCTCACTGCCCTTTGTCGTCTGTCGACCGGGCCTGACCACCGAAGGAGCGTCCGAAACGCTGATGTCCACCATGTCAGTTGCTTTCCTTGTTCAAGAGGCCGTCGATCTCATCCAATTGTGATCGACTTGACGTCACAAATGAGCGGAACGAAGGATCCGCGTCCTTTTGCCCACTCGCACCGGATATCGGCAAGGATGCCGCATCTGCGGTAGCCGGACCTGGGGCTGCATCGTGTTCGCCGCCCTGCTCCGCCACTTGCGGAACATCTTCCTGCTCAGAAGTCATTTCTTGATCACTAGATTTAGGGGGTGAGCCTTGCGTCAAGCTTGCCGGATCCGGCGCACGAAGTACCTGTTCTGCAACGCTTTTTGCTGCAGCGCGCAGAGCCTTGTCGCGAGGCGACAGGTCGCTGTCGGAAATCGTGTCGATGTTCTTTGCAGCCGCATTGATCCTGTCTGTCGGAATTGCAGCCATACCACCATAGAAATCCGCCAGCGCTCCAAACGCGTTGTCGGTGTTGCCCGCAAGCGCTTGGGCCCGCGCGGCGGCCATACTGGCCAGCTCGCTCTTGCCGGCAATTGCAGCGGCACGGGCGATGCGAAGATAAACTTCGCGCTGCCGCGCTTCGTCCATGAACGAGAGGATGCTTATGACATCTTCAGATTTGACTTGGTGATCATGATCGACGAGCAATTTGACGAACAGATCCGCAAACTGGCTGGCGTAGGGAGAATGCAGGAAGCGTCGGATATAGCGCTGTGAATATTCCAGCCCCTTGTCCACCATCCCGGCATCGACGCATATCGCGACCGACCGGCGCAGAGCCGCCTCTTCCACGATTGTGCCCGGCGCATTGAGGCGGGCACGATCGTACAGCTTCAGAGCGTTCACCGGCCCGCTGGCAAGGGTGACGTTTGCACTAACCAAGGCGAGGTAAGGACCAATTCTTTTGTCCTTGTATTCATCGGCGGCGTCGATCAGGCTCTTTGCGACGAGCAGTCCCTTGCCGCTCAGATATTTCCTGAGGATATCGGTCACGCGGTTGTCGAAATACCCATTCACGTCGCGTGATACCAGATATTCAAGCGTCTGCGGATTGCCGCCGCTCATGGCGTAAATCAGTGCCGCATCGACGTTGCGATCGTCGTCGAAGACCGAAGGATCGAGAGAACGCAGTCGCTTGTCGATCGTGCCAAGCATGAAGCGTTGCATCTCTGCTGCGGAATGATCTCCAAGCACAACGGAATCCTGCACGAACTGCAGGGATCGCAGCATCTTGTACGGTGCGATATTTTCCTCGTTTTCCGCACGCGCTGCGCCGGATGGCATTGCCGCAAGGCCAAGAAGGAGAGGTAGGAGATGGCGATGCAGACGGGCCATGGGTTATCCCTGATCCGCCTGCACGAGGATCTCGATGCGCCGGTTCGCCGCATTGAACGGATCGGCCGGTTCCTTGAGTTTGCGGTCGGCGAAGCCTGATACCTGCGAGATGCGCTTCTCATCGAGCCCGCCACGGACGATCATGTAGTAGGCCGCCTGGGCGCGATCCATGGACAAGCGCCAGTTCGCGTTCTCGCCCTTGTATTGACGGCCGTCGGTATGACCTCTGATGACGACCGCGCCCGGCTTGTTCTTGAGCACTTCGCCAATCTTCTCCATCGCCAGGATCATCTCCTTGCGCGGAACGGCGGAACCGACATTGAACATCGAGTCGTCGCTCTGATCGGAAATACTGACCAGCAGTCCGCCTTCCGAGGGGGTCACGGTAAGCCCCTCTGCCAGTTTGCCGGCGACGCCGCCGATCTGCCGGGTGATTTCCTTCTGCAACTCCTGCGCCTGCTTCAGTTCGTTCGCCTTTTGCGCGTCGGTCACCTTTGCTTCGCCGGCCTTGCTCTGCTCCGTCTGTGTCTCTTTGTTCTCGGCGTCCGCGGCCTTGGTCATATCCTCGGACTTTTCCATCTCGGCCTTTGCTGCTTCCAGAGGATCTTGCGAAGGGTCTACCGGCGTCGTGTCGGATACCTGCTGTTTTTTGTCGGCATGTGTCACCTCGATCTGCTTCGTCCAGAAATCCGGATCGAACGGGTCGCGATAAGCCTCGCCGCCGTCGGCGCCGGTTGCGGGACCGGAATCGCTGGCTCCGCCCTCGCCCTTGGCGCTGACGTTTGCCTGTTGGCCGACTTCCTGCGCGATCTCCGCGAGAACGGAATAGGGGTTCTCAAAGAAGTCGGCTTCCGAATAGTTCGCCTGGTCGCCGGAGGTGGACGTCTGATCTTCACCGGTCGAGGCCGCGGCCCCCTTGTTCGGGTTGTCTTCCTTCTCTTTCGACTTGTCCTGCTTCTCTTCGCCGTCTGCTTGATCGACGGGCTTCTTCAAGCCTTTTTCGGTCGGCTTCTCATCGGCGAGCTTGATCGGATTGAAGTAGGTCGCCACCGAGGCCTTTGTTTCCTCGTTTGCGGCGTTGACCAGCCACATGACGAGAAAGAATGCCATCAACGCGGTCATGAAATCGGCATAGGCGATTTTCCAGGCACCGCCGTGGGACCCTTCGTGATCGCCACCACCGTGACGCTTGACGATGATGATCTCGTTCTTGCCGTGGTGATGGTTTTCGCTCTCGCTCATTCCAGAACTTTCTTCAAGCTCGTCGCCCAGGCTGACATGCGGGTCACGAGAATCGCGTCACCGAATTCAACCGTTAGATCGACATCGGGCGTTTCATGGTGGCGCAGAAGGCCTGCCTTCTCGCCAAGTGCATTCTTCAACACGTCGAAGAGCCGTGTGGGGCCCTTCACGTTAATGGTGCCTGCGTCGCCTTCCAGTATCGCTGACCGAAGGCTGCCGGCGAGGCTGAGCACCGCCTTCTGCGCGAGAATGTCCGTCATCACCGGCGCGAGGACCTTTGCGGCGGCAGCACTGACCAGCTCGGCAACCTCGGCGGCAATGGTCTCCAGCCGGGATGCGATCAGCTCGGCTGCCTCGACCTCGTACCGATCCTTCAGCTCTTCGATCTCGCGCTGGTGCACCAAGGCGACCGTCTGCGCTTCGAGTTCGAATTTTTCCGTCAGTGTCGTGGTCGCCTCGGCATAGCCGGCGGCACGGGCGCTCTGTCGTTCGACTTCGACATCCACCTCAGGTTCAGCCGGGATTTCGGCAAAACCGCCAAAGTCGTTGGCAAAGTCATCTGCCTCGACGGCCGGCACGACCACGGCAGGTTCGCCAAAGTCCTTCAGATAACGAGAAAGAAGCGCGCTCACTGAACCCACCCTATGCCCGCATAAAACTGCAACATGCCGCGCCCCAATTCGACCAGACAATTCTTCAGGCGCGATTCCGAGAAGCGCCTTCATGCATCGAAACTAGGGTGTCAAACTTGTGCGAAGATGAAGGACGGCAGCGCCGGCGTCGCCGCCGCTGCCTCTCTCACTGCAGAAGGATCAGCACCTTGCTCGCTGCGGTGTTCAGAATCGAAACTGCCTGCACAGCCATCTGCTGCTGCGTCAGCAGTGCCTTCTGCAGGGTCGATGCCTCGTCCATGTCGGTGTCAACCAGCGCGCCCACGTTCTTGTCGATCAGATCGGACATGTCCGCGGTGTATGCCACGCGATCGCTGATGCGCTCGCTCATGGTACCGAGGCCCGCTGCAGTTGTCGTCACACTCTTGAGCATCGCGTCCACAACCGCGAGCATGTCTTTCAACTGCTTAGGGGTCGTGCTGGTGTCGAGTTTGATCTCGGTTCCGCCCGCGGGCGTCGTGGATCCAGCGTTGACAAGATAGTAGTTTCGGGACGTGGCGCTGCCGTCGGGATTCAACGTATTCGCGTCGGTCGCCTTTGTCAGCACGCCACGGTTGGCATCCGTCATGTCGATCATCACGGTTTGGGCGGCAGGAAAACTGATGGTCTGCGCCTGGTAGTCCCCGTTTGTGCCGCGAACGAATCCGCCGATCACCGAGCGTGAGGTCGGCGGCGTTGCATCGCGATTGAGCAGCCAGTTCTCGCCTGCGAAGTTGGTCGTCAGAACGGTCGTCTGCAACTGGCTTTTCATCTCGCTCAGAGACGTATTGAGTTTCGTCTTGTCGACGCCGGCCTCCTGTGCAGAAACGAGGGTAGCGCGGATATTGCCTAGCTGATCGATCAAACTGTCCAGCGCAGTGTAGGCGGTGTCTACCTTGGATGCCCCGACGCCTAGCGCATCGTGAATGTTCTGCAGCGAGCTGCTGTCCGACCGCATGACGCTCGCAAAAGACCAGTAGGTCGCGTCGTCCGCGGCCGTCTCGACGCTCTTGCCCGAGGAAACCTGCTGCTGAACCGTAGCCGCATCCTTGTTGATGATGCGCAGCGCAGCGAGAGCATTTACCTGTCCGGCGCTGGTAATTTTATAGGTCATCTTGGGCTCTCAGGTAGGGGAACGGGACAGGCCGGACTACCGGCAGCGACCGACTTGGCGTCATGCCACCGACTGGTCTCCCAGGTCGGCTTGTCGCTGAAACAAATCAACTGTTGGAAATTTAACCAAGCCAGGCGACCCGCGCAAGGTGCAGAAATTCGGGTCCGCAAGCTTCGCGCAACCTTTAATATTGCTTCGAAAACAAAGAGAAAGCCGCATCGGATGACGCGGCTTTCGATCGCTCGGAACGGCGCTTGAAGCGCCGCCTATTAGATTAGTTCTTGAACAACGTCAGGACATTCTGCGCGCTGGAGTTTGCGATCGACAGTGACTGGATCGCCAGTTGCTGCTGCGTTTGCAGCGCCGTCAGCTTACTCGATTCCTCTTCCATGTCGGCATCGACAAGTCGTCCGACACCGGAGTCGATCGAGTCGCTGAGAGTGGATACGAAACTGTCCTGGAGGTCGATGCGCGTCGAGATCGAGCCGAGCTGCGATGCCGCCTTTGTCAGAGCGCTGAGGCCGGCTTCGACGGCTGTCAGTGCCAGGTTGATGTCTGACGGCGCGAAGTTGGCGATGTTCATGCTGTAGATCGAACCGATGGTGCCAGTCGAACTGCCGATGATGCCCGCGGTGGTATTGATAGCGCCCGTGGTATCCATGCCGAACAGCACGTTGCCGTTGGTGCTGTCATCGAGGACGTATTGCGTCGTCTGGACTGCGACCTGGCCGTTCGCACTGCGGACGAATGAGGAGACAACGCTCTTCGTCGTGTTGCCGGCAACCCAGTTCTCGCCCGAGAAAGATGCCGAGCCCGCAACGCTCAGCAGCTGCTGCTGGAGCTGTCCGATTTCGTCCTGGATCTTCGTCTTGTCGACGCCCTTTTCCGTCGCTGCAACGATCTTGGCCTTGATTTCGCTGACGATGTCGATGGCGCTGTCCATTGCCGAATAGGCCGTGTCAACCTTGGCCGCACCCAGACCGAGAGCGTCCGAAACGGCGGACAGCGCCTTGTTGTCCGAACGCATGGTGGTTGCAATCGACCAATAGGCGGCGTTGTCCTTGGCTTCGGCGACGCGATAGCCGGAGGAGACATGATTCTGTGTATCTTCGAGGCTGCCGTTAATGCTGCGCAGGGTCTGGAGCGCGGACATAGCCGCAACGTTCGTCAAAATACTTGTCATAAAAATCGCCCCTTACGGCAAATGGATCAAGGGACACTCCGGAAGAATACCGGGAACGGCAATCAGCGTCATGCCTGATAACCACCTGTTAGGTTTGGTTAACATACCGTTTCGTTGACGCCAACAAACATCAGTTTGGTTAACAAAGACTTAACGAACAGAAAAAAGGCCACACTCCTGCGAGTGCGGCCCTTCAATATCAGGCGCCGGAAGCCGGCGCCTTGTCGTTGCGGGAGCGCCTGTCGGCGCCCGTCTATTAGCTGCGGAACAGCGAGAGGATGTTCTGCGAGGCGGAGTTGGCAATCGAGAGCGACTGAACAGCGAGCTGCTGCTGAGTCTGGAGGGCCGTCAGCTTGCTCGATTCTGCTTCCATGTCGGCATCGACCAGACGACCGACACCCGACTTGATGGAGTCGGTGAGCTTGGAGACGAATTCGCTCTGCAGATCGATGCGCGTGGACATCGAACCAAGCTTCGAGCCGAGGGCGGTCATTTTGACCAGTGCCGTTTCGGTGTCGGAGATGAGGTTGTCGATGTCACCCTTGGTCGACGTCGAGGTGATCGAGAAGCTCGAGATCGAGGCAGTGGTGAATTTCGCGCCGTTGGTGCCGAGGATGCCGTTGGTACCGGCTGTATCGAACAGCAGATCGGTAGCCGTGGTGATGTAGCTTGTGGTGGTGACGGAAACGCCGCCCGAGGAGTCGCGGACGAACGAGGAGACGACGCTCATCGTTGCGCCAATGCTGTTCTGTACCCAGTTCTGACCATTGAACGAGGCAGATGCAGCCACGCTCTTCAGCTGAGCCTGCAGCTGTGTGATTT
>NZ_JBFTOF010000046.1:0-20525 GCF_056397845.1 Rhizobium sp. 05L419
TTCTCGTCGGACTTCTGCACCGACAACGGACGGGCAATCAACAACGGGGCAACCAATTGGCCGGAAACGCTCCAGGGAAAGGCCAAGGAATTCTACGAGCGATTCGAGAAATTTGGCCGGCCCCAAGGGTACAAACTGAATGCTGCCGTTGTCACTTTTCCCAGCGGAATGCCTGGCGATGTGGGTTTTTTTCTGAGTTGGGAACCCGACAAGGCCCCTGACTAAAGGAGCGGGACGTCCAGCACCGGTGGCACCCACCGCCCGGCGTGCGCCCCCGGATCACCGAGGGCTTGCATTTCCTGCCTTTTGTCATTCATCGCTACGTTTCTGTGACAGCCGATGATGAACTTCTTGAAGACGTCGTATCCCTCATCACGTCGGACGGATCTCTTTGTGGACGCGTTTGACAGCATGCTGTGGGGCGACCGGTTGTCCTGGATCTGGGGTCCTGGATCTGGGGTCAACGCGCATTTCTGGGACGGTACGTCCGTCTGAACCCTTGAAAAAGTGTTGGGTCGGTAAAGCCTCTTTGAGGTGCGGTCCAAATTGAAGGACTGAGTGCTGCGGGTTCGATCCTGGCATGTGGGCGAAGTGGCAAAGCTCAAGTAAAATCCCAGCCTGTCGGCGGTCGGCCAATCCTAAGAGCAGATGTCAGTCTACCAGGCAGCGACGCCTTTCTCATCGATCCGAGCTTCACCACCGCTTGGAAACCTCACGCAACGATCGAGGCACACCCGAAATCCCGCCTCCGACGATATAGATGCCTCGCGGTTCGTCCGATTTGTCGTGGGTCGGTTGGCTGTCGTCGATCTGAAGTCTCCCGCGCGTGCTCTCGCGCATGTGTGATCGAAAGCTGGCGGCTGCCGCCTGACGCGCCTTTGGCATCCCCATCATGCCGCTCGCAGTCGCCGCTCGAGCGGCGGGGCGGGAACGTAGGTGGCGGCCCAGGTCGCTTCGGATCGCGGACGTCGACGAGCGAGAAACCCTTTGACCAGGGATGGTCGACATAGGCGTGCCTGCGATGCACCATGATCTGCAATCCGTCGCCCCTGCCACCGATGTCCGAGTGGCCGATGAGCCGCATGTTGCAGGCGAAATCCGGGCGTGAAAGGTCGTGGCTGTCGGCCATGGTTGTCACCTGTGTTCGATTGAATAAACAGAGAAGGCGCCGTCCGCTTCCCTCGTTTCAGGAATTGTTGCGGCCAAGGCCATAGGTCAGAGCCAGCGCGCCGGCGAGCACGGCGCCCTTGACGAAGTCCTGGGTGTAATAGGGCGCGTTCAGCATCGTCAGGCCGTTCAGAAGCACACCGACGAAGACAGCCCCGACAATGGTCCCGAGCACGTTCGGCCGGCGCAACCCCATCACGGTAAAGCCGATCAGGGACGCCGCGACCGCATCCATCAGCAGTGAACCGCCAGAAGAAACATCACCACGGCCGACGCGAGCGGCGACGATGATGCCGCCGAGGGAGGCCAGCGATCCTGATATGACATAGGCAAGCGTCTTCAGGCGCGTCGTCGAAGCGCCTGCCAGCCGGGTTGCGACTTCGTTGCCGCCAGTCGCAAAGAGCAGCCTGCCAATGCGGGTACGCTCGGTCAGCACATAGAGAACGAAAGCAACCAGAGCCATGAGGACGACGGCAACGGGGACTGTTGCAAAAACGCTGTGGCGACCGATCAACAGAAAGCGTGGGTCATAGGTGCCACTTGCCGTCGTGCCGTCGGGCAGGATGAGACCGGCGGAGATCGACCGGCCGGCGGTCGGGATCAGTTGCAGTCCGGAAAGCAGGAACATCATCGAGAGCGTCGCGAGCAGGTCGGGCACCTTCAGTCGCACGATCACGAAGGCGTTCAGAAGGCCGACGAGGGCACCGAAGGCCAAGACCAGAGGAACGGTTGCGAATACTCCGAGGTCCCAGACGATCATGGCATAGCTTGCGGCCATGACACTCGACGCTGCGATCGCGCCGATCGAGAGATCGAAGCCCCCGACCGCAAGTGTCACCGTCACGCCGGCGCCCAGAATGGCGACCACAGAGACGGCCTGCAGAATGCTCATCAGGTTGCTGATGTTGATGAAGGCGGGCTCTGCGGCCGTGAAGCCGATGACAAGGACAACCAGAAGAATGAAGACCGCGCCGGAGCGCAGGATTTCGGCGAGCCGCGCGATGAATGCCTTGCCTTCCTGCTGCACGGGAGCATTCGAAAGAGTTTCGTGGTTTACAGAGCTCATGCTGGAATTCCTTCGAAGGTGGTTTCGTCGCCCTGGCCTTGTGCAGGTCTGATGCTGTGATGGTCGATGACGAGGATGCGGTCGGCCACTTCATAGGCCTCCTCCGGATCGGAGGTTGCAATCAGTGTCGCGCGGTCGGTGCGGCTGCGGATGGCGTCGACGATGTCGCGCCGGGCGCCGACATCGACACCCTGGAACGGTTCGTCTAGAAGCAGAAGTCGGCTTGGCTCAGCCTCCCAGCGCGCCAGCACCGCCTTCTGCTGATTGCCACCCGACAGGGTCCAGATCGAAGCGCCGGGGCCGGGCGCCTTGATGCGCAGCCGCTCGATTGCTGCGTCCGCTTCACGCCACTCACGCCTTCCCAGGAGAAATTGATAGGGAAACCATTTGCGCAGGTGAGGCAGGCTGATCGTTGCCGCTACGCTGTTGCCGGGCCACGATGGCGGCATCAGGGAGGAGCGATGGCGGTCTTCGGCGGCCATCGCGACACCTGCTTCTATCGCTTCGGCGGCGCCTGCCGGGCAATGCAGCTTGCCGTCGAGCAGCATTGTTCCAGCGGCAAGCGTGCCAGTCCCGAAGATCGCGGAAAGCAGGCGGCTCTTTCCGGCTCCCAGAACGCCGGTGACAGCCACGACTTCGCCTTCGCGCACGCAAAGGCTGAACGCGTCGCTGCCGGGAAGCAAGCGCGCGTTCGCCATTTCGAAGATCACTGCGCCATGGCCATCCGGTGCTCGCGGTCGCGCCGGTTGAAGCTTCCGACCGATCATCGTCTCGATCGCTGCTCCGAAGTCGATTGGCCGGTCAAAGGAGCCGACGACGCGGCCACCGCGCATCACCAGCGCGCGATCAGCAATGGCCTGAAGATCGGCGGTGCGGTGGGAAATATAAAGGATTGCCATGCCTTGCGCCCGCAGCCGCAGCAAAACCTCGAAAAGTCGGTGGCTCTCCCCGATCGACAGGCTTGCCGTGGGCTCATCGAGCATCAAGATATCCGCCTTGCTGGCGAGCGCGCGGGCGATCGCCACGAGTTGCCGGTCGGCGGCCGTCAGATCGGCGAAGTCGCGATCGAGCGGCAGCGAAAAACCCGCTTCATCAAGTATGGCTTTCGCGCGACGGCGGATGCCGGTTTTCGACACGAAGAACGGTTCGTCGCCATCAGCAAAGCCTCTGAGAAGCAGGACATCGGCAACTGTCAGGCCGGGCGCGCCAACGAGATCGGTTGACTGGTGAACGGTGACGATGCCGCGCCGCGCAGCCTCGGCCGGCGTTCGCGGAGAGAAAGGCCGGCCGTTCAGTCTGACCGCGCCGCTGTCGGCAGGTAGCACGCCGGACAGGATCTTCACCAGGGTGGATTTCCCGGCACCGTTGGCCCCCATCAATGCAACGATTTCGCCACGCTCAACGGAAAGTGACGCCCCCGAGAGCGCGCGCGTGGAGATGAAGCTGCGGGTGAGATCTTCGACTTCAAGCAAGGGCATGGCTGCAACAAATCATCGTTGGTGGAGACATATGAACGCAACGTGCGGCGACGCCGGCGAGGGGTGTTGCGCTCAAGGAAAGGAGCGGTCAGTTGGGCAGCAGCTTGGCGCGAAACGAGACTGCGCGACAGGCAACGCTTTGCTCAGGCGCCCGGGAAAGGGCACAAAGTTTCCTCCAGAGGCGGAAAAAACGCAGCAAATAATCTACTAAAAATATGGAAAATATATCTAATGAAAATGCGGAGGAGACCGCAGATCGTTTAAACCTCCACAGGAGCGCACAATGAAGATTTCCACGCGCCTCGCGCTTTCCGCTGCCGCGACTTCCCTTCTCTTTTCAGGGGCTGCCCGGGCTGAAGGGTTGGCGGGGGCGCCTCATCCCTTTGACAAGGGCGGCGTCAAGCTCGCGCTGATCAGCTACATTTCCGCAGGCGACTTCTTTCAGGCCTATCAGGCAGGAGCCGAGGCGCAGGCAAAGGCTCTCGGCGTCGATCTTCGCGTATTTCCCGGTCGCCAGAACGCTGCCGAACAACGCGAACAGATCCTTCAGGCCGTCAATCTCGGCGTTCAAGGCATCGTGATTGATCACGGCCTGCCGGAATCGCTCGGTGACGTCGTGCAGCAAGCGCTCGACAAGGGCGTGAAGATCGTCGCTTTCGACGTCAATCTCAACAATCCGAAAATCCCGCAGGTCGAGCAGAGCGATCATGAGCTTGCCAAGCTTGCGCTCGATCAGGCCGTCAAGGACAACGGCACCAGCTTCAACGCCGGCTACGTCTATGTCGCGGGCTTTGCGCCGCTCGATCGCCGCAATGAGGTCTGGGAAAAATTCAAGGCGGACAACAAGGGCGTGGTCGAGAAGGCCCACTTTGGCAATGTCAGCGACACGACGGCAGCCTCGACGGCGGACCAGGCGAAGGCGGCGCTGACCGCAAATCCGGACATCAGCGTCGTCTTCGCTCCCTACGACGAGTTCGCACGCGGCGTGAAGCTCGCGGCAAACGATCTCGGGATTTCCTCGAAGTTGAAGATCTACTCGGCCGATGCCTCGACCGCCGATATTCAGGAGATCACGGAGGAGGGTAGTCCGTGGGTCGCGACCGTCGCGACCAATCCGGCGGTGGTCGGGGCGGTGTCGGTGCGTGCAGCGGCTCTTCAGATCGCCGGGGAGCAGGTACCACATAGTATCACCGTGAAGCCGACGCTCCTGACGCAGGAGGCGCTTCGCGCTGCAGGCGTCAAGACGATCGAGGATCTGGACAAGAAGATCCCGGCCTTCAGCACCAGCGATGCCGTGACGGCAAGCTGGATCCCGGCCACGCTTTTCTGAAGGGCGGATCAGCCTTGCGGCGGGACCGAGAGGTTCCGCCGTTCTCGTCTCAGCAAACCTGGAGTTTTTCCGATGAGCCCATCCAACGTCTTTCAGGTCGTCAGCCGAGGCTCGACGCGCGACGACATTTTTGCACGGGCGGAAGAGATTTCCGCCGATCTAGCGCGGCGCGCTGCTGATCTCGATCGTGACGGGCGGCCACCTCTGAGCGAAATCGTGAAACTCAAGAACGCCGGACTGC
This sequence comes from Rhizobium sp. 05L419, assembly GCF_056397845.1. Lineage (NCBI taxonomy): Bacteria > Pseudomonadati > Pseudomonadota > Alphaproteobacteria > Hyphomicrobiales > Rhizobiaceae > Rhizobium > Rhizobium sp. 05L419. Next base: position 5,283 of record NZ_JBFTOF010000046.1, read on the forward strand.
TCAATGCGCTTCACACACCTCAGGTCGGCGGCGGTGGGCTGGATTGGGTCGATGGACTGAAGCTTGTGCGCATTCTTGCCCGTGGCGAAAGTTCGATCGGCCAGTTGCTCGGCTATCACTTTGTCAACAGCCAGTACATCTACTGGGCTATCGAAGATGAGGCCCGTGTCAACGCGCTTGGCGCCGAGACGGTTGCAAGGAATCTCTATTGGGGCGCCGCGGTCAATCCGCGCGATCCCGGCCTGGTTCTGACCCGACGCGGCAACGGCTACGTGCTGAATGGCAAGAAGTCGTTTTCTACTGCCGCGCGGATTTCCGACTACATCAATGCCAATGCGACGCTTGACGGAAAGATCGCGAGCTTCGCGGTGCCTACAAACCGGCAGGGTTATGTGGCAAACGATGATTGGGACAATATCGGTCAGCGGCTCTCTGACAGCGGCAGCGTCGAGTTTCGCGACTTTCCAGTCTACGAGGACGATCTCATCGGAATCCCGACCGACGAAAACGCAGTTCCGCCGGCGCTTGCGACATTCAACACGCCCCTCATCCAGCTGGTGTTCGTGAATTTCTATCTGGGAACCGCGGAAGGGGCGCTGCGGGCAGCGCTGGACTATGTTCGCAGTACGACCAGACCGTGGATTACCTCGGGCGTGGCTCGCGCACAGGACGATCCGTATATTCTTGAACGGGTCGGAGAGCTCACGGCATCGCTAAAGGCGTCCGCCGCGCTTGCCGATTGCGCCGCAGCAGACGTCCAGAACGCACTGGCGCGTGGCAGGGACGTAACAGAACGCGAGCGAGGCGAAGCCGCCGCCGAAGCCTATGCCGCAAAGGTGCACGCCACGAATGTCTCGCTCGATGTCACCGCCCGTGTCTTCGAACTGACGGGTGCAAGGTCGACGGCAGAAGCCTATCGCTTTGATCGCTTCTGGCGCAATGTTCGCACGCACACGCTCCATGATCCCGTGTTCTACAAGGCAAAGGAAGTCGGTGAGTTCGCGCTGAACGATAAAGTCCCGGTCGTCAGCCTCTACAGCTAATCAATGGTCCTCGCGGACAGGGCCCGTTGCGAGAATCGCAATCGGGCCGTTGTCATTCCCCTTTAGAGAGCACCGCTTCTGGGCGGAGCCGTATCGTTGAGATGGTAGTTGCCAACGACATGGTATTTCCAGCGCACAGGGTCGTGGAGCGTATGCGTGCGGGCGTTGCGCCAATGCCTGTCGAGATTCAGTCCGCTGCTGGTGGAAGCCGTGCCGGCGAGTTCGAAGAGTGCGCTTGAGGCGTCAAGGGCGATCTCCGACGTCAGCACTTTGGCGGCAGCGACCGCAAGCGTCGCAGCAACGACGTTTTCCTGCGTGGTGTCGATCTGGGCGGTGTCCACCTTGCGCCCGGCGCGCTCAAGAACTGCGGAGGCTGCCTCGAGCCGGATTGCAAGCTCGCCCACTCTTGCAACGGTCAGCGGATCGTCTGTTGCCCGTTCGACGCCGCTGTCGGTCCAGGGCCGCGACTTTGTCCTTACGAAATCGATTGTCTCTGCAAAGGCTGCGCGTGCAATGCCAAGATCAATGCCGGCGTGGATGATCTGGCCGACAGAGCCGATGGTCGTCGGGCGCTCAAAACCCTTGTGGTGGAGAACGACAGAATCTGCATGGACGTAGACATTGTCGAGCACTGTCGTGCCGCTGCCCGTCGTTCTCTGCCCGAAGCCATCCCAGTCATCGATGATCTCAATACCGTCGGTTCCTTGAGGCACGAATGACATCGTCAGGTGGTCGGCTTCGTTCAGAGCAAAGACCGTGATCCAATCTGCAAAGATGACCCCGGTCGAGTAGTATTTGCGACCATTGATCCTGTAGCCGAACCCATCGCGGACAATGCGCGTGTTGTAGTGGCCAACCGTCTTCGTGCCCCGTTCGGACAGAGCATTTCCGAAACGATCGCCCGCGAGCGCACGGTCAAAGAAGAACCGCTTCTGTTCCTCCGTGCCGTCGGTGCGCAACGCTTCCAGGATATAGAAATGGTTCTGTGGGATCTGCCCGATCGACCCGTYCGCCTCCGCGAGGCTGGCCGTCACTTCGGCGAGAACAGCATTGGAAACGTCAAGGCCGCCGTACTCCGCCGGGACGGTAATAGCGAGAAGCCCGGACTTCGACAATGCATCGAGCTCGTCATGGGGCAGCAGTCGATCTGCATCGCGAACGGACGCCGACTTTGCGAAACGCGCTGCCAGATACTGCGCTGTTGCAAGCACCTCTTCCTCACTTCGCAAGCGCGCAGCGAGGGGACGAATTTTATCTGTCGGCTGTGGGACGTGGCTCATCTGTCGCTCCAAAATAACTGTCCATATGCGTGCAGGAAGCGTGGAGCAAAATTAAGAGCCGAATTTCTATAGATTCACTTATGAATAGAATGTCCTTTCTGCCGTTAACGCGTCGAGCGAATACACGCGTCTGGATGTTTAGCGGCGCCAGCGTTCCGAACCCTGGGAAACGCCAAGGTTCCGGCGCCGAACTGGTGGTTTCGCTCCACTAGGAGCTCGTCACTGATCTCACGGCCTCGCGCAAACACGCCGAGGACGATGACGTCATCACCCCGGAACGGAAGCGCACGGTTTCGGCCGGAACGCCGATAGACGGGTTTTTCACGAGTTCGTCGATGCGCGTCGGAATCTCGTTATTGAGCCACTGTTCACACGCCGCCTCATAGTCCTCCAGATGCCGCAGCGCTGCGCGAACGACTTTGCTGGCATTATTGTAGCGGCCGGATTCCAGCTGCTTTTTCACCAACTCCTCGTCGCGATGTCCAATCGCGACGTTCGGCATGAGCATCTCCTTGGTTGGCGCTGGGGTCGGTGGCATTCCGCGATCTGTTCGTCTTTCCGCAGGTCAGTGCAGCGCAGAGTGAATGATGCGTCCTTGGGGACACGCCCGTTGCCTCGACGATGATGAGGCAACGCCGCCGCGGGCGAGCCCTGCGGCGTGCGTCCAGTGCCATCAGCAGCGTGCCGGTTGGACCATTGGATCGGTCGTCGCGAAAATCGCACTTCCGCCCCTTCAGCCTCACACGTCCACGTCCCTCGGTAAGTGCTTCAGAACCATAGGACGCACTCTGCGACGATCATTCAACGCCCACGACGGGCCGGCCCTTAGCAAGCCGGCCGGTCGTCCGGCAAGGTTTTGTGTGCCGCTGGCGAGCCGGCGGCAGCAAGGGAAGCTTCGCCGCAGCAGGCGGGCCTGACCTTGAAAACAGCCTTGATCCCCGCGGCTGCCCGCCGCGCCCTTGCTTCCTTTCCTCTTCGCGGCCTTTCGCGAGGTGCTCGCATGGTGTGCGGGAGATCGAAAACAGGAAGGGCCAGGCACGGAGGCGGCCTGGAAGGCAAGGATGAAAAGGAACAAAATTGAGGAACTGAAAGCAAAGGTGCCCTGCGCGGCAGTACTGGATAAGGCCGGGTTCGCGGTCGATCTAAAGGAAAGCACCCGTCGCGCGGTCAAATACCGGCGCGGCGGTGACATCATCATCCTGATCCACGAAGGCAATGGGTGGTTCGATCCGTTGAGCGAAGCCAAGGGCGATGTGTTCACGCTCGTGGAGCATCTGGCGGGTGTCGGTTTTGCCGAGGGCTTGCATCGTGTTGCGGATCTCGTCGGCTACGAACCGACCAGACCCGCTTGGGAGCCTTCGCCGCGCCGAATGGAGCCCAGCCGGTCAATTTCGGACCGATGGCGTGTTCGGCGCAAGCCGTGGCCAGGCTCGTGGACATGGCAATATCTCACAGACGAGCGGCTCTTGTCCGCCGCCGCCGTGCGAGACGCAGTCCGTCAGGACCGCCTTCGCGAGGGGCCTTATGGCAGCATGTGGGCGGCGCATGTCGATGACGAGGGGACTGTCACCGGTTGGGAAGAGCGCGGTCTGCGATGGCGCGGCTTTGCTTCCGGCGGAGCGAAGGGTCTGTTCCGGCTTGGCAAGCCCGACGCGCGTCGCGTCTGTTTAGCCGAAGCGGCGATCGACGCAATGAGTCTTGCCGAATTGGAGGGTCGGGTGGCCGACAGCCTCTATCTCAGCACCGGCGGCGGATGGGCGCCGTCGACGGAAGCGGCGATCCGGGCGCTTGCAGGACGGCCCGGCACTGCGCTGGTCGCGGCGACAGACAATAACCCACAGGGAGACGTCTACGCCGACCGTATTGCGGCCATCGCACATGAGGCGGACTGCCGCTACAAGCGGCTGCGTCCGATTGCCGATGACTGGAACGACGACCTGCGGGCCGGGAAAAGACAAGAAGGATGAAGGAAGGAGGTGCCCGCCACATGCCAGCCTGCCGCGTCAAGGGTGGATTAGCCCACGCGCGGCCCTCGACCCGGCCGATGGGTTCCGACGGTTCAGCCCGAGAAACCGAGGGTCTGTGTTGCGAGATGGCGCGCGCGCCAGGAAGGATCCCGCGGCGTTCAAGCGGGTCGAGAGCACGGATCGTGATCAGGGGGAGGGCGAACGGCCATGGGATCTTCCCTCCGGCGTCTTATGAGGTGGCATCCCTGCCGGTCCCTCTTCGGGTCTGGTCGCGGTCGTAATCCGGCTGCCGTCCGCTTCAAGGCCGCGTGCCGCGCCGCGAGGCGGCCGGGACCGCCGATCTCGACAACGCCGGGCCGCCGCCTGCGCAAGGGCTCAAAAGCCCTGCTTGTCGGCAACCCGCCGCCGCTTGTTCTGGCGTCCCCGGACCCTGAAGCGCCCGTCTGATGCCGGGTTTCTTTGACCGCGCCCGAAGGGAGGGCCGGCAGGAGCCGGTCCGAGCTTTCACAGAACCGGAAGAAAGGAAACCCAATGACCAAGCCCGCCAAAGCGCCCCGCCAGACCGGCCGCGTCGTCCAGCTTCGCAAGGGCACCACACTCGAAATGGTCCACCACTCGTGCCCCGACGCGCATCAGGCCTCCCTCATTTCCGAGAGCTTCGGCCTTCCCGTACTCGACAGCGACGGCGTTCGGGATCTCCACGAACGCCTGATCGTCGAGACGGCTGATGCGCTTCGCGAAGGTCTGGCCGACCGCGCCATGCAGATCCACCTTCAGCGGATCGTCGGCGCCTATGTCGGCAGCGCTCATGGCGCCGGCCAGTTTTATTCGCGGGCGGTCTCGGAAGCCCGGGATGCGACGGCGAAGGCCGCGAACGACACCCGCGATGAAGACCTCGACGGACCGATCGGATTCGACAGTGCCGCTAAGCGCAAGCGCGAATTCGCAGCCGACATGGCCCTGCAGAGCCACGCGCTCAGGATGGCTGCGGAGGGCGCTGTCGCTGGCTACGAGCAAGTCGTCGGCGAACGTTGGAAGCCGTTCGAGCGCCCAGTCGAGCACGCCGGCCAGTCTCTGGGCCGACGGGCTGCCGAGCTTCAGCTTGCGGCTTTCGACTAAGCCGCAACGGGCGGAGCCTTTGCTCCGCCCGATCACTCCCCTGAAGGCCTCTTTCTTGCTGCCGCGGGGCTCCCGCAAGGAAGAGAAGAGGGAAAATGAAGCGGGGTCAGGCGACCATCCCGTCCCAGTCCCGGCTTTGGTCCTGCCGGGGTCGGAAGCGAGCCGCAACGGCTTCGCCGTCCTCCACATGCGTTTCGGCCTTCTGTGCGCTCGCTTCCTGATCCCCGGCCCTGGACCCGGTGACGGGGCCGCGATGGTCGCGGCCGCCATGACGGAGGTTCAGGAAATGAGCAGCAAACAAACAGGCGATCGCATCGACATCTATCAGCGCATCACCGAGCGCATCGTCGTGGATCTCGAAAAGGGTGTGCGCCCATGGGTACAGCCTTGGAAGTCAGGCTATGCTGCTGGCCGAATAACGAGGCCGCTGCGCCACAACGGGGAACCATATAGCGGCATGAACGTGCTGCTGCTTTGGTCGGAGGCGGTGGCGCGCGGATACGGCGCCTCGATCTGGATGACATTCCGTCAGGCGGTCGAGCTTGGCGCGCACGTGCGCAAGGCCGAAGGCGGCGCCATGGTCGTCTATGCCAGCCGCTTCACAAGAACGGACACCGATGCCGCTGGCGACGAAGTCGAGCGGGATATCCCGTTCCTGAAGACATACAGCGTCTTCAACGTCGAACAGATCGAGGGGCTGCCGGAGCACTATTATTACCGGCCGACGCCGGTCATCGATCCGATCGAACGGATCGAGCACGCCGACCGATTCTTCGCCAATACACGCGCCGTGATCCGTCATGGCGGCTCGCAGGCATATTACGCTCCAACAGGCGATTTCATTCAAATGCCGGCCTTCGAAAGTTTCCGGGATGCGGTCTCTTATATCGCTGTTTTGGCTCACGAATCTGTTCATTGGACGGCGCATCCTGATCGCGTTGGACGCGATCTGAGCCGCTATTCAAAGGACAAGACCGATCGCGCCCGCGAAGAATTATTAGCCGAAATCGGGAGCTGCCTCGTTTGCGCCGATCTTGGCATTGTGCCGGAGCTTGAGCCCCGTCAGGACCATGCGTCGTACCTAGCCAGTTGGTTGACGGTGCTGTCCAACGACAAACGGGCGATCTTCCAGGCGGCTGCCCACGCCCAGCGGGCTGTCGCCTACCTCCACAGCCTGCAGTCACCTCAATTGGAAGAGCGGGAGACGGCCTGATGCGGCGGAACCGACCTTCTCGCATGCAAATGTCTGTCGGTTCCTCTGCAACGCCATCCAATCCAGACGACGCTCGCGGAACAACGGCAGGCTCACATGCGTCTCCTGACCGTCGAAATCCGCGCGGCGCCGCACGTCAACGGCCATAATCGCCGCGCCGACCATGTGCCGGTCGTAAAGTTCTTCAATCCCTAGGGCGGGTGTCTGGCTGGCGAGCGAACTGTAGGAGGATGGCGACACGATGTTCGGTGTCGCCGATCTCGGTTCTCCAGAGCTTGGCTACTCGTTTCGAGAAACGGCCTCGCTCCGCCTGCCATGCGGCATGAGGATCGATCGGGACCTCCTCTTCAGAGGCCGTCCTCTGATCTCCGTCTGGGTGAGGCGCGCGCCGGACCGGGCGGCATCGGGGACGCGGTGCCGAGGACCCGCGCCGCGTTTACACCGGGGGGCGAGACGCCGCAGGAGCTGGCCCATCTGCCGCTCGGCGAACTCGACCTCCAGTCGACCGAGTATCAAGGGGGGACCAAGAATGACTGATCGCTTCCCGAACGTTGCCATCGTCAGCTATCCCTACCTTTGGCGCTAGTAAGCCGGGCGTGGGCACGGAGAGAAGGATCGGCCGGTCTGCGTCGCGCTGACCGTCTCGGATCCTGCCGAACTACGGCACCCCGTCGCCCCGCGATCAGACGGCCCTTCAAATCCCCGACCTCGAATTGCGCCCGGCGGCGGCCCTCTTCCGTGCCTGTGCTCGGTTGGGTGGGGGGCGTCGATTGGATGGCGGCAAGTAAAACGCTATTGGTCGTCACCGGTGCCCGATCCGTGTCCACGACAACACTTCCCGACGGGATCTGGGCGACTGAGCCGATATCTCCATAGAGCGGTATCGAGCGTCCGCAAACACGCGGGCCTTTCTGTTGTCGGATCACGCGCCAAAGTACGGTCGCTTCACGACCCGGCCTGGTCCCCGCAACAGCGTACGGCAATCTTCTTCCCCGCCAACCTGACGGTCGGCTCCTCGCGCAACAACAAGATCGCCTCCCTCCGTCCTTCGCTTCACTACGGGCCTTTGGCTGCAGGGCGGCCGCCTCGGCGCTCAAAGTCCGCCATCAAGGCCGCGATGGTCGCGGGCTTGAAACAGCAAACGGAGATTATCATGGCTCAGATCGGTTCCTTCACCCGCAACGAAGACGGCACCTTCGTCGGCTCCATCAGAACACTCGCCTTCAACGTCAAAGCAAAGCTCCTTCCAGCCGACGCCTCCACCAACGAAAAGGCCCCCGATTTCCGGGTGGTCGTAGGCAATGTAGAGATAGGTGCCGCATGGCGCCGCACCTCGAAGGAGAACACGCCCTACCACTCGGTTAAGCTCGACGACCCGTCCTTCCCGGCGCCGATCTACGCCAGCCTCATCGACAGCGAAGACGAATACGCTCTCGTCTGGTCCCGCTGACCAGCCAAGATCGCGGCGGCTCCAAACCGGGCCGCCGCTATACTTTCCTCTTGGGAATTGTGCGGAGTATATCGGGCCAATAGTTCAGAAAAAACAAATGCCTAAATCGTGCCATTCCGCATAACAGCGGACTACGCATAATGCCGAAATCGCCGGCTGGGAGGCGGTCTCCGGAAACGGCGAGCCCCATATCTCCCTCAAGCTCGGCGATCCGTGCTTCAATGCCCCGATCAACGCGGCGCTGTGGCCGGTGGAAACGGACGGCGACGACGTGCTCGTCTGGAACCGCCCCAAACCGCGACGCCGCGTAATCCGGACCCGGGGCCCCGCCGCAAGGCGGGGTCATCCCCGTCGTGTGAAGCCGTCGCCGGCATCGAGCCGGCTTCTGGCTTTCGGGTGCCATACGGGGCGGTGGGATGTCTGCTCAGTCCGTACGAGGATGCCATGCGGCCATGCCGGCCTCAAGGACTTCGTGGCCCCCCCCAATTTTGTCTCCACTCCACTTTCCTGCGCTTCGACAAAATCGGCTCCCCCGCTCGCCGTCGCTGGCGGTCACGATCCTTGGCCCGCCATGCCCCCATGACCGGAGCACTCGTCTTTCACAAACGTCAAGGAGAGCAAGGTGCTTCCGGAACAACACATTGAAGAGCTTCGCCTGGAACTGCGCGAAGCAATCGACCCGGTCGAGCGCCGCGAGATCGAAACCGAGCGTAGCTGGCGTGCGCCGACCGGGCGACTATCGTCGCTGAGCAGCAAGACCTCGTCGAGGCCGAGCCGTTTTTCTGAGGAAGCTCCGCTCCAGCCACGTCATTGCATCCTCCGCCCGCAAGGCTTTCGTCAAACGTCTCCATCATCTCTTACCCTTACTTGYTGATCCGTCCCCAGTGACGGATCAGCAAGGCCCCGCCGAACAGGGTCGGCTGGATCGTCAGGCAACAGAACCGGCGCAGCTTCTGCGACGGATCGATGCGGCGGAGGTGAAGAGGTTTCCTTTCGTGTATCGCAATGGCCGGGCTCTCGCTTCCCGGGAAGCGACGTCCAAAGACTTATCTGAAACGGTCGGGGGCAGACCGATTCGTGCTGCTGATACGTCAGTTGCACCAGGGATGGCGAGCTCCGTGCCAACGCCGCGCCGATCATTGCTTGCATCAACATCTCTCCCAAGGGAACGGTGGCATCTCTTCTTCTGCCACCCGCCATATCCACGCGGTCAAATCTGGACGCGCTTCGATCATTTCCCGAAGAGACGCCTCGAACTCGTCATTCGCATTTGGCGGCACGATATAGAATGCCACCGGCTGGGGGCGCGCCTCCGGCTGGATGGCATTGGCGAAAGGCTGCTCCTGCGAGAGATTGAACCGCAATCCTTTCACCGTCTTTCCGCGCATGCGCGTCAGCTTGTTCAACAGCTGTTCCTCGTAAGCGTTCTCGATCGGCAGCCAATGCTCGGTCACCGCCATCAGCGCTATCTCGTTGATCGTCATGAGACCGGCCGAGCCGGCTTCGATCGTGGTGATTGCTATCAGGTGGAAGCGATCATCACTTCTCCAGAGCTCCAACTCCCCCGCGAACCGCCGCTGAAGCCGGCGCCATGTCGCTTCTTCGAGACGCAGGCGAAAGCCCGGCATGTGCTTGATGATGACCTGCTGACCGCTTCTCGCCACCGCAAACTCTTTGATCTCTCCGACCAGTAGCATCAGCTTTTTCGGCCAGCCTCCTGACTTCGCCAGCACCGCCAAAGCCTGCGCGCGGCGCTGCTCGATTGCAGCCTTGTCCTCAGCCCGAAATGGTTCTGGTACGAAGAGGCGTTCCGCAAGGGGCTCTGCGCGCACCGACATTGTTCGGGAGACTTCGGTCAGATGATGGTAGACCTGCCACCAATGCCGCTTGCCCGACCAACGCGACGTCCATTCGGCAAGGCGGCTTTCGTGCCAGAGAAGGTGCAGGAGAGCGCGAAGCGAAAGCCGCTTGCTGTCGTTCTTGACGCTGTCGGACTGCGAGGTGCCTGTGTTCATCGCGCCAGACGGTCCGCGCTTTGACAGCGGGAAATCCAGCCTGAGCGCAGCAATCCCCGCCGCCGCATCCAGTTTGATTGCCGTCCCCATCAAGGGTCCAAGCCCGGACAGGTCGAAGCGAGGCTCATATGATGGGCAGGACGATTCGTGATCTGCGCCCGAAAACGGCATCCTTTTGATGACGGGCTGCTCGCCAATCATGGCGATATACATCAGCGGACCAGGGTCCCTGCAAAGGCAGATCGGGCGCACGTTCTCACGATAAGCTTGCACCAGGCGCCCGCTGAAGTCAGCGGAGGCCTCGTCGCAAACCTCTCCGCCGACGAGGAAGCGGCGCCATTGCTTTCCACCTTCTGCCGCATCGCTATGGGAAGATCCGGACATCAGTACCCGTTTTTCTCGATGTAAGCCTTCATCACTGCAGCCATCTTCAGATTGGTTTCGTCGGCAGCCCGTTTCAGGCGCGCTTTCGTTGCCTGATCCAGCGCGACGTTGACAAAGAACTTCACCACACGCTGTTTCGGGCGCTTCAGGTTCTTGATGCTGTAGCGGCCGTCCTCCTGCGCTATCGCGCTCCTTGGCTCGCTTCTCCGCTCTGCCGGTGACTGCATTCGTGGCATAGTGCTGGCGCCTACGGCGGCTTGCGAAGCTTCTGCCACCTGCTCCCGATCCGTTTCCCTGATCAGCGCCTCCACCGGTACCTCAATCCTATTGTCCACAGTGGACGGTCTCCTGGCGTCCTTGCTCGCAATGGTGAAGTCCGCGAGGCCGAGATTGGCTTTGTTCATGCGGCTTCTCCTGTTGTTCCGACCTTTCGTTTCGCTTCGATCTCCTCGACGAGACTGAGGACCTCCTGGCGCGCCTTTCGTACCCGATCGTTCAACGCCTGCATCTGCAGGGTTCCAAGCCCGTTCCGGAGCTGTCGATACACGTCGTGCTCGAACAGCTCCGCGTCGAGGAGCGCGGTTTGGCAACCTGCCTCATGCAGGCCGGCCGTCGCCGCCCTTGTGCTGACGGCCGCATATATCCTCGCCATGCCTGCCTCCTCCCGCGGAGCGATACTCATCGCGCGCATCCAGCGCGACCTGCCGACTCGGTGGTAAATATTGTTCCACGGGAAGCCGCCGTCAAGTGCCCGAAGACACAGTATTGCTCAATGTGATGCAGCGGAAACGAGACACAATCACATCGATTGTTCACATCGATTGCTGAGGGAACCGGAAGAGTGTGCACATAAAATACCAATATAATATAATATGTTATAGTTCACGAGGTGTGTCGATGCTCAACGGCTAGCATTGGCAAATTGCACAGGTCACTTCCCGGCTGCAACTCGAATGCTTCGATTGAGGGGATCGTTTTGGGATTGCGATAGATATCAAAATAGGTAACATTCACTTTGGCAGGATACGCAATTTTGTGATACAAATTTGCTGACGATCGACGGACGAGCCGTCGATGACCCCTGCGGCGCTTCTTCAGGGAGGGCGGAGATGATGGTGGTAAACCAAGGGGCAATGGCGCTGGGCTTGCCTGAAGGGCGCAAGGATCGCGTCGTGCATGCCCGCTTCAGCGCCTCGGATCTGTCCGCCATTGATGCCGCAGCCGAGGCTGCCAGTCTGACGGTTTCCGCCTTCATGCGCTCACTGACACTGGAAGGCGCCGGCGTGCGGCCATTCCTGACCGACGACGATCGCGCTGTCGTCGAGATGCTAATTTCGGAGATGCGGTCGGTTGGAGTTAACCTCAATCAGCTTGCCCGGAGTGCAAACAGCGGCGGGCGGCTCCCCGCCGGCGAGCTCGCGAACGAGCTGGGTGAGGTTCAGCGCCTGGTGGCGGCGATGGTTCTGGAACTGCGCAACTTCGCGGTGCGGGGCGCTCGAATCCGTCGGGGAGTGGCGTGATGGAATTCTTCCCGGGCGCGTTCGAGACCGAGTGGGAGCAGCGCAAGGCAGCACTTTTGCACGAGCGGTCGCTTCTGCAGCGCAAGCCTTCCGACGAGGATGAACGGCGCCGGCGCGGCGGAGCCGTACCGATGGCATCGCCTCATCCCGGCAGCGCCACCGGTCGTCTCGGGTTTGGAAACAGGTTCAGTGCTTTCGTTCGCGCTGGGCGACAAGGGCACGCATCCGAGCCATCCATGCGATCTCGTTTTGCAAGCCTCGCGTCAGGCAGCCAGCCCGCCGTTGTCAAGATGGCGTCCTTCGGCAGCGCCGGCCGGCTCGGTGCGATGATCAGCTACGTCTCGCGCAATGGCGATGTAGTCGTCGAGAATGAGCGTGGTGAGGAACTGGCCGGTCGCGACGAACTCTCGGCGGTCCGTGGAAAATGGGACCATCTGATGAAGAACAGGGCCGAGAGCCGGGACATCAGCACTTTCTCGTTGGAGGTGAAGGAAGCTTTCGATCCGGCAGTCGATATTCACGGACAGGCGCGGGGGTTCCTTAGGCGCGGACTGGGCGCGCGGAGCTTTGCCTTCGCTGTCGCGCCGCATGCTGGTGGCAATGGCTATCGGATCGAAGGCGTTGTGGTGCTACGCGATGGGAAGGGCGAACGGCTGACGGCCGACAAAAAAGCATCGGAGATCGTTCAGGCGCGGATGGGCGGGGAGGGTGCCGAGAGCAAAAGTACAATGGCCTTCCGCTTTGGAGACTACGGCAATGGCACCGACTACTGCGCAAGCCGGCTGCGTGATCTTGTGGATCGGCACCACGGTGCAGTCCATGACGACAAGGGCAATGTGATTCCCGGTGCGAAGCCGGCAGGCGATCTGGTGCAGCGCGAATGGCGCGGTCAGCTTCACAGTCGCAAGCCCCGCGACGTCATGCATGTGATCATGTCGGCGCGGGCGGGCACCGATATCCAGGCATTTCGTGCCGCCGCCCGGGACTTCCTGGCGCAGGAGTTTTCGGGTCATCGCTATGTCTTTTCGCTTCATGATTCGTCGCAGGATCCGAAGGCGGAGGAAGCGGGAGGAAAACGGCCGCATGTCCACGTCCACGCCATCGTTGCGACGCGCTCGGACACAGGCGATCGCGTGGAGACGACTATCGCCTCGTTCCGGCGCTGGCGGGTGACGATGGCGGAAAGGGCATGCGAACATGGCATCCGCATGGAGATGACGGATCGCCGCGAACGGGCAAGCCCGCCCGCCTATGGCATTAGGCAGGTTCGTCCCACGAGTCGCGCGGGTCGCACGCAGCATGAGGGAACAAGCTATGCGGGTCAGCGGCGCTATGACGCCAAACGGTCGGACCAGCGGAGCGCCGCATCAACAGCTGATAACAAGGATTATTCTCTGTCGGCCCGTCAGGAATGGTTGTCGGTTGCCGGCAGTAGCACGGAGGCAGATGCGAAAAAGTTTGCGCTAGTCCAAGCAAAGCGAATTGAATCCGAGTTCTCTCCAGCCACTTCGCGAGGAGTGAGCCTATCAGAGTCGAAGAATTCCAATGCGCAGTATAGAACCAATTTGGTAACCTTGGTGAAAGTCGTTACGGAGGGCGAGACAATGCGCCACATGACGCGTCAGGAATTTGCAATTTACGAAATGCGGGTCGAGACGGCGCTCCTCCAGGCAGAGCGTTTTACCCCGCAGGACCAATGGAAGGGTTTCGAGGAGATTGCTTCGGCGGCCCGCGAGCACGTCAATGTCCGGCGCGAGTTGATGGAACTGCAAGAGCAGAACGGCAGACCTGATCGGGCTGGTAGGCGTGAGGTTCACGAACAGGATGTCCGGGAGATTGCCGAGCTGGACGAGGAGTTGCGCGTTGCAATTGAACGGGCCGAGCAATCGCTTGGCGACCGCAACAGAACCAAGACGGGAGGAACGGGCGGACTTGACGCCCGGGACAACGAAGGAGCCGACGCCGGGCGGGACGAGAGCGGGAGCCGCCGGCTGGCAGATCGGGAACAGGACAACAGCGCGCCCGATCCAGATAGTGCGCGACGGGAACAGCCGCCGGCAGGATCCGGAGACACGACCCGGACCGATCCGGCGCAACAGCACATTCCGCGACTTGAGCAATTGCAGCGCGAAGCCGACGAGCGACGTGAACCGGATCGTGACGATCGCGAGCGATAGGAGGCTAGTCCCTGCGAGATGACAAGCGCATCATCGTCAATCCGGAAACGGATCTCAAGGCCAACGAAGGTTTCGCACCTTTCGGCGGCACGTTGTTCGGCGTCGTAATGACGATCGCGATTATCGACTACGGCCTTGCCGCAGCATGGATGTGGTGCATGTCGACGTGGGAATTGCTCATTACACCAATGCCATTCTGATCGCTGCTCCGCTGAAATGTCCGGCGAGGTGGCATCGCGGACGCCGTGGCAAGCGTTACCAAGATGATCGCCGGGCACGTTGTCGACAAGTTCGGTCATCGCAAATTCCCGGTGCTGGTCGGCTATGGCCTGACGCCGCTCGGCTAGGCTTTGAACGCATTTGCAGTCGGCTGGCCGCTGATCCTGCTCGGGCGCATCGTTCGGCATCGGATTGAGGGGGCCGCTGCGCGACGTGATCATGGTGCAGGCGATCACGTCCGCAACCCGCGGCTGGCCTTCGGCTTTCCATCGGGCGATGGATACGCTTGGAGAGGTTGCCTGACCGCTGCTCGGCGTCTTCCTGCTCGCCTGGGCACAGGGCTTTCAAGAGGAAACGTCTGTCTTGCCAATTTCCACACGCACGACGGAACCCGTGACCGGCTTGAGACGCCGGATGGAGTCGTGCGGTGGAAAGCATTTGGCCGAATGTCCGCAGGCTGGCTTGGGCTCGCTCTCCTTGCCTCTCAATCCGTGTGGCGATGTCCGTCGCGTTGGCTGAGATCATGGCGGGGGCTGTCGCGGGCAACATAATTGTAATTGGAGATCTTCGGAACCCACGTCTTCTATGAGACCCGTTTCACGCCGGGTGGCTGCCATGTCCCTTCGCCTGCCGGCAAGATCGAAGGTGGCGTCGGTTTCGGCCAATACAGCCGCATCACGAGATAGATTTTGTCATTCGGGGCCGGAAGCCAATTTGCTTCCTTGTCCGCGCCGGGGCTGTCTTTTTGAATGTACAGCGTCAGCGAGCCGTCCGTGCCCTTTTTCATCGCCGGTAACATCGGAGAGTTGATGAGGTAGCGTTTGATCGGGTTCTTGACGAGCAGCTGGCTCTTGCC
>NZ_JBFTOF010000047.1:0-19260 GCF_056397845.1 Rhizobium sp. 05L419
GCCGACGCCTGGGCGACGGCGATGATGGTTCTCGGCGACGCACGTGGTCTTGCGCTCGCCGAAACGCTTGGTCTGCCTGTGCTCTTCCTCAAGCATGGCCAGTCGAAAGGGATTGGATGCGACCTGTTTGCGCGCTGATCAGCGCCTCGAAACAGCCAGCTCAAAAGCTCAACGGTTATGAGCCCTGAAATGAGCCGATCGCACTTAAAAAATCCTTGCTCTCGCGTCGGCGGCTCGATCCTGAGTGTCGCTTCGGCATTGCGGCACGTGGTTTGATCCATCGCAACGTTTGAACCCGGCCTTCATCGTATCTTTGAAGGCAACTCCATATTCGTGGAGGACAACGCCTCAAAGTGGAGATGCAGAATGTCTATGCTGAGACTTCCCACTGTCACCCTGCTGGCCTTGTTTGATGTCATCTGATGGCAATCGTCGCGGATATGGTCGGACACTTACTACCAAAGGAGATATCTTATGACCTACACGCTGGATAGAACCTTGTCGGCAACCAGTTTCGAAGATGCCGTCCGCAGGACGAAATCCGCTCTTTCCAAGCACGGCTTTGGTGTTCTGACAGAGATCGATGTCAAGGCAACCATGAAGAAGAAGATCGACGTCGACATCGACGACTACCTCATCCTCGGAGCCTGCAATCCGCACATGGCGTTCGAGGCGATGAAACTGGAACCGAGGGTCGGAGCCATGCTGCCGTGCAATGTCATCGTGCGTGACGTCAGTGGCGGCGATGTCGTGGTGAGCGCCATCGATCCGGTCGCGTCGATGCAGCCGATCGACAATGAAAGGCTGAGCCTTCTGGCAGGCAAGGTCCGCTCGATGCTCGCCGACGCGGTGGCGGAGGTTTGACATCGGATATTGCGAGAGCCGGCTTCAGAATCCGTTTTGATTCTGGATCTAAAGAGCCTGCGCCGAGGAGCGAACTTGGATCGGCTTCTCGTTCATTGCGCGACGGGAACCGCAACATCATAGAAAGCTCGCTCTGTCCGACAAGCGGGGCGTGCAGGAAGGTACAGAGAGTTGAGGCCGCCTCTCAGACCGCAGTGCCAACCAGCGCACCGATTCCAGCCGTCAATGCCATGGCGAAAGCGCCCCAGAAAGTGACGCGGGTAGTGGCTCGCCAGACATTCGCGCCGCCCGCTTTCGCACCGATTGCGCCCAGCAGCGCGAGGAAAGCCAAAGACGCGGTTGCAACGGTGTAGATCAGCATCGAGGCGGGTGAAAGGACGACCGCGAGAAGGGGCAATGCGGCTCCCACCGCGAACGTGGCGGCCGACGTCAGCGCTGCCTCAACGGGCCGGGCCGCCATGTGATCAGCAATACCGAGTTCGTCGCGCGAATGCGCGTCGATTGCATCGCCAGCGGTCAGTTGAGTCGCGACTTGCCTGGCCAGATCCTGGGTGAGACCGCGTTTGACATAGATTTCCGTCAGTTCCTCGAACTCCGCTTCGGGCTGCGTCTCCAACTCCGTCCGCTCCCGCGCAAGGTCGGCTTCCTCGGTATCCGCCTGCGAACTTACCGACACATATTCGCCGGCCGCCATGGACATCGCGCCCGCGACCAGACCCGCGACGCCCGCCACCAGGATCTGCGACGGTCCCGCGGACGCGGTAGCGACGCCCATGATCAAGCTCGCCGTCGAGACGATCCCGTCGTTTGCGCCGAGGACGGCTGCCCGGAGCCAGCCGATGCGGGAGATCAGGTGATGTTCCGAATGCAGTCTGCTCATGAGTGTCTCCAGGACAAAGCCGATTTGACGTAATAAGTGCGAGAGATTACCCGAAGAGCGCAATGTCGACCACGAGCAACGCGGCACTCGCGATCAAACCTGCGACGGGTACCCAGAACGGGCATATGAACACACCCGGAGGCAGCGGTACGGCATCGGTCATTTTGAGTTATAACCATCGATAAGTAATGCTTATCGGAAGTGAGATAGTCAACCCATTGACCAAGACCGCATAGGTCACTATTCTCCGGGTAAACGTCAGCCAGTTTCTTCAAGGAGTCCACCATGACCGTCACCGTCAAGGTCGCCGAGGCCAAAACCCATCTGTCCGAACTGCTGGCGCGCGTTGAAGCCGGGGAGGATATCATCATTGCCCGTGGCAATGATCCGGTCGCTCGCCTTGTCGCCATTGACGAGCGTCGCCACCGTTTGGCCGCTATCGAAGCGGTCCGTGCCCTCCGAGCTCAAGCAAAGCCCGTCACGCATGAGGAAATTCAGGCTTGGAAGCAGGAAGGTCGTCGCTGATGGCCTTCGTCGTCGATGCCTCGGTCGCCGGCGCTTGGCTGCTGCCGGACGAGCAAAACGCCGTCGCCGAACAGGCGATGGCGCGCATGGCCGACGAGGATGCCTGGGCGCCCGATCTACTGCGTCACGAAATCCGCAGTGTCCTGTTGAGCGCCGAGCGGCGAGGTCGGATTTCTGACGACCTCATCCATTCGGCGCTGGCGCGTTTCCGTGCGCTGCCTTTGAAACTCGTCGGCCCCGGCGACGATATCGAGGTGGTCCGGCTGTCGCGCCAGTATCGTCTCAGCGCCTATGACGCGGCCTATCTTGCGGTGGCACTTCTGGAGCGGCTTCCGCTGGCCACGCTCGACCGCCGATTGGCGGAGGCAGCCCGTAAGGAAGGGATCACCCTTTTCGGACCGCTGGAGCATGAACACTGATCATCCGGCCGGCGTCGTGGGGCGCGCCAAGACGCTCGACACCATTGCCGCGGTGCCGCCGCTCGACCGGCGCGACGAACTGGCCGAGCTGCTGACCGACCAGGACGTCGCGACGCTACGGCATCTGGTCAATCAGGGCATGGGGCCAAACACGATCCGGCTGGCGGTGCGCGCCACGCCGCGGCCGAGAAAGCGCAAGAGCGCCAAGGCCGTCACCGGCGATCATTCCGCGTCTTCGCCCGTCTTTGGAAACAGTTGCAGGACATTCGACCCGTTCGATTGCACCACAATGCCAATCTTTCGACGGCCGGAGCTACGTTCTCCGACGCTCTGGATTGCCGAAGCGAGGCCCTCGCGCTGGCGATAGTAGTCGGGCTTGGTGGGCAGCGTCAGACCGAACTGTTCAAGCATGCGCTCAATGAGGTCAATGGCCTCGGCTGCAAGACCCGCATAACCTTCCTGGCGCTTCTCAAAGAAGCCATCGTACCCCGGCCGGGCAAGATCGAGGGTATCCAACGCATAGTTGAGATTCTTGACCCGGTTCGACAGCCACAGAATATTGTCTGACAGCTCGGTAGTGAATAGGTCCCAATTGGCGTCCTTGGGAAGCGCAAGGACAGGATCTGGAACCTGGAACGCAAATTCGCCTTCATCCATCGGATTGAATTCCGGGATGTCATGGACTGCCGCATAGCTCGCTCCGACGAAGTCGTCGAGCGCCAACACCGTCATCATTGCCAGGTTTCTCGCTTCGCCCTTTGAGCGCCCGTTGATGCGCTTTTTTGCGAGCTGAATAACACCGAGGATGAAGGCGCCAGCAGTTAAACTGCCAGCGCCGATCAGCGCTCCCATTACCATAATCCCTTGGCTGGTTTCGAAGAACTGCGTCAATAGTCACCTCGTTCAATTGGAGATGTGGGTTGCGTCATGAAGCACGCGCAGACGGAATCAGCACTTTCCGCTCCAATGTGCCTTGAACTGAAAAGATTAGGAACTCCGTTTCCTGCCCGATCCGCTCGCCATCGAGCAGCCTGACGACATCATCGATCCCGGCTACCGCCATTCCGTTGATCGCCAGCACCAGGTCACCTTCCTGCAGTCCACCAGCTTGTGCCGGACTGTCTGGTTCGATGCGTCGGATCCGAACCGATGTCGTCTGCAGAAGCCCCGCGCTCAGCGCGATCTTGCGGTGCAGGTCGACCGTATCGGCCGCGATACCAATATAGCCTCGGCGGACACGACCGAAGCGCAACAGCTCCGACACGACATAGTTGGCGGTGTTGGACGCAACGGCAAAAGCAATACTCTGTGCACCCTGGATAACCGCGGTATTGACGCCGACGACTTCGCCCGACGACGACACAAGAGGTCCGCCTGAGTTGCCGGGATTGAGGGCGGCGTCTGTCTGAATGACGTCGTCGATCAAGCGACCATTGGAGGCACGCATCGAGCGTCCAAGCGCGGATATGATGCCAGCGGTCACTGTCCACTCGAAGCCCAGTGGATTACCGATGGCAACGGCGATGTGCCCTCGTCTCAGCTGCTTGGAATCCCCAAGCCGTGCCCACGATCCGACGCTGGTGTCCGCGCGAATAAGTGCGATGTCAGTATCGGGATCTCGCCCGAGGACACGACCTTCGGTCGTCAACCCCTCCGCGGTCTTGATCCTGACGGTTTTGGCATCGTCGACCACATGGTTGTTGGTGACGATAAGCCCATCGGGAGAGATCGCGAAGCCGGAACCGTGCCCACCTCGCCCGCCAATGCGCTCGATACGGCTGACTGCGGGGCCAACGAGATCAACCGCCTTGGCTATGGTTTTGGAATAGCTATCGGTCAATTCCGCGTCGTCGGCGGAGACAATGTTCTGGTCAATGATACCCATGCTGGTTTCCCGGACGTCATCAGGCGTCTTAGCTGAGGACCGGCAGCAGCTGCCTTGGCATGGAGCTGTCAGTGCAATGATTGAAACTCAGCTTATCAAGTGAGATCGACCGTCCTTGCTTTCAAGGACCTGCGGTGACCGGATAGTGGTGCTGCTTGCACAAGCGACCCCGGGCGATGTCGCTCCTGCAGCCGCAGGCGGTTCCGCGATCCTTGACGACGCGCAGAAGGAGCTGCTGAGCGCGCAGGCTTCCCTCGAGGCCGCGGAGGCGGCGCTCGCGACCGCCGAGGACGCGCTTTCCTACACCGAGCTGAAGGCCGCCGCGGACGGCATCATCACATCGCCGGCATTGAGGCGGGGCAGGTGGTATCAGCGGCGCAGTTTGCCTTCACGCTCGCCCACGAGGGTCCGAGAGATGCGGTGCTCGATGTCTTCGAGGCGTTCTTCCTGGATGGCCAGCCGTTGAAGGACGTCGAGGTCGCACCGGTGTCGGACACTTATCGGAAGTGAGCCATCTCATGCCGTTTTATTGCCATCTGGCCGACCTATCGCTATATTGGACGCTGATCGATGAGGAACGCCATGCCTGAACCACAGCTCTCCATTCGCAGTACCAAGGCCCGCGATCTCGCGCACGCGCTATCCCGGCGCACCGGCCAACCGATCAACAAGCTGGTCGAACTGGCGCTCGAGCGCTATGACCTCGAACTGCGGCAGCAGGCGACCCGTTATCCGATCGACGCCGTCTGGGACCTGGCGGCCGAGGGCCGCAAGACGGTGCCGGCGGGCACGACATCGGCACATGACGATTTTTATGACGAAAACGGCGTGCCGCGATGATCGCAGTCGACACCTCCGTCATTCTCGCCATCGCGCTGGATGAGCCCGAAAGCGAGCAGTTTCGACCGATCGTTGGCCGCGAGCCGATTGTCATCGGTTGGCCGACCCTATTTGAACTGCGTCTGGTGCTGTCCGGCAAAGGCTTTTCAAACGCCGGCACGATCGTTGCGGGTCTTGCCGCGACCTCGAACGTCACCGCGGTCGCCTTCGATGAGAAACATTATCATGCCGCCGAACGGGCCTTTGAGCGTTTCGGCAAGGGACGCCACTCGGCCGGGCTCAACATGGGCGATTGCTTCTCCTACGCGGTCGCGGCCATCACCAAGGCGCCGCTGCTGTTCAAGGGTCATGATTTTGGCCAGACCGACCTGAAATGTCACCCAGCATCCGCGATGCGATGAGCAACATCCTGACTGGCAAGACCAATATCGGGCGCCGGGCCGAGGAATTCGACACGATCACAGCGGTGCTGCCGATCGACCGGCGGGACGAGCTTGCGGAGTTGCTGACCGACGAGGATGTCGAGACGCTTCGTCACCTGGTCAACGAAGGCATGGGTGAGAATACACTGCGGGCGCTGACCTCTGATCTGGCTTATCTGCAAGCCTGGGCGCTGACTGCAACCGGCAGCCCCCTCCCCTGGCCGGCGCCGGAAGCGCTGCTGCTAAAATTCGTTGCCCACCATCTTTGGGATCCGCAAAAGCGCGACACCGACCCGGACCACGGCATGCCGGCAGCCATCGGGCAAAGCCTGCGCGACCAGGGTTTCTTGAGATCAACCGGACCGCATGCCCCCGACACGGTGCGCCGGCGTCTGGCCAGCTGGTCGACGCTGACGAAATGGCGCGGCCTTAGCGGGGCCTTTTCTTCCCCGGCTCTGAGGTCGGCCATCCGCCTTGCCGTACGCGCCACCCCTCGCCGCAAGAGCGCCAAAGCCGTCACATCAGATGTGCTGGCCAAGCTGCTGGCGACCTGCAGCAATGACAGCCCGCGCGATATCCGCGATCGGGCGATCCTGATGGTCGCCTTCGCCTCCGGCGGCCGTCGTCGCAGCGAAATTGCCGGTCTGAGGGTCGATCAGCTCACGGTCGAGAAACCGGTGGCTGGCGACGACGACACCCCCCTCCCCTCGCTCTCGATCCATCTCGGCCGGACGAAGACGTCCGGCGCCGATCACGACGAGGTCGTCTATCTCACCGGCCAGCCGGTCGATGCCCTCAATGCCTGGCTGCAGGCGGCAAAGATTGAGGCGGGAAACGTGTTTCGGAAGGTCGATCGCTGGGGCAATGTTTCAAGGAGTGCTCTGGATCCGAAATCCATCAACGACATCGTCAAACAGCGCGCGGCGCTCTCCGGGCTAGATCCGGGCGAGTTTTCGGCGCACGGGTTGCGATCGGGCTATTTAACTGAGGCCGCCAACCGCGGGATTCCATTGCCGGAGGCGATGGAGCAGTCGAGGCATCGGTCGGTACAGCAAGCGTCTAGCTACTACAACAATGCTACGCGGCGAAGTGGAAAGGCAGCGCGGCTGTTAAGTTGACAGACTTCGGTGCCACCCTGCCGAACACCGCAATGGGGTTTTAACCATTCACTTTGGCAGTCTCTCGCCTCTCAGTTTGAGAACAACGACTACCCCCTTGGGCGCCAGTCGTATGCAACCGTCCCACAGAGTTGGCCGGATACGCCTCTGTGAGCAGCTTGCTTCCGTAGCCCTGGCGCGCCGTTCGGTGATTCTACCGCCGGCCCGTCTCGCTCGGTCCATGTCAGCGTAACCTCGTCGTCGTCGGTAGACCCTGATAGGTCGAGAGTTCCCGTATCCACGGAGAGGGCGCCGTACTTCAAGGAGTTTGTCGCCAGTTCGTGGAAGATGAGTGACAGCGCGGTTGCAGCAGCTTCCCCTACCCCCATGCGCGGCGCAACTCGAATACGCCCTTTGAATGCTCCAAGATCTTCGTAAGGCGAAAGCGGGACCGATAGAAGGTCACCCAACAGGGCAGCATGTCCCTGATTGCCAGGAATCGGGCGCACAAGATCATGTGCCCGACCAAGAGCTGCCAACCGCCCCGTCAGCTCTTGCGCCCCAACTCGCGAAAAAAATCCATGCACTAACAACATGCCCTGTGCCTCAACGTTTGCGATGGAACCGCTGGGCGAGGAGCGGATCGATCAGGTGTTTCTTGCCTGATCGGCTGTCAGCGCGCTCTCTCGCGTGCCGGAAACGATGATCTCCAGCACTTCATGTTCGTCGGTGTTCCTGATGTAGCGGTCGCCGACATACTCACCGCGCTTGAGGACCATGACACGGTCCCCCACGGCAAAAATGTCAACAAGGCGGTGAGAGATGATAATTTGGGCAACACCTTGCTTTTTCAACTCCAGCATGGTTTCGAGCAGCCGTTCGGTCGCCATCACGGAAAGGTTGGCGGTCGGCTCGTCGAGAATCACGACGCGCGGCTCGAACGAGATTGCGCGGGCAATCGCCACAGATTGCTGCCGGCCGCCCGACAGGCTTTCGACCTTCTGATAGACCGAGTTCACGTCGACCTTGAGCCGTTTCAGCACGCTGTCGGCGTCCGCATACATCTTCCGCCGATTGACGAAGGGGCCTTTGACCGGCCAGCGTCCAAGAAAGATATTCTGGCCGACATCCATGTTCCCGCACAAAGCGAAATCCTGGTAGATCATCTCGATGCCGACGTCGCGGCTCTCATGAGGACCCTTGAACCGCACCGGTAGCCCAGCAACCAGGATGTTACCCGCATCGCGTTGATAGGCACCCGTCAAGATTTTCATCAGCGTCGACTTGCCTGCCGAGTTATCGCCGACCAAGCCAAGAATCTCACCAGGATAGAGCGTGAGATCGACGTTGCGCAGCGCGTGTACCGCTCCGAAGGTTTTTTGGATACCCCGCATTTCGACGATCGGGGGGGATGGTTTGGCTTCAACCATGACGACTGTCCCGTCTCGCTGCGCCCCTTGTGATGCGCGTTCGCAGGAGCCCGAATATATTGGTCTGGCGTACCCATATGTCGATCAGCACTGCGACGATCAGGATGACGCCGATAAAGACGTTGATCCAGTGCTGCGGCATGCTGAATCCCTGGACATTGAGTTGCAGGAGCGCCCGCACGAGCGTGATTACGGCCGCACCCGCAAGCGCACCGATCATGGTGCCGTAGCCACCGAAGATCGAAGCGCCGCCTATGATTACGGAAGCGATGGCGTCAAGCTCACGAAACTGGCCGGCAACCGGGTTGAAGCTACGAAAGTAAGCGACGTTGATGATCCCCGCCATGCTCGCACAGAGCGCCGCCAGCACGAGCGAGACGAACCGTACCCGGTTGGTGTTGATGCCGGCGTAAGCAGCGGCGCGCACATTGCCGCCGGCGGCGAGGACCTTCAACCCGAACGGAGTATAGGCGAGCACAATGCCGGCGATCAGGGCGACGAAAAACATCCAGATCGTCTGGACACTGACGACCTCGGCCACAGTGCGAACGATTCCCGATGGCAGCGATAGGCCGAAATGGAGGAGAACGTCATTCACTTTGCGACCGAGCAGGTTATAGCTCTCGGGCCAGCCGGTCAGCTGTTGTCCTGCGACGAACCAGGCGGCCAGGCCCCTTGCAATGTAGAACATGCCGAGCGTGGCGATGAAGGCAGGCAGTTTGAAGCCGACTGTGACGACAGCGTTGACGACTCCGGCGGTCGTCCCCGCAAGCATGCCCATCATCGCGGCGGTCAAGGGGTCGGCGCCCAGCACCTTCAAGAAATATGCCGCGGTGCTGCCGGCAAGGGCGAGCACCGCGCCGACAGAGAGATCGATATCGCCGGCTGCGATGACATAGGCAAGCCCGACCGCAATGAGGGCCAGTTCCGTGTAGTTGAGCAGGATAGCAAAGGTGTTGGAGAGGTTCCACCAGTAGTCCGGCCTGAGCGCGAAGCCGGTCAGCCACAGTACGGCCGAAAGGATGATGGCGAGCGCGTCGCGGCGGGCGAGAAACCTGCCGAGCCCCTTGGCCGACAGCGCCGTGTCGGTCGCTATAGCCCCCTTGGTTTGGATGCCCTCAAGCGCGACGCCGCCTACCTCGTAAGCCGGCGGCGGTGGCTGGCCGCGGAGCCACGCCCAGAGCCGCGCCGCGACCTGGCGCCGAATGAAGATAGGTTCGATAAGCACAGCGACGACGAGAAGGAKACCAAGGAAAACCGGCACAGCGCCCGCAGGTAGAGTGAACTTGGCGCCGACTGAAAAGTTTTCACCGTCGATCACGACGGTGCGCGTGATCGACCAGCCCTCGCGCAGTACCTTGTCAATCAAGACGACGACCGCCGCGCCAAGGCAGGACCCGACCACGCGACCGCGCCCGCCAAGGATCGATGCACCACCGATGATGACCGATGCTATGACAATGAGCTCCCAGCTTAAGCCGTAGAGCGGTGTCACACCCCGGTCTTGCGCGGCCGACAAGAAAGCTGCAAGGGTCGCGCAAAGCGACGAGAGCAGATATGCGCGTATGCGCACCCAGCGCGTGCGAATGCCAGCGTAGACTGCCGCCTGCTCGTTGCCCCCGGTGGCGAAGGTCTCGTAGCCCCAGCGGGTCTTGGCGAGCACACAGGCTCCGACCACGGCCACGAGGAAGAAGATCACGATCTGGTTGTTGAAGCCAAAAACATTCGTCTCCCCAAGGTGGAAGAAGAGCGGTTGGTCTCTCGCCTTGTCGGAGTAGTAGATTGCCTGACCATGTGTCAGCGCGAGCACGAAGCCGCGACCAATGAAAAGCATCGTCAATGTTGCAATGAACGCAGGCACTTTCAGGAAGGTGACGAGCACACCGTTGACCAGGCCAATCACCGTGCCCAACAGCATGCAGAGGATCACCGACGGGATGACGCCGAAGTCGAGAAAGCTCGGGGCAAAAAGCCTGGCGAAGGCCACGGCGATCAGACCGTAGGTCGAACCAACCGAAAGATCGAGATCCCTGTTGGCGACGACGAACGTCATCCCAACCGCTATAATTCCCACACGGGACGTATCGCGCAGAAGCGCATGGAGAGCCTCCATTGATCCGAAAAAAGCCGGATTGACGAGAACCCCGCAGACGTAAAGCAGCAGAAGCAACAGGAGCAGCCCAGCCTCCCAGCCGCCGACGAGCTGCGGCGGTGCGCGGCCGAGCGATGTCGTCTTGATGCGCGCCATGGGATGCTACCTGTCGGTCCTTGTCGTCGCAAGGCGGGGCGGCTAGCGCCCTCCCGCCTTGAGTTCAGACGTTTCGAACGGCAATCAGTTTTCGAAGCGCTTCCCGACGTTCGCGACCGTGTCCTTCGTCACGAGCTGGGCTCGCGTGTCGAGATTGGCAGCCGCGATACCGCGATCGATCTGCAGATAAAGCTGCATGACAGGCCAGAAGCCCTGCAGGAAGGGCTGCTGACCCAGCGAGCCGGTCAGATTCCCCGAGGCGATGCCTTCCTGCTGCGCCGGACCGAGGTCGAAACCATAAGCGCAAAACTTGCCGGTCCGCCCCATCTGGGCTACCGCCTTGACAAGCGGCGGCGTGAAGACGTTGTTGGCTGTAAACGCGCCGACCACGTCGCCACGGGACTCAAAGAGCGAAACAAGCGCGTTGACAGGGTCGTTAGGGTTCGTGTCGATACCGACGTTCTCCGGACCAGCGTCAACCTTGAAGGCGTCGAGCTTGCCCGCTGCCTTCAACGTCTTAACAATCGCATTGAAGGCAGCGGTGACACGGTTGTTCACCTCGATGTTGCCCATCGCTGTGGAGGACGGCAGCACGATCGAGCCGCTTGTCGCACCACTGGCAATCACGCAATTTGCGAGCGCCTCGCCGCCGATTGCCGCGGCTGATGCGTCCTGGCCGGTGTGGCTGATTGCGCTTCGGTGCAGTATGGTAGCGTCGAACGAGTTGGTCGTTGCGATCGGTATGCCAGCCGCCTCGGCGGCTTTGACGATGTCGTTGTAGGCGCCGATCTGTGGCGTCGTCATAATGATCCCGTCGATGGTCGGGTCCTGAATGATCTGGTTCAGGATTTCGATTTCGCGGGCGGGATCATCTACCGGTGATTCCGAACCGAGCAGGAGGATCTTGGCGCCGATCATGTTTCCGGCGACGGTTGCGCCGACATAAACAGGGTCAAAAAAACCGTTACCCGCTGTGTGTGTCACAACCGCGAAAGTCAAATGACCGTCAGCCGAATGGAAATTCTTCGTGCCGGGGGCCTCCTTGGCGGCTTCAGCGAAGTTGTAGCCACCAACTGCTTTCTCGACGCCGCCCGATTGCGCATTTGCATGCAAGACGCCGAGCGATAATACCGCGGCCGATGCCGTGACCAGCAAAATCCGCTTCATGATTGGTCCTCCCTTGAAACCGCGGGAGGAAAGCCGTCCGGTGCAGTTAATCGAGAGTGCCGAAGGCCTCCTCCCATTGGCTAATAATCCTCGTAATTTTGGCACAAGTAAACGGCAAACCATTCGTGCTTACGAATTTGTTCGCGTAGATGGGGTCCGTCGCCCTTCATCTTGCGGTTGTTGCGCTCTCGACCTGACCGTTGGGTCATGTATGCCTGATCTTAGGTTCGATTCCGGTTCAAGGCGTACAAGGTGTGCTTGGCCAATTCGGGCATCAACTGCCGCAAATTCCAGCAGCGGCCCGATGTCGTGGTTGTGCGCGGAGCGCAATGCGGCGACGTCCCGAGCCAAATTGGGCCCTGTCAGTTTACTTGCTTGGAGACGCAGGCAACGCACTTCGCAAAGCGCGACGAAGATGCCAGCAGGCGAACGACGCACGATCTACCAGGATCGTTTCGAAAAGGAGGTGTTACCAGCCTTTTCGGGCGGCATGACTCAAGACATCGAGCGAGAGGTACAGCATCAAAGTTTTCAGGATGCGGCGATCACTTCGCGAAGGATCGAATTCAACATTTCTGGCTGCTCCATTGGCACGCAATGCCCACACTCCGGGATGATGTGCGGGGTGCCATGCAAGCGCTTCGTCGACCGCTTCTATGCAGAAGGCTGCTTGCATCGTGATCGACAAAGCGCCATGACAGAACCCGACGGCGCTATTCCAGCGGGACGAACAGGCCGAGCTTGACGTCCCGCAGCACGACATTGGTGTGCATGCGGCGGATCTGCGGGTTTTCCGCCATTATCAGCGCGGCGATGTCGTCATAATGCTCGACGTCGCGGGCCGTGACGATCGCGACCAGATCGACCGCGCCGGTCACGTAATAGACCTGCTGTATGTGATCCTGCTTCTCCGCCCAAAGGCGGAACTTCGCCAGCGCGTCGTAATTGTCCCGCTCGATCTCCATCCCGACGATGAACACCATCGAAGTCCCCACCGCTTTACGGTCGACGACAGCGACCTCCGCCCTGATAATCCCTTCCTCGCGCAAGCGCTTCAACCGCCTCTGCACGGCCGAGACCGACAGTCCGACCCGTTCGGCGATCGTTTCGGCTTTCAGCTGGCAGTCGCGCTGAACGATACCGAGAATGTCACGGTCAAAACGATCCAGCTGTTCCATGTTCACTCCAATTCTCGCCGCAACACTCCAAGTATTCTGCCGCATTCGCCGCGTGAGGAAGATTATTTTGCATAAATTATGCATAAGAGACAAAAATTGCGCGAAAAATCCGCGTTATTTTATCATTATCCTTCGCAAATTCAGTTCAGCCGGAATCATGCATGTCGGATCAACCTTTTCCTGCTCTTCGCGTCGAAGATCTCCATAAAAGCTTCGGCTCGCAAGAGGTTCTCAAGGGTATTTCGACGCAGGCCCACAAGTCTGATGTGATTTCGATCATTGGCTCGTCGGGCTCCGGCAAGAGCACCTTTCTCAGATGTATCAATTTCCTGGAAACGCCGGATCGTGGCCGCATTGCCGTAAATGGCGAGGAGATCTCGCTGAAGATGGGGAGGGGCGGCCGGCTGCAGCCGCGCAGCTGGCGCCAGATCGAAAGGCTTCGAAGCGGACTGGGGATGGTCTTCCAGAGTTTCAATCTCTGGGCCCATCGTACGGTGCTGGAAAACGTCATCGAGGCGCCGGTGCACGTCATGGGAATTTCGCGACGCGAGGCCATCGAAAAGGCCGAGGCCCTGCTCCACAAGGTCGGGCTCTTCGATAAACGCGACGCGTATCCCGCGTTCTTGTCCGGCGGCCAGCAGCAGCGCGCAGCGATTGCGAGAGCCCTGTGCGTGGATCCGGCTGTCATGCTGTTCGACGAGCCGACATCGGCGCTTGATCCGGAGCTGGTCGGCGAGGTCCTCAAAGTCATCCGCGATCTGGCGGAAGAAGGCCGGACCATGCTGATCGTCACGCATGAAATGCGCTTCGCCCGGGATGTCTCGAGCCGTGTTCTGTTCCTCCATCAGGGACGGATCGAGGAGGAAGGCGCACCGGAGCAAATATTCGGGGCGCCAGTCAGCGCCCGCTGCCGGGAATTCACCGGTCTGCGCGCCCAGTGATGTGCACCGAGCTCTCATCGATAACACAAACCAGGAGAATCCTGCGAATGAAACTGCTCCCCTCGCTTTTCGCCGGCGCAGCACTTGCGCTTTCCGCCGTCACCGCGCAGGCCGAAGTCCGCTTCGGTGTCATGAACGAATCCTATCCGCCGTTCTTCGCCAAGGACGCCTCCGGCCAATGGCAGGGATGGGAGATCGACCTTATGAACGCCGTGTGCGAAGAGATGAAGGAGAAATGCTCGATCGTCGACATCTCCTGGGATGGCCTCATTCCGGCTCTCCAGAGCAAGAAGTTCGACGTGATCTGGTCGTCGATGTCGAACACCGCCGAACGCTCGAAGGTGATCGACTTCACCGACAAATATTACAACACGCCGAGCACCTTGATCGGTCCCAAGGACCAGAAGCCGGGCGCCACTGCCGACGACGTGAAGGGCAAAACCATCGGCATCCAGGTGTCCACGATCCAGTCGGAATATTACAAGAAGTATTTCGCCGAGGCTGCGGAGGAAAAGACCTACCAGACGCTCGACGAGGCTTTTCAGGACCTCGCTTCCGGCCGTATCGACTATGTCTTTGGCGATTCACTGGCGCTTGACGCTTTCCTCAAAAGCGATGGCGGCAAGGATTGCTGCGCCAAGATGGGCGACGTCGCCGATGACAAGGAGATCCTCGGGGCTGGCGTTTCGGGCGGCCTGCGCAAGGAAGACACAGAGCTCAAAGCCAAGCTGAACACGGCGATATCAGCGGTCCGTGCCGACGGCCAATATGATGCCATCACCAAGAAATACTTCGATTTCGACATCTACGGCGCAAAGTAAGCAGTCCGAACGATGGCGACCGCGCAACAAGGTATTCTGGACCTGTTGTCTCCCTATCCTCCGGGATGGGGCGGCGTTCTTCTGGCAGGTGCTGTCGCCACTGTCGCCATCTCGGCTTGCGCCTTCGCAATCGGCCTGCTGCTCGGCACGGCCGGCGCACTTGGAAAGCTTTCGGGCAACCGCATACTCCGCCTGCTGCTCGATTTCTATACAACGGTGATCCGCGCCGTCCCGGAGCTGATCCTGATCGTCGGGCTCTATTATGCCGGCACCGATGGCCTCAACCGGCTCCTGGCCGCGTTGGACCTGCCGTCGGTCAATGTGAACGGTTTCATCGCAGCCGTCGCCGTGTTGGGTTTCGTGCAGGGTGCCTATATGACGGAGGTGCTTCGCGGCGCGATCCTCGCCATTCCTATTGGCCAGATCGAGGCGGCCAAGGCCTTCGGCATGGGGCCCGTGCTGCGGTTCCGCCGGGTCCTGCTGCCAGCGCTCTTGCCAAACGCTCTGCCGGGTCTCGCCAATCTGTGGATGTCGGTCACCAAGGACAGCGCGCTAGTCGCCGTCGTCGGCTATCAGGAACTGGCGCTTGCCACCCGTCTTGCCGGGGCAAGTACCAAACATTACTTCGTCTTTTTCCTTGCTTCGGCCTTTCTCTACCTCGCCATCACGCTGGTTTCCAACGTCGTCGTCAAATTGATCGAGGGGCGGGTACGGCGGGGACAGCCGCGCCTTGCCTGAAGAAAGCGCCCCATGAGTTTCACCTGGATCTCTTCATACTGGCCGCTGCTTCTGACGGGCGCCTGGCAGACGATTTGCCTGCTTGTGATCTCCGTGGTGTTCGGCTTCGCCCTCGCCATCGGCCTCGCCTTCGCGCAGGTCAGCGGCGGCAGACTGACTCGGCTGGTCGCTCGCGGCTACTGCACATTCTTCCGCGGCACGCCTCTGTTGATACAGCTGTGGCTTCTCTACTACGGGGTGGGCTCGCTACTCCCCATGATCCCTGGCATCCGGCAGAGCCTGTTTTGGCCGATCTTGCGTGAGGGTTTCTTCTTTGCCGCCGTCAGTTTCACGCTGAACTATGCGGCCTATGAGGCGGAGGTGTTGCGCGGCGCGCTGCTTGCCGTTCCGAAGGGCGAGCTCGAAGCCGGCCGGGCCTTTGGCCTGTCGCCCTTGATGCTGATCCGCCGCATCTGGCTGCCGCGCGCCATTGGCATCGCCCTGCCGACCATTGCGGGCGAGATCGTCATGCAGCTCAAGGCGACGCCGCTCGCCTTTACGGTAACGGTGATGGATCTCTACGCCGTAGCAAACAAGGTACGGCAGGACACGCTGCTCGTCTATGAACCGCTGCTGGTCGTCACCCTCTTCTATCTCGCCTTGACCGCAGTGATCGCCCGCGTCTTTCGAAGTCTCGAAGCGCAGGTGCCGGTTCGTCGCTAGCCCGACGGGTAAGGCCATGAACACCCTGACGCACGAACCACGTACATCTMGCCCACTTTGTTATGAAAAGCTCGCCGCCGGTGACGGCGCGACAGCCTGAATGGAGACCCTTGCATGAGCACGACGCGAATTCTCGATGGCGGCATGAGCCGCGAGTTGCTGCGGCTGGGCGCCGAACTGAAACAACCGGAATGGTCGGCATTGGCGCTGATCAACTCGCCGGATATCGTCAGCAAGGTCCACCAGGAATTCATCGCCGCCGGCTCGCAGGTCATTACGACAAACAGCTATGCGCTGGTGCCCTTTCATATCGGCGAGGACCGGTTCTGGAAGGATGGGGCAGCACTGATCCGTCTTGCAGGTCGCTTGGCGCGCGAGGCGGCCGATGCCGCTACGGATCGGAAGGTGCTGGTCGCGGGTTCGCTGCCGCCGATCTTCGGCTCATACGAGCCGCAGAACTTCCAGCCTTCGCGCGTGCAGCATTACCTCAAGGTTCTTGTCGAAAACCTCGACCCCTTCGTCGACATATGGCTCGGGGAGACATTGAGCCTGGTCGCCGAGGCAGAGGCTGTCCGCAAGGCCGTGGCGACATCAGGAAAGCCGCTCTGGATTTCCTTCACATTGGCGGATGGCGAGGCTGCCATAAGGGGCGGCGAACCGAAGCTTCGTTCCGGTGAAAGGGTCGAGGACGCGGCATCGTGGGCAGTTTCATCGGGTGCTGAAGCCTTCCTGTTCAATTGCAGCAAGCCTGAAGTCATGCAGGCGGCGGTGGAGACGGCAGCGCGCGTATTCCGGAAGATGGACGCTCCCCTCGAAATCGGCGTCTATGCCAATGCCTTCGAAGGCGAGCAGGGCGAAGCAGCCGCAAATGAAGGCCTGCACGATACGCGCGATGACCTGAATGGCGATGCCTATTCGCGTTATGCCTGCTCTTGGGTCGAGGCCGGCGCAACAATCATCGGCGGCTGTTGCGGCATTGGCGCAGCTCATATCCATCGCCTTAGGAGGACGCTTCCAGACTGAGCGCCAAGATCCGCGTCGTCGCCAAATGATATGGAAACCTCGAGAACGCGAGGGCTTCTCGCAGATTTTCGAGGACGCTGTCTATGCCTGGAAAACCAGAGAGTTCGAAGGTTTGGGGTTTTTCGGCCGGATGATCCAGGTGAACCGGCCGTCCATCAATTCGCTTCGACATCGCGCGATGCAAAGCGAGACCGCGGCCCAGAGCCTGTCGGGCCGGATGAGGTCCAGCCAAATGAAGCGATATCGGCCGTGCGGGAATGCGGGTCGATCTATCGAGGATCGGCGGAAAATGACCGTTCTGGACGGCAGTTGCGTTCAGGAAGCGCATATTGCATCAAGACGGCGGCATCCTCGCCGTCGAGCGCGATTTCGATGACCTCGTTGACGATTTGCTGGCCGTCTACAAAATGCGGCCAAAGTACTCCCTCCGCATCGCTGCACCTGTGGCACGATGGTGACCAGGCCGGCATGCAGTTCTTCCATCGCATAAAGCTTCCGGAAGTCGCGGGCAATGTTCGTCACGAAGGTGAAGTCGTCGGCGATGATGCGCGGCATCAGATCCCAATCAGCTCACCGCTCAACCGCAGCCATAATGACGATGTCGCCGCGCGCGAGCGTCAGAACGAGATAGATCTCGGTGGCAATCGCCGGCCCAACGACCGACCTCTGGTATCGGATGCACCCGCCGCTCTTGGATCTCGGCAAGTAGCTTGGCGCGTAACGTGTAGCCGGTATTGCCAACGCCTCGCGCGATTGAACGTGGCTTCTGTAAGGTGCCGGGTAGCGAAAGGATGATTTCGTCCAAATCGTCATACCTGAAGACAAGATTTTTCCCGACCATCCGGCTATGCCCGATGGTGTATTGTCACTTAGAATCCGTTCCTTCGCTTTCAAAGCGGACGGCAAATAGCTTCCAACATGAAAAGAGGCGACAACAGAGAATGCTGGAAACACTTCGCACCAAGCGCAATTCATTGGTCCTCGCGTTCATATCCGGGTTCTCGGATGCGCTGTTTTTTATTCATCTGGGTGGCCTTTTTGTCGGACTGGTAACCGGCAATGTTATCCTTATTGGACTGGGCATGATGGGTCACGAAAAGGGTGGCCTGCGCGGCCTCCAGATCATGACATTCCCGCTCTTTATGTTTGGCGCGGGCCTTGCGGCGATCCTGGTCGCCTGGATCAAGCCCTTGGAGCGCGCCACGTTCTGGACGCTCGTCATCGCGGCCTGTGCATTCGCGATTTCTGCCGGCCTTGCGATCAGCCACACCGGTCCTGACACCACCTGTGCTCTCTTCGCCGTCGTCGCGATGGGTATGTTGACGGCGATCGAGCGCCTCGACCCCAGGCTCGGGCCGCCGTTCTCGTTGATGACTGGCAATATCGCTGGTCTTGCGGTCGCAGCTGCACGCCGTCTCATTGGCTACAAGGAGAAGCCTGAGGAATGGGGGCAGTCGCTGACGTCAATTATCCTCGTCGTCGGCTTTGTCGTCGGATGCGCCGCTGGCGCTTTCGCACAAGTCAAGATTGGCGTGGCCGGCACGCTGCTACCGGCCATTTTGTTGTTGCTAACTGGCTTGTTCTATTCGCCCGAGAGCAGCGGAAAGCCCGGTTGACACAATGGTCCCCAATCGGCTCGCCTGTTGTCCGCAAAAGCCGCCACGACGGATCGAACCGGCGTCTTATGCCCCTTCCTCGGTTTCACCAACGAACACGCAATATCGACGATATCGTCGCGTGACACTCGGATCCTACGAGATGCGGTCAACGCCAAGGCAGATGCTGAGTCGAATTCATTCAGCGCAGTCGCGGAATCGTTGCGGGGGAGGAACCCCGTGCAGCACCTCATCAACCGCCTCTTGCACTTTCAGTGCCGTCAGTAGAGAATCCAGTCATTGCATTTTCGGTATTGCCAAATAAACATAAGGGCACCTCGCCTTGATCATACTCGACCAACTCGATCATCTGCCCGACAAGAAACGCCGTGAGCTGGCCCGCGTCGTTCAGATTGTCTTTGAAGAATTCGACGATGCTCAGAAAACCAAGCTGTCGGAAAAGGCGCGCTCGGGCCGCATCCTGA
>NZ_JBFTOF010000048.1:0-18309 GCF_056397845.1 Rhizobium sp. 05L419
ACGGAAATGGTTATGCCTGGCGACAACGTCACCGTTGCCGTCGAGCTGATCGTTCCGATCGCGATGGAAGAAAAGCTGCGCTTCGCGATCCGCGAAGGCGGCCGTACCGTCGGCGCCGGCATCGTTGCCTCGATCGTCGAGTAATCTTCGAGTTATCGGGAACACGTACAGGCCCTGGCGGAAACGCCAGGGCCTTTCTCTTTGCGATGATGGCAAATTGTGGATTGCCCACGACGATAGGACGCCGCGCTCCCTTGCGCTGGCGGGCAAAGCCTTTATCTATCCCGCGATCTCGTAAAGGCGGAGGATATCATGAAAAAGCGCGTACTTTTCACTGGCGGCTCGGGCAAGGCTGGACGGCACGCCGTGCCTTGGCTGGTCAACGCTGGGTATGAAGTTCACAATGTCGATCTCGTGCCGCTAGACAGCCCAGGCGTTACCAACCTGATCGTCGACATCACCGATAGCGGCCAGGTTTTCAACGCGCTTTCGATGCACCGTGACTTTCCGGATCTGGAGGCGGGCAGGGGCGTGCAGCCTTATGATGCGGTGGTTCATTTCGCCGCCATTCCGCGGATATTGATCAAACCCGACAATGAGACGTTCCGCATCAACGCGATGGGCACGTACAACGTGATCGAAGCGGCGGTCAAGCTCGGCATCAGGAAGATTGTCGTCGCCTCAAGCGAGACGACCTACGGCATCTGCTTTGCCGAAGGGCATCGCGACTTCCACCAATTTCCGTTGGAAGAGGACTACGACGTCAATCCGATGGACTCTTACGGTTTGTCGAAAGTCGTCAACGAGAAGACTGCGCGGGCCTTCGCCGAGCGGTCGGGGTTCGACATCTATGCGCTGCGAATCGGAAATGTTATCGAACCGCACGAGTATGAGAAGTTCCCGACCTATTTCGCCAATCCAGAAATGAGAAAGCGAATCGCCTGGAGCTACATAGATGCCCGGGATCTCGGGCAGATCTGCCATCTCTGCATCGAGAAGGATGGCTTGGGCTTTCAAGTGTTTAATGCCGTAAACGACACCGTTTCGGCCAACACGCCATCACGAGAGCTTGCCCGGCGGTTCTTTCCGAATGTGCCGTTCGCGCGCGATATCGGTGAGTATGAGAGCTTGCTGTCCAATCGGAAAATCCGGGAGGTGCTGGGTTTCAAGGAGGAACACGACTGGCGCAAATATGTAAACGTCTGATTGGTTCATAGCGGCGTGACGCGGAATTGGAAAAATCGAAAAACGCACTTGCCAATCCCGCGCCGCCGCCTTAAAGGAGCCCCATGCTTGCAGTCATGCTTCGGGGCTTTCGGGTCAAAGGGCTGAATGCAAAGCGTAAAGGGGTATAGCTCAGTTGGTAGAGCGGCGGTCTCCAAAACCGCAGGTCGTAAGTTCGAGCCTTACTGCCCCTGCCATCTTCCTTGAGTGGACAGCGCGGCTTTCCGCAGCGTTCCATTCCGGGCGGCGACTATGGCTAATTTCGTTAAGCTTCGGTTTCCCTCTTGTATATTCGGGAATCGGTGTTTATGTAGGGTTCAACAGACACGCGGTGCGTGGGGCTGATTTGTTCAGCTTTACGCGCCGTAATTGCGTGGGCAGTCGATGGCATCCAAATCTAATCCGTTTACGTTTCTACAGCAGGTCCGCACGGAGACGTCGAAAGTTACTTGGCCGTCGCGCCGTGAGACGATGATCTCGACGGTCATGGTTCTTGTCATGGTGGTTTTTGCCGCGCTGTTCTTCTTTGCTGCTGACCAGCTCATTGGCTGGCTTCTGGGCTTTGTGCTCAACGTCGGCAACTGAACGGGTGGAGATATAAGATGGCGGCACGTTGGTATATCGTCCACGCATATTCGAATTTTGAGAAGAAGGTGGCTGAATCCATCGAGGAGAAGGCCAAACAGAAGGGGTTGCAGCATCTTTTTGAAAAGATTCTCGTCCCGACTGAAAAGGTGGTTGAAGTACGCCGCGGCCGCAAGGTCGATTCCGAGCGGAAGTTCTTTCCGGGCTATGTGCTCGTTCGCGCCAACCTGACGGATGAAGCTTACCACCTGATCAAGAATACGCCGAAAGTCACGGGCTTTCTCGGTTCCGACAACAAGCCTGTTCCGATTCCTGACTACGAGGCGGAACGCATCCTGGGTCAGGTTCAGGAAGGTGTCGAGCGTCCGAAGTCTTCGGTCACTTTCGAGATCGGCGAGCAGGTCCGCGTTTCCGATGGTCCGTTCGCTTCGTTCAACGGCACGGTTCAAGATGTGGACGAAGAGCGTTCGCGCCTGAAGGTGGAAGTGTCGATCTTTGGCCGCGCTACGCCGGTCGAACTGGAATACGCTCAGGTCGAAAAGGTCTGATCGGCCGCGGTGAAAACCGTGAACCGCGTGGAAGGTGAGGGGTCTTAGCCGGACCTTGGATCCGCACCACGCAACCGCAGCCGCCGGAGAAGTCCGGCATCACTGGCCGGGTAACCGGTCATCAATGAAAGGCAGAGAGATATGGCTAAGAAAGTTGCAGGCCAGCTCAAGCTTCAGGTTAAGGCAGGATCGGCAAACCCGTCCCCGCCAATTGGCCCGGCGCTTGGTCAGCGTGGCGTAAACATTATGGAATTCTGCAAGGCGTTCAACGCTGCTACGCAGGAAATGGAAAAGGGTATGCCGATCCCGGTCGTCATCACCTACTACCAGGACAAGTCTTTCACCTTCATCATGAAGCAGCCGCCAGTCAGCTACTTCATCAAGAAGGAAGCAAAGATCCAGTCCGGCTCCAAGACGCCGGGCAAGGGCGCTGCTGTTGGCAAGCTGAGCAAGGCTCAGGTCAAGGCCATCGCAGAAGCCAAGATGAAGGATCTGAACGCGGCGAATATCGAAGGTGCAATGGCGATGATTGAGGGCTCTGCCCGCGCCATGGGCCTGGAAGTGGTAGGTTAAGACCATGGCTGGCAAGCGCACTAAGAAGATCAACGAAGGTGTTGATCCTACAAAGCTCTACGCCCTCGATCTTGCTATCGGCATGGTCAAGGAACGGGCTGTCGCCAAGTTCGATGAGACCATCGAAGTTGCAATGAACCTCGGCGTCGATCCGCGTCACGCAGACCAGATGGTCCGCGGCGTGGTCAACCTGCCGAACGGCACGGGCCGCGACGTTCGCGTTGCTGTCTTCGCTCGTGGCGTCAAGGCTGATGAAGCCAAGGCTGCTGGTGCTGACATCGTCGGCGCTGAAGAGCTTGTCGAAATCGTTCAGGGCGGCAAGATCGACTTCGATCGCTGCATCGCGACCCCTGACATGATGCCGCTCGTCGGTCGCCTCGGTAAGGTTCTCGGCCCGCGTGGCATGATGCCGAACCCGAAGGTCGGAACTGTCACGATGGACGTTGCTGGCGCCGTAAAGGCTTCGAAGGGCGGCGCTGTCGAGTTCCGTGTCGAGAAGGCTGGTATCATCCACGCCGGCATCGGCAAGGCTTCGTTCGACGCCAAGGCTCTTGAAGAAAACATCAAGGCTTTCGCCGACGCAGTCATCAAGGCAAAGCCGGCTGGCGCAAAGGGCCACTACGTCAAGCGCGTAGCGATCTCTTCGACCATGGGTCCGGGCGTCAAGATCGACCCGTCGTCCGTTACGGCCGCTTAAACAAGTTTTCCCGGGCTTCGGTCCGGTTCAAAGAATTCCGGCCTCGCAAGGGGCCGGAATATTCCGGAGAAATCCGGAATCCTGTCCGAGATTGCAGGTGGTTTTCCCTTAATCACTTGGCCTGCATGAGACGGGTAAGACCCGAATTGCATGAAGCTCTGCTTCGATGGATTTGGTTCGAGCCTTGGATGCCTTGTGCCTCTTAGCCTTTCTGGCGCGGAGCGCGAGGGGACAGGATCCTCAAGCGTCGCTTGGGATCTATTCTGATCCCAGGAGGCAAAGGCAACCCGGTGGGTCCGTTTCACGGTCCCGCCAACTGGAGATAGGCAGTGGAAAGAGCGGAAAAACGCGAATTCGTCACGGAACTGAACGAAGTCTTCAAGGCTTCGGGCTCGGTTGTCGTGGCCCACTATGCTGGTGCTACAGTCGCGCAGATGAACGATTTTCGTTCGAAGATGCGCGCTGCTGGCGGCACCGTCAAAGTCGCGAAGAACCGCCTGGCCAAGATCGCCCTTCAGGGTACGGAAGCGGAAGGGATTTCAAATCTCTTCACAGGTCAGACGCTGATCGCTTATAGCGTCGATCCGATCACCGCTCCGAAAGTCGTCGTGGATTTCGCCAAGGGCAACGACAAGATCGTTGTACTGGGCGGCGCCATGGGAACAACCACGCTCAACGCCGATGCAGTCAAGTCGCTTGCGACCCTGCCGTCGTTGGACGAACTGCGTGCGAAGCTGCTGGGCATGATCCAGACACCGGCTACCCGCATCGCAAGCGTTGTTGCAGCACCGGCAAGCCAGCTTGCTCGCGTGTTCTCGGCTTATGCCAAGAAGGACGAAGCCGCGTAAGGCGGTTTTTCGCTGTTTATAGATAACCGGTTCGAACCGAACAAAAGGAACTGATAAAATGGCTGATCTCGCAAAGATCGTAGACGACCTCTCCACGCTGACCGTTCTGGAAGCCGCAGAACTGTCCAAGCTTCTTGAAGAAAAGTGGGGCGTTTCTGCTGCTGCTCCGGTAGCTGTTGCTGCCGCTGCTGGCGGCGGCGCTGCTGCTGTCGTTGAAGAAGAAAAGACTGAATTCGACGTTATTCTGGTTGAAGCTGGTGCCAACAAGATCAACGTCATCAAGGAAGTCCGCGCTATCACGGGCCTCGGCCTCAAGGAAGCCAAGGACCTCGTCGAAGGCGCTCCGAAGGCTGTCAAGGAAGCTGTTTCCAAGGCTGAAGCTGCTGACATCAAGAAGAAGCTTGAAGACGCCGGCGCAAAGGCCGACGTTAAGTAATCTTGAACTGCATTTGGGAGGCAGATTTTCCTGCCTCCCATTTGCCGTTTTTTGAACGAATTACCCAAAAGCCGCGTGAAACCKGCTTTTGGGTAATGGGTTCTTCAAGAGGATGGTCTCGAACCGAAACGTGTAGGCACTCCGGCCTCGCAGTTTCGGGAAGTGAGACGAGATTGGACTACTCATTGATTGACGGGGTCGACTGGCCATCGGTTCCCGTCCGTTGCAGGCCCGGATGCAATTTTTGAAGGAGCGACGATGGCTCAGACCCTTTCGTTCAATGGTCGTAGGCGCGTACGCAAGTTTTTCGGTAAGATTCCAGAAGTAGCAGAGATGCCGAACCTCATCGAGGTTCAGAAGGCATCGTATGATCAGTTCCTGATGGTTGAAGAGCCCAAGGGCGGTCGCCCTGATGAGGGCCTTCAGGCCGTCTTCAAGTCCGTTTTCCCGATCACGGATTTTTCCGGCGCTTCGATGCTGGAATTCGTGTCCTATGAGTTCGAACCGCCGAAGTTCGACGTCGATGAATGCCGCCAGCGCGACCTCACCTACGCCGCGCCGCTGAAGGTTACTCTCCGTCTCATCGTGTTCGATATCGACGAGGATACGGGCGCGAAGTCCATCAAGGACATCAAGGAACAGAGCGTTTACATGGGCGACATGCCGCTCATGACGAACAACGGTACGTTCATCGTGAACGGCACCGAGCGCGTTATCGTGTCCCAGATGCACCGTTCGCCGGGCGTCTTCTTCGACCACGACAAGGGCAAGAGCCATTCTTCCGGCAAGCTGCTCTTTGCTGCTCGCGTCATTCCTTACCGCGGTTCGTGGCTCGACATCGAGTTCGACGCCAAGGACATCGTCTACGCCCGTATCGACCGCCGCCGCAAGTTGCCGGTGACGTCGCTGCTGATGGCGCTCGGCATGGACGGCGAGGAAATCCTGTCGACGTTCTAT
This sequence comes from Rhizobium sp. 05L419, assembly GCF_056397845.1. NCBI lineage: Bacteria > Pseudomonadati > Pseudomonadota > Alphaproteobacteria > Hyphomicrobiales > Rhizobiaceae > Rhizobium > Rhizobium sp. 05L419. The sequence continues at coordinate 5,869 of NZ_JBFTOF010000048.1, forward strand.
ACGAAGTCGAATTATGCCCGCGACGGCAAGGGCTGGCGTATTCCGTTTACGCCTGAGACCCTGAAGGGTGCGAAGACCATCACCGACATGGTCGATGCCGACACCGGCGAAGTCGTTGTCGAAGGCGGCAAGAAGCTGACCCCGCGTCTGCTTCGCACACTGTCCGACAAGGGCCTCAAGGCACTGAAGGCGACCGACGAAGACCTGTACGGCAACTTCCTCGCCGAAGACATCGTCAATTACTCGACGGGTGAAATCTACCTCGAGGCCGGCGACGAAATCGACGAAAAGAGCCTGCCGATCATCCTCGCCAACGGCTTCGATGAGATCCCGGTTCTCGGTATCGACCACATCAACGTCGGTGCCTACATCCGCAACACCTTGAACGCAGACAAGAACGAGAACCGCCAGGACGCTCTGTTCGACATCTACCGCGTCATGCGTCCGGGTGAGCCGCCGACCATGGAATCGGCCGAAGCCATGTTCAACTCGCTGTTCTTCGATGCGGAGCGTTACGATCTCTCCGCCGTTGGCCGCGTGAAGATGAACATGCGTCTCGACCTCGACGTCGAAGACACCGTCCGCATCCTGCGCAAGGACGACATTCTGGCCGTGGTCAAGATGCTTGTCGAACTGCGCGACGGCAAGGGCGAAATCGACGACATCGACAACCTCGGCAACCGCCGTGTTCGCTCGGTCGGCGAATTGATGGAAAACCAGTACCGTCTCGGCCTGCTTCGCATGGAGCGCGCGATCAAGGAACGTATGTCCTCGATCGAAATCGACACGGTCATGCCGCAGGACCTGATCAACGCGAAGCCGGCAGCTGCGGCAGTTCGTGAATTCTTCGGCTCCTCGCAGCTCTCGCAGTTCATGGACCAGGTCAACCCGCTGTCGGAAATCACCCACAAGCGTCGTCTTTCGGCACTTGGCCCGGGTGGTCTGACCCGTGAGCGCGCCGGTTTCGAAGTGCGCGACGTTCATCCGACCCACTACGGCCGTATTTGCCCGATCGAGACGCCGGAAGGCCCGAACATCGGTCTGATCAACAGCCTCGCGACCTTCGCACGCGTCAACAAGTACGGCTTCATCGAAAGCCCGTACCGCCGTATCGTTGACGGCAAGGTGACGAGCGACGTTCTTTACCTCTCCGCAATGGAAGAGGCGAAGTACTACGTCGCACAGGCCAACGCCGAACTCGACAAGGAAGGCTCCTTCGTCGACGAGTTCGTTGTTTGCCGTCACGCCGGCGAAGTTATGCTCGCTCCGCGCGACAGCATGAACCTGATGGACGTCTCGCCGAAGCAGGTCGTTTCGGTTGCTGCCGCTCTGATCCCGTTCCTGGAAAACGACGACGCGAACCGCGCTCTGATGGGCTCGAACATGCAGCGTCAGGCCGTGCCTCTGCTGCGTGCTGAGGCACCGTTCGTCGGCACCGGCATGGAACCGGTCGTTGCTCGCGACTCCGGTGCTGCTATCGGCGCCCGTCGCGGCGGCGTGGTCGACCAGGTCGACGCGACGCGTATCGTTATCCGTGCGACGGAAGACCTCGAAGCGGGCAAGTCCGGCGTCGATATCTACCGTCTGCAGAAGTTCCAGCGCTCGAACCAGAACACCTGCGTAAACCAGCGTCCGCTGGTCACCGTCGGTGACGAGGTCAACCGCGGCGACATCCTCGCCGACGGTCCGTCCACGGATCTGGGCGATCTCGCTCTCGGCCGCAATGCGCTCGTCGCATTCATGCCGTGGAACGGTTACAACTACGAAGACTCGATCCTGCTCTCCGAGCGTATCGTTGCTGACGACGTGTTCACCTCCATCCACATCGAAGAATTCGAAGTGATGGCGCGTGACACCAAGCTTGGTCCGGAAGAAATCACGCGCGACATTCCGAACGTGTCGGAAGAAGCGCTGAAGAACCTCGACGAAGCCGGCATCGTCTACATCGGCGCGGAAGTTCAGCCGGGCGATATCCTCGTCGGCAAGATCACGCCGAAGGGCGAAAGCCCGATGACGCCGGAAGAAAAACTTCTGCGCGCCATCTTCGGCGAAAAGGCGTCCGACGTCCGCGATACGTCCATGCGTATGCCTCCGGGCACCTACGGAACGATTGTCGAAGTGCGCGTCTTCAACCGCCACGGCGTTGAAAAAGACGAACGTGCGATGGCCATCGAGCGCGAAGAAATCGAGCGTCTTGCAAAGGACCGCGACGACGAGCAGGCGATCCTCGACCGCAACGTCTACGGCCGTCTGGTCGACATGCTCCGAGGTCAGGTCGCTATCGCAGGCCCGAAGGGCTTCAAGAAGGGCACCGAGCTGGCGAACGCCGTCGTCTCCGAATATCCCCGCTCGCAGTGGTGGATGTTCGCGGTCGAAGACGAGAAAGTCCAGAGCGAACTCGAAGCTCTGCGCGGCCAGTACGACGAGTCCAAGTCGCGCCTAGAACAGCGCTTCATGGATAAGGTCGAGAAAGTCCAGCGTGGCGACGAAATGCCTCCGGGCGTCATGAAGATGGTCAAGGTCTTCGTCGCTGTGAAGCGCAAGATCCAGCCAGGCGACAAGATGGCCGGCCGTCACGGCAACAAGGGTGTCGTGTCGCGTATCGTGCCGGTCGAAGACATGCCGTTCCTGGAAGATGGTACGCACGTCGACGTCGTTCTGAACCCGCTGGGCGTGCCTTCGCGCATGAACGTTGGTCAGATTCTCGAGACGCACCTTGGCTGGGCTTGCGCTGGCATGGGTCGCCAGATCGGTGAACTGATCGAGGCCTACAAGGCCAACGGCAACATCGAGCCGCTGCGCAAGACGATCGGCGACGTTGTCGGCGACGGTCCGAAGGCCGAACAGGTCAAGGACTTCGACGACGACTCGGTCCTGCGTCTGGCCGACCAGTGGAAGCGCGGTGTTTCGATTGCAACTCCAGTCTTCGACGGTGCGCATGAAGGTGATGTCAACGACATGCTTGCTCTGGCCGGTCTCAAGGAGAGCGGTCAGTCGACGCTGTACGACGGCCGTACCGGCGAGCAGTTCGACCGCCAGGTCACGGTTGGCTACATCTACATGCTGAAGCTGAACCACCTGGTCGACGACAAGATCCACGCCCGGTCGATCGGTCCTTACTCGCTCGTTACCCAGCAGCCGCTGGGCGGCAAGGCGCAGTTCGGCGGTCAGCGCTTCGGCGAAATGGAAGTCTGGGCTCTGGAAGCGTACGGTGCAGCCTATACGCTGCAGGAAATGCTGACGGTGAAGTCGGACGACGTCGCCGGCCGTACCAAGGTCTACGAAGCCATCGTCCGGGGCGACGATACGTTCGAAGCCGGTATTCCGGAAAGCTTCAACGTTCTCGTCAAGGAGATGCGCTCGTTGGGTCTCTCCGTCGAACTCGAGAACTCGAAGCTCGACGAGCAGCAGGCAGGCCAGCTGCCGGACGCTGCCGAGTAACCATTGATAGGGTGTGCGCTGTCCTGCAGCGCACACCGTTCCCGCTCGGGCCCCGTATCGTGTCGGCCGGGCAGGGACGATTTCGCCGCATTTTGCGGTTATTGTCGTTTTTTGCTATGGCGCGGCGCCCGGGAATTGCCGCCGACCATCGCAGTTTGAGGGCGCTAAGCCCATGAAGGAGACAGGCATGAACCAAGAGGTCATGAATCTTTTCAATCCGCAGGTGCCTGCGCAGAATTTCGATTCCATCCGGATTTCGATTGCGTCTCCGGAGAAGATTCTCTCCTGGTCTTATGGTGAGATCAAGAAGCCGGAAACGATCAACTATCGTACGTTCAAGCCGGAACGCGATGGTCTTTTCTGCGCGCGCATCTTTGGCCCGATCAAGGACTACGAGTGCCTGTGCGGCAAGTACAAGCGCATGAAGTACAAGGGCATCATCTGCGAAAAGTGCGGCGTTGAAGTCACGCTGTCGCGCGTTCGCCGTGAGCGTATGGGCCACATCGAGCTCGCCGCTCCGGTTGCCCATATCTGGTTCCTGAAGTCGCTGCCAAGCCGCATCTCGACGCTGCTGGACATGACTCTGAAGGATGTGGAGCGCGTTCTCTACTTCGAAAACTATATTGTCACCGAGCCGGGCCTGACCGCCCTTAAGGAGCACCAGCTCCTCTCGGAAGAAGAATACATGCTGGCCGTTGACGAATACGGCGAAGACCAGTTCACGGCCATGATCGGCGCCGAAGCAATCTATGAGATGCTGGCCTCGATGAACCTTGAGAAGATCGCGGGCGACCTTCGCTCCGATCTCGCCGACACCACGTCGGATCTCAAGCAGAAGAAGCTGATGAAGCGCCTGAAGATCGTCGAGAACTTCATGGAGTCGGGCAACCGTCCCGAATGGATGATCATGAAGGTCGTTCCGGTCATTCCGCCGGATCTGCGTCCGCTCGTGCCGCTCGACGGCGGTCGTTTCGCGACCTCCGACCTGAACGATCTCTATCGCCGCGTCATCAACCGTAACAACCGTCTGAAGCGCCTGATCGAGCTTCGTGCGCCGGGTATCATTATCCGCAACGAAAAGCGCATGCTGCAGGAATCGGTCGATGCGCTGTTCGACAACGGCCGCCGCGGCCGTGTCATCACCGGCGCCAACAAGCGTCCGCTGAAGTCGCTGTCCGACATGCTCAAGGGCAAGCAGGGCCGCTTCCGTCAGAACCTGCTCGGCAAGCGCGTCGACTATTCCGGCCGTTCGGTCATCGTGACCGGCCCGGAACTGAAGCTGCACCAGTGCGGTCTGCCGAAGAAGATGGCGCTCGAGCTGTTCAAGCCGTTCATCTACGCCCGCCTCGACGCCAAGGGTTACTCCTCGACCGTCAAGCAGGCCAAGAAGCTGGTTGAAAAGGAAAAGCCGGAAGTTTGGGATATCCTCGACGAGGTCATCCGCGAGCACCCGGTTCTCCTGAACCGCGCACCGACGCTGCACCGCCTGGGCATCCAGGCCTTCGAACCTATCCTGGTTGAAGGCAAGGCGATCCAGCTGCATCCGCTTGTCTGCACGGCCTTCAACGCCGACTTCGACGGTGACCAGATGGCGGTTCACGTGCCGCTATCGCTTGAAGCCCAGCTCGAAGCCCGCGTTCTGATGATGTCGACGAACAACATCCTGCACCCGGCCAACGGTGCACCGATCATCGTTCCGTCGCAGGACATGGTTCTGGGTCTCTATTACCTCTCGATCATGAATCAGAACGAGCCGGGCGAAGGCATGGCGTTCTCCGACCTCGGCGAGCTGCATCATGCGCTCGAAACCAAGGTCGTGACGCTGCACACTAAGATCCGCGGCCGCTTCAAGTCGATCGACGAAGATGGCAAGCCGTACTCGAAGATCTATGAAACGACGCCTGGCCGTCTGCTCATCGGCGAACTTCTGCCCAAGAACGGCAAGGTCACCTTCGACATCTGCAACCAGGAAATGACCAAGAAGAACATCTCCAAGATGATCGACGCGGTCTATCGCCATTGCGGCCAGAAGGACACAGTCATTTTCTGCGACCGCATCATGCAGCTCGGCTTCGGCCATGCCTGCCGCGCTGGCATTTCGTTCGGCAAGGACGACATGGTCATTCCTGAAACCAAGGCGAAGATCGTCGGTGACACCGAAAATCTGGTGAAGGAATACGAACAGCAGTACAATGACGGCCTGATCACCCAGGGCGAAAAGTACAACAAGGTCGTCGACGCCTGGGGCAAGGCCACCGAGAAGGTCGCCGAAGACATGATGGCCCGCATTAAGGCCGTCGAATTCGACAAGACCACCGGTCGTCAGAAGCCGATGAACGCCATCTACATGATGTCGCACTCCGGCGCCCGTGGTTCTCCGAACCAGATGCGTCAGCTGGGCGGCATGCGGGGCCTCATGGCCAAGCCGTCGGGCGAAATCATCGAAACGCCGATCACCTCGAACTTCAAGGAAGGCCTGACCGTCAACGAGTACTTCAACTCGACGCACGGTGCCCGTAAGGGTCTGGCAGACACCGCTTTGAAGACGGCAAACTCTGGTTACCTGACGCGCCGTCTCGTCGACGTCGCGCAGGACTGCATCGTCAACTCGGTCGATTGCGGTACCGATACCGGCCTCACCATGACTGCCATCGTCGATGCCGGTCAGGTTGTTGCTTCCATCGGTGTCCGTATTCTCGGTCGTACCGCGCTCGATGATATCGATCATCCGGTCACCGGCGAGCGCATCGTCGATGCCGGCAAGATGATCCTCGAGCCTGACGTCATCGAGATCGAGAAGGCTGGTATCCAGTCGATCCGTATTCGCTCGGCGCTGACCTGCGAGATCCAGACCGGAGTTTGCGCCGTCTGCTACGGCCGCGACCTTGCTCGCGGTACGCCGGTCAACATGGGCGAAGCTGTCGGCGTCATCGCCGCACAGTCGATCGGTGAACCTGGCACCCAGCTCACCATGCGTACCTTCCACTTGGGCGGTACGGCGACGGTGGTCGACCAGTCGTTCCTCGAAGCGTCGTACGAAGGTACGGTGCAGATGAAGAACCGCAACATGCTGCGTAACTCGGACGGCGTTCTTGTCGCCATGGGCCGCAACATGACCGTCCAGATCCTGGACGAACGCGGCGTAGAGCGCTCCTCGCAGCGCGTTGCTTACGGTTCGAAGTTGCACGTCGACGAAGGCGACAAGGTCAAGCGCGGTCAGCGTCTGGCAGAGTGGGACCCCTACACACGTCCGATGATGACGGAAGTGGCGGGTACCGTTCAGTTCGAAGATGTCATCGACGGTCTCTCGGTTCTCGAAGCGACCGACGAATCCACCGGTATCACCAAGCGTCAGGTTATCGACTGGCGTTCGACCCCGCGCGGTTCGGACCTCAAGCCGGCAATCGTCGTCAAGGATGCCAGCGGCAACGTCATGAAGCTGCCGCGCGGTGCCGATGCACGCTTCCAGCTATCGGTCGACGCGATCCTGTCGGTCGAGCCGGGTCAGAAGGTTTCCCAGGGTGACGTGCTTGCACGTTCGCCGCTGGAAAGCGCCAAGACCAAGGACATCACCGGTGGTCTGCCGCGTGTTGCCGAACTGTTCGAAGCTCGTCGTCCGAAGGACCATGCCATCATCGCTGAGATCGATGGTACGATCCGCCTCGGCCGCGACTACAAGAACAAGCGTCGCGTCATCATCGAGCCGGCGGAAGACGGTGTCGAGCCTGTCGAATACCTGATTCCGAAGGGCAAGCCCTTCCACCTTCAGGAAGGCGACTACATCGAAAAGGGTGATTACATCCTCGACGGCAACCCGGCTCCGCACGACATCCTGGCGATCAAGGGCGTGGAGGCTCTGGCTTCCTACCTCGTGAACGAAATTCAGGAAGTCTACCGCTTGCAGGGCGTTGTCATCAACGACAAGCACATCGAAGTGATTGTCCGTCAGATGCTGCAGAAGGTGGAAATCACCGATGCAGGCGACTCGACCTATATCGTCGGCGACAACGTCGACCGTATCGAGCTCGAAGACGTCAACGACGGCCTGATCGAACAGGGCAAGAAGCCTGCCTACGGCGATCCGGTTCTGCTCGGCATCACCAAGGCATCGCTGCAGACGCCGTCCTTCATCTCTGCCGCCTCCTTCCAGGAAACGACCAAGGTGCTGACGGAAGCTGCGATCGCCGGTAAGACCGACGGCCTGCAGGGTCTGAAGGAAAACGTCATCGTCGGCCGTCTGATCCCGGCCGGTACCGGCGGTACCATGACCCAGATCCGCCGTATCGCGACATCGCGTGATGAGATGATCCTGGAAGAGCGCCGCAAGGGCACGGGTGCAGAAGTTGCAACCCCAATGCTCCAGGACCTCGCCAGCGAAAGCGCTCCGGCTGCCGAATAATCGGCAGCCCCGCCGAGCAATCAGTGTCCAGCAAATTGAAACCGCCCGGAGCGATCCGGGCGGTTTTTTCGTCGGTGGGTAGGGTGGGGCACCTTGATCGGCTGATGGCCCCGCGGGAGCCTTCAGCCGATCAAGGGCAGGGAATGCTCCATGCCATAGCCGAGACTCGCTCTCGCCTCTGCAAGGCTGATCCAGAAGAATCGGAACAGGATAGGCTCGCCACCATCAAATGGGGTCAGTTCCCGATGGAGCCACGTGGACGGCTGCTCGCCGACGAGAACGACATGGAAATAGTGGCGGCGGTGGCAGATCTCTCTGCCGCTCTTTGAAAACCGATAATCATGAACGGAAAGCGGGTGGGGGGCGGCTGGCGGCATCAGTCCCGTTTCCTCGTGGAATTCGCGGCTGGCTGCCTCCGCCACGTCCTCGTCGGCTTCGACAGTGCCGCCCGGCACCTGCCACAGGACTTCCGGGAAGCCGGGCTCGTCGAAAACAAGAATCCGGTCGCGCCAGGTCGCATAGATGAGCACCTTCGACGCATCAGGCTTCATCGATGAATTCAGCTGAAGCGAATGATCGCGACTTCGCCTTCGACGGCACCCTGATAGGCGGAAGCGTGTGGCTCCGCCTCCGGGATCTCCGTCAGCATGCCGATCTGGTCGAGATCGGCCTCGATGAATCCTTCTTCGGCGAGCGCGTTGAGCGCCTCGCGCACGGCACTGTCGTCGTCGGCAGCCTTCAGCATGATATGGAGGTCGACGCCCTCGCTGGCATCGGACTCATATCCTTTCCCGATGATGATGAAAACCATCGGACCTTCGGTATTGTTGTCGTTGTCGGGGTTAGTAATCATTCTCTGTCCTTCGATTCTAGATTTGAATCTGTTTTCAGGCGCTTGGCGTGTGCATTTTTTGATTCCTTAGCGGCTTTCGCCGCAATGCCCAAGTTTATCTTGGCTACTCCCGCCGAATTTGTCTAAAAGCCTCAAAAGAGGGCTGAAAGGCCGCGTTTCAAGGCGTTCCAGCGAAGATTATTTCTTAACAGCCTTGACGAGACGACGGGAAACCAGTAGTACCCGCGCCATCGGAACCCATGTGAGGCATGGCCATCCGGGGCGGCACGCCCTGGAGATCACCTCAAACAAGGTTCGAAACGCACGTTGAAGATATGTTGCCTGCACGCATGACGCATTTCTTTTGCGTCCTCTGCTCTCTGTGGTCCATCTGTGAAAACGGATCGGGCCACGTTTTGCGCATTGATACAAGCGTGTGATCTTGCCGGAGACGGCGCGAGTTACCCCCGCAAGGGTCTGAGATATAAACGTAAGGGATGGTTGAATGCCTACCGTAAACCAGCTGATCCGCAAGCCGCGCCAGCCGAACGTAAAGCGTAACAAGGTTCCTGCTCTGCAGGAAAACCCGCAGAAGCGTGGTGTTTGCACCCGCGTCTACACGACGACCCCGAAGAAGCCGAACTCGGCTCTGCGTAAGGTCGCAAAGATCCGCCTGACCAATGGCTTTGAAGTCATCGGTTACATTCCTGGCGAAGGTCACAACCTTCAGGAACACTCTGTCGTCATGATCCGTGGCGGCCGCGTGAAGGACCTTCCGGGTGTCCGTTACCACATCATCCGCGGCGTTCTCGATACCCAGGGTGTCAAGAACCGCAAGCAGCGCCGCTCCAAGTATGGTGCGAAGCGTCCGAAGTAATTCGGGTTTTTAGAAATCCGGCGCTGCGTGAGGTCCTCCGCGTGATAAAGCGCCTTAACGGTTAAGAGACGAGAAGTATGTCCAGACGTCACAGAGCAGAAAAGCGCGAGATCAACCCGGACCCGAAGTTCGGCGATCTGATCGTCACGAAGTTCATGAATGCCATCATGCTTGATGGCAAGAAGTCGGTAGCTGAGAGCATCGTCTACGGTGCGTTCGACTCCGTACAGGGCAAGTCCAAGCAGGAGCCGCTCATCGTGTTCCATGCTGCGCTTGATAATATTGCCCCGCACGTTGAAGTCCGTTCGCGTCGCGTTGGTGGTGCGACATACCAGGTTCCGGTCGACGTTCGTCCGGAGCGCCGTCAGGCTCTCGCTATTCGCTGGCTGATCGCTGCTGCCCGCAAACGCAATGAAACGACCATGGTCGATCGCCTTTCCGGCGAGCTTCTCGATGCATCCAACAACCGCGGTAGCGCCGTCAAGAAGCGCGAAGACACGCACAAGATGGCTGATGCCAACCGTGCGTTCTCTCACTATCGCTGGTAATTCCGAACGGTATCGAAAGGCAGTCCATTATGGCTCGCGAATATAAAATCGAAGACTACCGCAATTTCGGTATCATGGCGCACATCGACGCTGGCAAAACGACGACGACCGAGCGTATCCTTTACTACACCGGCAAGTCGCACAAGATCGGCGAAGTGCACGATGGCGCGGCCACGATGGACTGGATGGAGCAGGAGCAGGAGCGTGGCATCACGATCACCTCCGCTGCCACGACGACCTACTGGAAGGGTCGTGACGGCAAAATGCGCCGCTTCAACATCATCGACACACCCGGCCACGTCGACTTCACGATCGAAGTCGAGCGTTCGCTGCGCGTTCTCGACGGTGCTATTGCTCTTCTCGATGCCAACGCCGGCGTAGAGCCGCAGACGGAAACCGTCTGGCGTCAGGCTGAGAAGTACAACGTTCCGCGCATGATCTTCTGCAACAAGATGGACAAGACCGGTGCGGACTTCTACCGCTCTGTCGAGATGATCAAGACCCGTCTCGGCGCAACGGCTGTTGTCATGCAGCTGCCGATCGGCGCAGAAACCGAGTTCAAGGGTGTTATCGATCTGATCGAGATGAACGCGCTCATCTGGCGCGACGAATCGCTCGGCGCACAGTGGGATGTCGTTGAAATCCCGGAAGACATGAAGGCCAAGGCTGAAGAATATCGCGAAAAGCTGATCGAGACCGTTGTCGAGATCGACGAAGCAGCGACCGAAGCCTACCTCGAAGGCATCATGCCGGACAACGACAAGATCCGCGCTCTCGTTCGCCGCGGCACGATCGACGTCAAGTTCCATCCGATGTTCTGCGGCACGGCTTTCAAGAACAAGGGTGTTCAGCCTCTGCTCGACGCCGTTTGCGACTATCTGCCTTCGCCGCTCGATATTCCTTCTATCAAGGGTATCGACGTGAAGACCGAAGCCGAAATCGAGCGCCATCCGTCGGATGAAGAGCCGCTGTCGATGCTTGCGTTCAAAATCATGAACGACCCGTTCGTCGGTTCGCTCACTTTTGCGCGTATCTACTCTGGCAAGCTCGAAAAGGGCACGTCGGTCATGAACACGGTCAAGGACAAGCGCGAGCGCGTCGGCCGTATGCTGCAGATGCACTCGAACTCGCGTGAAGACATCGAAGAAGCCTTCGCAGGCGACATCGTTGCTTTGGCAGGCCTCAAGGAAACCACCACTGGCGATACGCTCTGCGACCCGCTGAAGCCGGTTATCCTCGAGCGCATGGAATTCCCCGAGCCGGTCATCCAGATCGCAATCGAGCCGAAGACCAAGGGCGACCAGGAAAAGATGGGCCTCGCGCTCAACCGCCTGGCTGCAGAAGACCCTTCGTTCCGCGTCAAGACCGACCAGGAATCTGGTCAGACGATCATTGCTGGCATGGGCGAGCTTCACCTCGACATTCTGGTTGACCGTATGCGTCGCGAATTCAAGGTAGAAGCAACCGTCGGTGCTCCGCAGGTTGCCTATCGCGAAACGATCACGCGCCAGCACGAAGAAGACTACACGCACAAGAAGCAGTCCGGTGGTACCGGTCAGTTCGCTCGCGTCAAGATCATCTTCGAACCGAACCCGGATGGCGACGAATTCAAGTTCGAATCCAAGATCGTTGGTGGTTCTATTCCGAAGGAATACATTCCCGGCGTTCAAAAGGGTATCGAAAGCGTTCTGTCTTCCGGCCCGCTGGCGGGCTTCCCGATGCTCGGCGTCAAGGCGACGCTCATCGACGGTGCTTTCCACGATGTTGACTCGTCCGTTCTGGCGTTCGAAATCGCCTCGCGCGCTTGCTTCCGTGAAGCAGCCAAGAAGGCGGGCGCTCAGCTGCTCGAGCCGATGATGAAGGTCGAAGTCGTGACCCCGGAAGACTACGTCGGCGACGTCATCGGCGACCTGAACTCCCGTCGTGGTCAGATCCAGGGCCAGGAAAGCCGCGGTATCGCAGTTGTCATCAACGCGAACGTCCCGCTGGCGAATATGTTCAAGTACGTCGACAACCTGCGCTCCATGTCGCAGGGCCGCGCTCAGTACACGATGACCTTCGATCATTACTCGCCGGTCCCGTCGAACGTCGCAACCGAGATCCAGGCAAAGTATTCCGGTCAGAAGTGACCGGAATACCACTTGACCGATAACAAGAATTAGCTCCCCCCGGGGACTAGGAAGAATGGAGAGCCGAAATGGCAAAGAGTAAGTTTGAGCGCAACAAGCCGCACGTTAACATCGGCACGATCGGCCACGTTGACCACGGCAAGACGTCTCTGACGGCAGCGATCACGAAGTATTTCGGCGAGTACAAGGCGTACGACCAGATCGACGCTGCCCCG
>NZ_JBFTOF010000049.1:0-27523 GCF_056397845.1 Rhizobium sp. 05L419
TCAGGATGCGGCCCGAGCGCGCCTTTTCCGACAGCTTGGTTTTCTGAGCATCGTCGAATTCTTCAAAGACAATCTGAACGACGCGGGCCAGCTCACGGCGTTTCTTGTCGGGCAGATGATCGAGTTGGTCGAGTATGATCAAGGCGAGGCGCCCTTATGTTTATTTGGCAATACCGAAAATGCAATGACTGGATTCTCTACTGACGGCACTGAAAGTGCAAGAGGCGGTTGATGAGGTGCTGCGCGGGGTTCCTCCCCCGAACCGATTCTGCGACTGCGCTGAATGAATTCGGCTCAACATCTGCCTTGGCATTGATCCCATCTTGCCTGCCAACCGGGCAATCTCCGGTACGCAGGCATTCGGCCCCAGGCAGGCCGAAACCAGCCACTCTTTCTCTTCGTGAGACGAGCGACGACGGCGCTCGACCGAGGTGATCACTTCGATCTGCTGCTTTGTCGGCAACATCTGCTGCGCGCCGTCGAGATACGCCTGCAGGCTTGCATCCGGATCATAAAACACCGGTTCGATGACAAGACCTGTTCGCTTGACGTTGTCCTCGATGGCAAGCATCGCACCGTCACGGGCGTCCACACCCATCGCCCCATAGGGGCCGGTCGTGGAGGCAGACACGGTCTGCCTAGCCACCCATCCCGGTGATCCAGCCAGGCGCCAAGGCGCCTGGCTGCTGCTTCATCAGTTCTTCACGGTATCTTCGAGGAAGAAGCGGCCGAGCGGGTTCTGGTAGAAGTTCTCGACGTTCTTGCGCGAGACGTTGATGTATGGGCTGTAGTAGAGATCGATCCAGTGGACATCGTCTTTGGCCGTCTTCTGGATTTCAACATACATGGCCTCGCGCTTCTTCGGATCGAGTTCCAACCGGGCTGCGGCCACCAGGTCCTTCACCTTGTCGTTCTTGTAGCGGGTCATGTAGTTCATGTTGCTGTCATGACCGACGACAAAGGTGGTCTTCTGGTCCGGGTCAAGAATGTCATTGGTCCAATAATTGACGCCAACATCGTAATCGCCGGCAACCAGCATGTCCCATTCCTGGCTGGCATCAACCTTGTTTATGTTGACCGTCACGCCCGCCTTCGCAAGCTGCTGCTGCAACAAGACGGCTGTCTGCTCGACAACCTCGTCGCCAGCGCGCACCACGTAATTCAGTGCGAGATCGGAAGCACCGGCCTCGGCAAGCATGGCCTTGGCCTTTTCAGGATCATACGGCCGCTGCAGATTGTCGGCATAGTAGTAGAGCGCACCCTTCGGAATAAAGGAATTCGCGACGGTCCCGATACCGAAAGTGACAGTATCGACGATCGCCTTCTTGTCGATCGCCATGTCGAGTGCTTGACGCACCTCCTTCTTGGCGAGCGCGCCGTGCTCGTGGTTGATCAGCAGATGATCCTCGCGGGTCGAAGTGTCGATCAACACATTGAGGTTCGGATTCTTCTTCAGTTCCTCGACGCGAGAAAAGGGCACGAAGATCGCCGTATCAAGCTGGCCTGCCTGAACGTTCAGCATGCGGGTATTGTCATCAGGCACCGAGATCCATTCGACGCCGTCGAGCTTGACGCGGTCCGCCTGCCAGAAGTTCGGATTCTTCTCGAGAATGACGCGGTCGCCGCGCCGCCATTCCTTGACGGTGAACGCGCCAGAAGATGCGGTCGGCAATTCAGCGAAGGCGTCTTCTCCGGCCTCGACAGCCTTCTTCGACAGCACCGAAACGTTTGGAAGCGCCAGCGTCGACAGGAAAGGCGCAGACGGCGTCTTCAGCTTGACGGTCAGCGTCTTGGGATCGGTCGCCTCGGCGGTATCGACGATCTTGTAGCTGTCGCTCCATAGCGAACCCTTGTTGTCGCGGATACGCAGAAGGCTGAATGCTGCATCCTCGGCCGTGACAGGCGAACCATCGGAGAATTTCGCGTCGCGGATCTTGAAGGTGTAAGTCAGTCCATCGTCGGAAACGGTCCAGCTCTCGGCCAGACCAGGCTCCAGCTTCGTACCTGTCTTGTCGACCCGGATGAGGACGTCGAAGACGTTGGAGAACACCCAGTTGTCGACATTCTGTGCCGACTTGATCGGATCAAACGTGGTCGAGTCTTCGCGACGACCGATGCTCAATACGCCGGCAGCTTCGGCGAAGCTGGCGCTGAGGCTGAGGGCGGCGGCAAAAGCCGCAAGCCCGATGGATTTCCACTTGCTGTTCATGATGTCGTTCCCTTCGTTATTATGGCATGCACTTGATGGACAGGACGTTGTCAGCGGCAGTTTGAAGATCGCCGAGCAGCGGCCGGTCCGGGTTGATATCCGGGATCGCCGCCACCAGCCGAGCGGTGTAGGCGTGCTTGGGACGCGTGAAGACCTCCTCGGACGGACCGTCCTCGACCACCTCGCCGCGAAACATGACGACGGTGCGCGCACAGAGGTTACGGACGATGGCGAGGTCGTGAGCGATGAACAGCAAAGTCAGGTTCATCTTCGCCGCCAGTTCGCGGAAAAGGTCGATGATCTGCGCTTGAATCGTCACGTCCAGCGCGGCAACGCATTCATCGGCGATGATCAGCTTTGGATCTACGGCAAGTGCGCGGGCAATCCCGGCGCGCTGGCACTGGCCGCCGCTCATGGAGCGCGGCTTTCGCTTTGCGAACTCGCGCTCAAGCCCGACAAGATCGAGCAATTCATCGACCCGCGCGGGGATGTCCGCCTTGGACACCTTGCCGTGCACGACAAGCACCTCGCGAATGGTCTGGCCGATGGTCATCCGCGGGTTCAAGGCGTTGAACGGATCCTGGAAGACCATGGCCGCCTCGCGCCTGAGCTTCGCCAGGCTCTCGCTTTTCCGCACGGCCAGATCGGCGCCCTCGAAAATGATGTGACCGGAGAAGATCGGCGTCAGCCCCAGTATCGCGCGGGCGAGCGTGCTCTTACCGCTGCCCGATTCCCCGACAATACCGACCGTCTCGCCAGGCATGATCTGCAGGCTGATGCCGGAGACGGCACTGACGGTCCTTGCCGTACTACCCTTGAAAAGACTGCCACCGATCGGGAAGCGCACATGCAGATCGTCGATCTCCAGGATAGGCTTCACTACCGTCGTCGGCAGTGCGGCGCCTCTTGCTAAAGGCTCGCCATCTGGCATCGATGGATGGCTTTGAATGAGCTTGATCGTGTAGGGATGCTGCGGATGCGCCAGGATCTGCCGCTTCGGGCCCTGCTCCAGAAGCCTGCCGTTGCGCATGACCGCGATCCGGTCGCAGGTTTGCGCTACGATGCCGAGATCGTGGGTGATAAGGATGATCGACAGGCCGCGCTTGTCGCGAAGCTCGATCAGCAACTGCAGGATCTGCGCCTGGATGGTCACGTCGAGCGCGGTCGTCGGCTCGTCGGCGATCAGGATTTTCGGATTGCAGGACAGCGCCACGCCGATCATGGCGCGCTGACGCATGCCGCCGGAGAACTCATGCGGGTAGCTGTCATATTGGCGAGCCGGGTCGGGAAAGCCGACCTGTGACAGGATCTCGATCGCGGCCGCACGCGCGGCGCTGCCGTCAAGGCCMTGATGGTAGYGGATGCCCTCGGCAATCTGATCGCCGATCCGCATCACCGGATCGAGATGGCTTGTCGGATTCTGGAAGATCATGCCGATCTCACTGCCGCGAATGGCGAGCATTTCGGCATCGCTGACAGCAGTCAGGTCTCGCCCTTCGAGGAGGATTGAGCCGCCTTCGATCCTCAACCGCGAGGATGGCAGCAAACGGATGAGCGAGCAGCAGAACAGGCTCTTGCCGGAACCGCTTTCGCCGACCAGCCCGAGGATTTCACCCTTTGCCAGATCGAGCGATACGGCATCGAGCAGCGTGCGCGTTTCACCGTCGAGATGCGCCTTGACCGTGAGATCGCGAACCGAAAGGACAGAGGCGCTCATTCATGCACTCCGAGCAACTCGCCGAGCGCATCACCGAAAATGCTGAAACCGAATGCGAGGAAGACGATGGAAAGGCCGGGAAACAACGTAATCCACCAGGCTGTGGTGATGAAGCTCTGGCCTTCCGCGACCATGACGCCCCATTCGGCAACCGGTGGCTGGACGCCGAGCCCAAGATAGCTGACAGCGGCGCCGCTGAGCAGGACGAGCACGGCATCGGACATCGAAAACACGATCGATCCGGCAATGGCGTTCGGCAGCAGATGGCGAAACATGATCCGCATACGACCGAAGCCGAGGCTGACCGCTGCCACGGCGTAGTCGCTATTTTTCAGAACAAGGATTTGCGCTCGGATCAACCGTGCATAAGAGACCCAACCGACGAGAGCCATGGCAATGTAGAAGCTGCCGAGACCAGGTCCGAGGATGGTGATGATCGATAGCATCAGCACGAGAAAGGGAAAGGCAAGGATGATGTCGACGATCCGCATGAAAACCGTATCGACGATGCCGCCGAAGAAGCCCGCGACTGTGCCGACGACTGTGCCGATCAGGAATGGAAAAGTGACGCCGATCACCGCGATCTGCAGGTCGATCCGCGCACCCCAAATGATGCGTGAGAGAATATCGCGACCGAAATTGTCGGTACCCAGGGGATGCAGGAGAGACGGCAATTGAAGACGCGCATTGCCGTCTTGAAGGATCGGATCGTAGGGCGCGATCAAAGGTGCGGCGAGCGCCACGAGAATGAAGAACAGCAGGATCGATGCGCCGACGGCCAGCATGGTACGCCGGCCCAGGAACGTTCTCCAGCCCATAACGGTGGATGAGACAGCCATCATACTCATAGCTTCACCCGCGGATCGGCAGCGACGGTGGCAATGTCGGCGAGGAAGTTGACGAGCACTGTTGCGCAGGCAAAGACCATGGCGACGCCCTGCACAACCATGTAGTCGCGTGAGAAGATGGCGCGCACCAGCAACTGCCCCATGCCGGGCAGCGCAAACACGCTCTCGATAACGACGGTTCCGCCGATAAGCCAGCCGGTATTGACGGCGAGCAGGTTGATGGTCGGAACCAGCGAGTTGGGCACCACATGGCGCCAGAATACGATGGGCTCGGGCATGCCGCGCGCGCGGGCTGCCCGAGCCACATCCGATTTCAGAGCCTCGATCATTGCCGTTCTGAGGCTGCGTGTCAGCACGGTCGATAGCGACAATGCGATGGTGAGGCTTGGAAGGATGAGATGCGAGAGCTTGTCGCCGATCGTCGATCCGTAGCCGGAGACCGGCAGCAGGTCGAGCTTGACGCTGAACAGGATGATCAGCATCAGGCCGAGCCAAAAGGGCGGAAATCCGATGCCGAAAGTGGAGATGATGCGCACGGCATGATCCGGCGCCCTCCCCGCATTGCGCGCAGCAATCGCCGCCATCGGCACGGCGATCGCGACGGACAGCACGATGCTCGAAATGACGAGTGCGATCGTCGGCTCGATGCGCGTCGCGATCAGTTTGAGAACATCGATCTTGTAGAGGATCGACTTTCCCATCTCGCCGTTGGCGAGGTTTCCGACGAAATAGAGATACTGCAGCCAGATCGGCTCATCGAGGCCGTACTGGGCGCGGATATTGGCGATCGCCGTCGGCGTTGCGCGTGCGCCGAGCAGCACGCGCGCCGGATCGCCGGGGATTAGCCTCACCAGCACGAAGGTGATGATGCTGATGCCGACGATGACCGGCAGGAACTGCAGGGGCCTTAGAATAACGAACCTATAGCGATGCATGGCGATGCCGATGCCTCCGTCGTCTGATGCTGTCGTCTACAAGCTTATGCATCAGTTCGACCCGTTGCGTGCCAGGAAATCGAGAAGTGCCGGATAGTAGTCCATCGGGTTTTCGTAGAAGGGCATGTGGCTCGCATTGGCAAACACCTTCAGTTCGGCGTTCGGGATGGCGAGTTTCATCTTCAGTGCGCAGGCCGGTGTCAATTCGTCGTGCTCACCGCAGGTAATCAACGTGGGGACCGTCATGGACGGCAGATCCGGAATGCGGTTCCAGTCCTTCAGGTTGCCGATATAGAGGAATTCGTTCGGGCCCTGCATGGTGCCGTAGGGCCCCATGTTCCAGTCATCGAGCGATCGCTGCACAGGAGCCGGCCACTCCGGAAGACGGCACACATGGCGATAGTTGAGAATGGTGACGGCCGCCAGATATTCCGGATGATCGTAGGTTCCCTGCGCCTCGTGCTTCTGCATCATCGCGACGGTTTCTGGCCCAAGTGCTGCACGCAGTCGTTCAAGTTCGAGGATGAGATGCGGCATGTCCGCGACAGTGTCTTCGAGGATCAAAGTCTGCAGGTTTTCCGGATAAGTCAGCGAGTAGTCGATCGCCAGCCACCCACCCCAGGAATGACCAAGCATGTGTACCTTGCCCAGGGCGAGAGCCTTGCGCACGGTCTCGGTTTCCTCGACATAACGGCCGATCGTCCAGAGTGAAGGATCCGTCGGGCGATCGGAGGCACCGGTTCCGAGCTGGTCGAAGGCGACGACACGGTAGCCGCTGTCAATCAGACAGGAGTGCGCTTCACGCAGATAGTCGCAGGGCAGCCCAGGCCCGCCATTGAGGCAGAACACCGTCTCGGGGCCATCGCCGAAGCTGTAAGCAACAACCTTGTGGCCGTCGACTTCGATCTCATGTCGAGCATCAGGCTCGATCTCGCGCCACATGGGCCACTCCGATAAAGAAAACGCTTGCTTAATATTTGAGCACGGCTAATTTTTACCTCAAACCCTGTCGGGCGCCAGCTATAAGAAGTGATAGGATGGGCTGCTCGGCGGGCCTGGGAGCCAGTGATGATTGATGAAATCGGCACGATCAGACGACAGTTCACGGACCACGAGACGCTGGACGGCCGCATCGATCAGATATTCGAGGCAATGAAGGCGATCGGGTTCGAGGCGTTGATCTACGACTATACGCCGGTACCTTACGATCTCGACGGCGCGATCATGATCCCGTCGCTGTTGAAACTCCGCAACATCTCCGACGACATGCACGATTACTGGTTCAATCGCGGCTATTTCCGCATCGACCCGGTTCAGCAGGTTGCGCTGCGCACCTCTACGCCGTTCTTCTGGAACTACGATGCGGACGCCGACACGCTGATCCGCCGTTTCATGACGGAAGATACCGCGCCCGTCGCGCGCTACCTTAGCGAGCGGGATATGTCGACCGGCGTCACTGTTCCCGTACACATGCCACGCGGCGACTATGCCACCATCACCGGCGTGCGTTTTGGCGGCAACCAGGAATTCGAGCGCCACGCACTGCGTTATATCGCCGATTTCAATCTCCTCGCTCATGTCTTCCATGAGACGGCCTATTCGCTCTTCGATACGAAGACGTTCAGCACAGGCAAGGCAAGGTTGACGGAGCGCGAGCGCGAATGCCTGCGCTATTCCGCCGAGGGCCTTTCGGCCAAGGAAATCTCTCGGATCATCGAACGCTCCGTTCCGACTGTCGTCATGCATCTCAACGCTGCAGCCAAGAAACTCGGCGCAAAGAACCGGACCCAGGCTGTCGTCAGGGCAACCCACTACCGGCTGCTGGAAGATCGACCATCCTATAACTTGTGATAGCTGCCGCGTGCCGTTCGGCCACGTTATGCTTTTCCATCGATCGCCACGACATGGAGATGCACGTGCCTGCAATTGCGTCGAAGGAAGCCTTCCTGCCCTTTCGCGAATACCGAACCTGGTATCGCATCACCGGTTCGCTCGACAGCGCCAAGCTGCCGCTTGTCGTCGCCCATGGCGGTCCCGGCTGCACGCATGACTACGTCGACAGCTTCAAGGGCATCACCGAGATCGATGGTCGACCGGTCATTCATTACGACCAGCTTGGCAACGGCAATTCCACCCGCCTGCCGGAAAAAGGCCCGGACTTCTGGACCCCTGCGCTTTTTCTTGAGGAATTGGACGCGCTCCTGAACCACCTGGGTATTCAAGATCGGTACGCCTTTCTCGGCCAGTCCTGGGGTGGAATGCTCGGCGCCGAGCACGCCGTTCGCCAGCCGAAAGGGCTGAAGGCGCTCGTGATCGCCAATTCCCCGGCCAACATGCACACCTGGGTTGCGGAAGCAAACCGTCTGCGCGAAGAGCTTCCACAAGAGGTGCAGGACACACTGCTCGAGCATGAGAATGCCGGCACAATCACCGATCCCGCATACATCGCGGCGTCGCGCGTCTTCTACGACCGCCATGTCTGTCGCGTCACGCCATGGCCGCCGGAAGTGGCGCGCACCTTCTCCATTATGGACGAGGACAATACGGTTTACCGCAACATGAACGGCCCGACCGAATTCCACGTCATCGGCACGATGAAGGACTGGACGATCGAAGACCGCCTGCATCTGATAGACGTTCCTACGCTTCTGATTTCAGGCAAATACGACGAAGCCACGCCGCTCGTCGTCAGGCCTTACGTCGATACGGTCAAAGGATGCGAATGGCTACTATTCGACCAATCGAGTCATATGCCGCATGTCGAAGAAAAGGCCCTCTGCTTAGAGAAGGTGTCTGGTTTCCTCTTGCGCTTCGATTGAGGCGCGGAGAGCGTTTGCAGAGGGTATGGAAGGATTTTTGCGGTGTCAGGCTTTGCGCCTGCGTCCTTATCAGCAACGCAAAAAGCCCGCGAGGGGAAAACCCTGCGGGCTGTTTTATCGAGTTTGGATTGATCGTTTGGTTGCGGTCTCGCAACACCCGATTCTTGCGATTGGTCGAGCGTACAATTCCCAGGCTCGCCGCATAGCGAATAGCAAGCCACCGGTCAGTCGATAGGAGCAATGAGAACACGGCACAATTTCGAGCCTGAGCTTCATCGATGCGCAGCGTCGCTTCACTTTCGGCGATGCGCAGCCCAAACAGGCTCAGACAATCGTTCAGCCAAGAAATCCGCTAATGCCTCGACCTTGGCCGGACGCGCGCGGGCCGAGGGAGTAACGAAATAAAGCGCACCTCTTGGGAGCGTCCAGTCCGTCAGGATCGCTTCCATGCGGCCGTCTGCGAGATATTCCGCCGCGATGAACTCCGGCAGTTCGGCGATGCCGATGCCATCTAGTACTGTCGGTATCAGGGCATCGACATTGGTGACGCGCAATGGCCCCGTTGGCGTAACGGTCTCTTCCTCCCCCGCCGCGTTGCAGAAGCGCCAAATGTCCTGACGAGGACGGTAGGCGTAACCGAGGCAGTGATGGCCGTCGAGTTCGCGGGGACGGATCGGGCGGCCATGTTCCGCGAGATAGGCCGGCGACGCGACGATTAAGGGCGCGACCGGGCACAGTTTCCTGGCGACGAGCGAGGAATCCGGCAGAACGGCGATACGCAACGCGGCGTCGAAGCCGTCCCCGACGAGGTCGACCACGGCATCGCTCAAGTGCAGGTCGATCGCCACCTCTGGATAGAGCCGGAAGAAGGGCGGTAGAATTGGCGCGACCCAGCGCAAGCCGAACGACATCGGCACAGCGAGACGAATGAGCCCGCGTGGCCGGCTGGAAAGTTCACGCGCGGCGTTCTCCACATCCTCCGCTTCGCAATAAATCCGCGTCGCCCGTTCGGCCAAGGTAAGCCCGAAATCCGTCAACGCCAGTTGACGGGATGTGCGGTTGAACAGCCGGGCACCCAGGCGTTCCTCGAGCCGGGCGACGCCACGCGAGACTGTCGCGACCGAAACGCCCATGGCGCGGGCAGCGGCGGCGAAGGATCGCTCCTCCGCCACCTTGGCGAACATCGCCAACCCTTCGAAATCCGGCATCCTCGACATCGACATTCCTGCAACGATAGTTTGCAGTCATTTCTATTTTAGAAATCGAGACATGTCGATACCTCTGTTGGCGACAGAAACGCCAACGGAGATCATCAGATGGCACAGAAACTCGAAGGTAAGGTCGCGGTCGTCACTGGCGCGACCACAGGTATCGGTCTCGCAACCGCCAAGCAATTCGCGGCCGAAGGCGCGCATGTGTTCATCACCGGCCGGCGCAAGGCCGAACTTGACGCGGCGGTTGCGGCGATCGGCCCGAACGCCACCGGCGTCCAGGCGGACTCCGCCAAGCTCGCCGATCTCGACGCGTTGTTCGAGACGGTGAAGACCGCCAAGGGCCGTATCGACGTGCTCTTCGTGGCGGCGGGTGGTGGCGCCATGCTGCCGCTCGGGGCGATCACCGAGGAGCACTACGAGGATACCTTCGGCCGCAATGTGAAGGGCCTGATCTTCACCGTGCAAAAGGCATTGCCGCTGCTGGTCGATGGCGCCTCGGTGATCTTGACTGGTTCGACCACCGGCATCACCGGCACGGCGAATTTCAGCGTTTACAGCGCCTCGAAGGCCGCCGTGCGCAATTTCGCGCGGAGCTGGATTCTCGATCTCAAGGAGCGCCACATCCGGGTCAACGTCGTCAGCCCCGGTCCGACCCGGACGCCGGGTCTCGTCAACCTGGCCGGTCCCGACGAGGCAAACCAGAAAGGTCTGCTCGACTATCTGGCGACCCAGGTGCCCGCCGGCCGAGTCGGCGAACCTGACGAGATCGCCAAGGCGGCCGTCTTCCTCGCTTCGGACGATTCGAGCTTCGTCACTGGCGCGGAACTCTTCGTCGACGGCGGCACGGCGCAGGTCTGAGCCGCAACACCAGGAAAGCGGCCAGCCTCGGCGGCTGGCCGCCTTTCACGGCAAATGTCTTATAGCGAGAACACCGTGAGCAGCATTGAAGAACAAGCCGCGACTGGCGGAGAGGCGATATCCAGCCAGCCACCGTTTCCGACGCCTGAGGTGCGTGCGAGTATTATCGGCGCATGTTGGGCCAGGGGCTTTATGGCGCAAGGGAGGCGTCGATGAGCTCGTTTCTGAAGGTGTTGCTTGGCTTTGCTTTGCTAACCATCTCCGCCACCGTGTCGTCCGCGGCGACTGAGGAGACGGCTCTTCGTGTTATCGAAAGGCACGTTATCGATCTCAGCGCGATGAAGGAGCGTCGCCTCATACGGATCCTCGTTCCTTTCAGCAAAACCATCTATTTTATCGACAAGGGACGCTAATTCGTCACCGCGGTCGAAGAGAAATGACGTGCCGTCCTTTCCCAACGTCTCAACGCCACCATTTTTGATATCGTCTATGGTTTCGCCATCGGGTATTCAGACCCAGACACCAGCCAGCCGCGGCGGAACGCAAGCATAGCCATCGGGCGATTGCACGATTGTGGGAGTGCGCCTAACTTGCCGTGGCAACCGCCGATCCGCCGTTCGACTCGGATTTGTGTGATAGTGCCGCAGCCGCTTGTGAGTGACATTATCCAGCCCTGGACTCAGAACCGAACGTCTTGAGCGGTGCCCGTCGGCTTTAGGTTAGGCAGACGATATCGCACTCTGGCCGGAGGCTGGTCGATGACGACGTTTATAAGGGCCCTCATCGCCAAGGCTCGCCCGCATTACGCTGGCTATGTTCACTCGTCGTTGTCAATCAACCCCGAAAAACCCCGGTGGCAGCACCGTAGCTGGCCAGTCCGCCTGTATCTCGCTATGGCGATGGCGGTAGCCTTGTTTCCGGTTCAGTCCTTTGCGCAACCGTCGGCTACAACAAGCATGCCGGAGATCGAGTTCGGCGCCAGAAAAATGTTCTTCATGCTTTTTCTGATGCTTGGTCCGATTAAGATTTTGGTGCCCTTTGTGACGATGACCAGCAACTGGGGCAATCGCTCCCAGTGTCGTCTCGCGAGTAGAGCGATTTTCTTCTCGGGCGCCGCCCTAGCAATCGCAGGCTTTCTTGGGCGCACGATGCTTGAGAATTTTGAAATCTCAATACCTGTTCTGGCTATGACCGGAGGCATCATCTTGTTTCTTGTGGCCCTGCGAACCATTTTGCAACAGTCCGACAGCGCGTCTTGTCAACCGCCGGAACCAGGCCAACAACCAGATCTGAAATTGGCCCTTACACCCTTGGCCTTTCCCACAATTGTAACTCCACATGGTATCGCCGCCGTTATTGTCTTCGCGACGTTAGCAGGCGGCCGGCAAACGGAAGGCCTCACGGTGGCCGCTATCGTATTGCTGATTTTAGCGCTGGACTGGGTGGCCATGATATTCGCCGGAACCATTTTACGGTGGATCGGAACTTCGCTTCAGGTGTTGGCGGTGGTGCTCGGGGTTACCCAGGCAGCCCTTGGCCTGCAAATTATTCTCCACAGCTTAAGTTTGATTGAGCGGTAAGGGCCGCAATGAGCCCTGCTGGTGCGCTAGCCAGAGCAAGTTCAAGCGCTGCCATGGTAGATAAGCGTAACCAATCCGCGCGATATCAAGCAAGCGATTTGCTGTCGAAATTAGAGAACCTGTGGCCAGCGCTGATGGGCGTGCATGACGGTGAGTATCTCGACGTCCCCGCTGACGCGGTAGGGAATGATGTAAGGAATATCGCCCAGCACGATTTCGCGCGTGCCCTTGATACGACCCGGTCGCCCACTTGCAGGTAGCTCGGCGAGCATATCCACAGCCGACACGATCCTGGCGACCACGCGCGCTGCAGCATCGGGATTGTCCTGCTCAATATGAGCGCCGATTTCATCAAGCCGCCGCAACGCCCGAAGCGTCCAGCGAATACGCATCCCGCTCATGATTGGCGGGCGGACTTGACATACTTCCCAACAACCTTCGCCACATCGTCGGCGCTTGCAAATTCGCCGCGATCGGCCTCAGCCAAACCGGCCTCGATCTCGGCAAGCTGCCACTCCTGCTGCTCAACGAAAGCCTCAATGGCCTCGGCTGCCATGTAGGCACGCGAGCGATCCAGCTTTTCCCCGATCTGACTAAGCTTGCTCGCGGTTTCATCCGAAACACGTACGGTAAATGCAGCAGTCATGACACCTGTCTTTCCTTGGTTCACTTTGATTATTTGTGAACTAACGCGGTTCGTCAAGGTTCTGCTCATGTGAGAAGACTTTCGGTTTGGCGAATAGGCTCCGGCCATGCCGGGGATCGAAGTGGCCCGACAAGTGCTCCCTTATGCCCGCCAACCGGGCCTAACGAGTCTGCAAGCGGGACGCTGAGCAAGCGTTGCGATCGTATTTGGACATTGTGGTCTCTGCGGCAGGTGCCAAAAGCCTCTACTCGAGCCATAAACCGTCACGGCAAACTCACCTGCACCCGAATTCTGAGGGGGCGTTGCGGGTCTCTCCGCTGCAGAGGGTGCGCCGGCAGCGAACTGCCGGCCGGAAGGCATCCATCTTCCCAGATTGCGACCTCGCAAGTTCCAATTGGCGGGACATTGACTTCCAATCAGCCGAGAACGATATTTCCAACCGTCCGACTGGTCGAGCTATTTGTGGTGGACGGGTCGGGCGACTTTCCGGCGCAGCCAGAAGCGGGTGCCGCAATACAAATGCTCGCATACTTCCTCGATGTGGCCGACGTCCTGACGTCTATTGACTTACGCCTGTGATTTACGAGGAAGGGCATCACGCGATTGCGAAATGAACCAGCTCATCATCAGCAAGATGGTGGCGCTCGAAGCACGCAAGAAAGAGCTGACCGGATTCCTCTTCGGCGCGGAAGAACCACCTCCCCTCCTCCACCCCAATCTGGCGAAGTATTATCACGAGGAGATCGCTGCTCTTCACGACCAGCTTGGCAACGAGGAGACGCGGGCACAGGCTGCCGACAAGCTCCGCACGCTGGTCAGCTGCATCGAGCTTGTTCCGGATGGTGAGGAACTGGTGATCTAATCTCGCACCTGCGCAGCCGCCTCCACGGCATGATGACAGCTTTTATTTAGTGTTTATTGGTTGCCGTTGTATCAGCGGATACCGACCATCGCGATTGCCTATGCAGCTGCCGCGATGGCTTGTCATTGGGAGTTAGAATCGGTAGGCGACCCCCAGCATTGCGAAAGGCTGCACATCATCCTTGACGATCGGGCTATCCTTCGCATCACCCAATAGGAAGCCGGCGCCAGCTGCGCCTGTCACCAACCAATTCTCGGTCATCATGTAAGTGATCGAACCTTTCACATCCACGCGCTTTACCCCGGCCTTCGCATCATATTGCGCCAAGCCGGAGCTGGCCGATTGAGCAGATGTGATGCCGAAGTAAGATTCCATGTGTTTGTCGTCGGCCCAGGTACCAGAGACGTCAGCCGCGAAAATGAAACGTTCGTACTTGTAGGAGGCTTTGGCTCCCAAGGTGCCCGTTAGGCCGTCACTGCCGCCGATCGTCTTGTCGAGCGTTCCGTAAACCTCGAATGGTCCGCGCTCGTAGCTGACGATACCGCCAATGACACCACCTGCGTCGATGTCGCCGAGGCCCCTCAGATAGTCGGAATCGTCGTCCTTTCGGCCAAGCTCATAACCGCCCTTTACGCCGACACGAAACCCGTCCCGTTCGTAGAGGTCGACAGTGACCCCGGTGATATCGACACTCACGCGGTCACCGAACGCAGCCGAGAAGATTGGAAGCGGGTTGACATCGAACTTATCAGAACCCTCGTACTCCGGCATATAGAGAGGACGGGGTGTCAATTGGTGTTTGGCTCAAGGGAATTTCCCTGTGCCTTTGTCGAGCCGCTCTCGGGTTTCAGGCAGATCTCCTCGATGGTGGCCAGAAGCTTTTTCACGGAAGGAGCTGAGCTTGAGTAATAAATCGTCTGTGCTTCACGCCGACCTTCGATGAGATGCTTTTTGCGCAGCTTTGAAAGATGCTGCGAAAGCGCTGACTGAGGCCGATACGGTCTGCCAGTTCATTGACGGAGAACTCACGCTCAGCCAGATTCTGAAGGATCTGAATGCGCTTGGCGTTTGCCGCCGCCGACAAGAAACCGGCGGCCGCCACGCAATGGCCAGAAATTCGATCGGATTTCATATTGTCCTTCCCTCCAATTGCGTTGAAACATCACCCGCCGACTTGCAGCACCAGCACACACTGTGAGCGAAGGATTGCCGCAACATTACAGAGACGAAAGTGCCCCCCGGATTTGGAGACGGACGAAGCCGTGCCTGGGGTTCGGCCGTTACTCGGCCCGTCTTACCGACCCGACAGGACCCGGGCCGATTGCTGGAGGACCCGATCGTCAATCTACGCCAGGCAGGGTTCGAGATGGGGTCCTCAGGGTAGATTAGGGATGATGGTCTGATTTTTACGGTGCAGCTTTCGGCTGTTTGTCGGTCCATTGCGGGGGTGCGCCGAACTTGTCCGCCACCATACCGGCGAGGCCGGGTGATCGGCCGAACGCATCGCAGGCTGCATACTTCGGTTTACCCCCGAGCGCCGACTGCATGCGTTGCCCGGAAGGTAGAGAGATGTCCAATCCCTTCGGTTCCTTGCCGGTCACAAGCATCCGTGAAAAGTATTTCCCGAAATTCGCCGCAAGGCTGTAGGCATCACCAACTTCCGAGACGCGCGCATTGTTGGTGATCGAATTGGCACCTTTCGACCAAACGACCGCGGCACGTTGGGCGCCAGTGGGGTCGATCGCCTCGGCTTCGACCGCCAAGCCGCCGAGGCCTGCCGGTAGACGCGGAATGCCGACCGGCAGAGCGAGGCTGCTTCCGAGTGAAACGGCCGTCGAAACACCGGCCATTGTCTTGTTGGTCGGGACGATGTCGGTAACAACAGTTCGAACAGTCAGGTCCGCCGATTGACCGGCAGGAACCAGTTGAAACTTGTCGCTGAGCGCGACACAGACGGCGCGGTCCAGAGCGTTCGTCACGAGGGAGCGGTCCTGCGCTGTCTTGATGCGTGAAGAGGCATCGAATGAAAAAGTGGCCGGCACGATCGCGACGGTCTTGACGGTTGCCAGACCCTGGCCGTCCACGAAAGTCCGCGACTTGGTGAAGTTGCCCTTGGCGGGACTGAGTTGATTGTAAGACGTCAGCGTTCCGCCCTCTTTCAAGGGAACGGATGTGCAGCCGGAGATGATCAAAATAACTGGCAGGCTAACCCCTGCAAAGCTCAAGCGATGCATCACCATGTCACCAGAAACGCAACAGGTTAGATTCAGATATTTTATTGCTGTGCACGTTATTCGACCTTCCGCCAGGATCACTATGTACGGGACAGTGCGAGCGAAGCATTGCGGTAACATTACAGGGTGTCGCTCACAGTGATGAAAGATAGCGAGGGTCGGGCTTCCTTCGGCCATTCGATTTGGTCGACGCGGCGATTGGGCAGCAGGGATAAGTTGAAGAAGGCGTAGTTGGTCGTGACCGAAAGATGATCGGAAAAGCGATTGGCAACAGGCGTCATTCTGCCCCGCGTGGTGGCGGCATAGGCCCGAACAGTCTGGACACCTTGAGAAGCCGCTGAGGCGACGCTTGTGAAAACAATGAAATCGGGTTCCGGCGCACCCATGAAGGAAGAGAAGCAGAACGGCTATCACCGGGCCAGTCCGGAGCCCGTAGCCTAATTATATCTTCATTTTGCCCGACACCAAAGAACCATGTTCAGAAGTGGACCTTGAAGGTGGTTCCGGTTGAAGCGCTATCGATCGTGACCCGGCCTCGGTGATTGGAGACGATCTGCTTGACAAGGCTTAAACCGAGGCCAGCACCTTTGCTTCGCGGCGTAACGCGGTAAAATGGCTCGAAGACCTGCTCTCGTTGATCTGCCGGTATCCCGGGTCCCTCATCGGAAACCGCAATCTGGCCCTCTCCCGAGACGGAGACCGAGATCGTGCCGGTGTTTCCGCCGTGGTCGATCGCATTACGCACCAGATTGCTGATCGCGCGCGGCAACGCAGATGGGCTGCCATCCCGCTCGAGTTTGTCCACCTCGCTCTCAAAGGAAATCTCATAACCTGCCGCAATCGCAAGCGGCGCGAGGTCAGCCACGACCTTGCGCGCGATTTCGACGAGATCGACTGTCTCATGCAGGTCGGTCGCCTGATCGCTGCGCTCGAAATCGAGAAGCTGTTCGGCCGTCTCGCCCAAACGCGCGATATCGGCCATCAACCGCCGCCGATCCTGTCCCTCCGACATGCCTTCGATGCGTGTCTGCATGATAGCGATTGGTGTTCTGAGTTCGTGTGCCGCATCGATCAGAAAGCGCTGTCTCGACTGGAACTGCTCTCCAAGACGTCCAAGAATGCTGTTGAAGGCGACGATCAGCGGGACAACTTCCTGGGGCACTTCTTCGACCGGAAGCCGCGATCCGGCGCGCCGAGGGTCGATATCCGGTGCCTTTCGGACCACGGAATTCAGGCCGGCGAGCGCACGACGAACGACGCGGGGAACGGTGAGGAATACGGCGGGCAGCGCGATCGCCAGCAGCGGAAAGTAGATAGGATAGGTCTTCGTCAGCATGGTCAGAAACGTCGCACTTTTGCTTGTGTTTCCGCCATACATGACTCTGACCTCACCGAGCGTGGTCTGGATGCTGTCGATCGAGGCAACCTCATCGATATCCGTAGCCCCGCGTATATCGGCATCTTTCATCAGCCGAACGTAACGCGACATTTCGGCGTAAGGCGCCGGCACCACACCATATGAGGTCGTCACCCCTTCAGGTGTCGCAACCACAAACCAAAGCTTATCATTTTCTGCCTTGAATGCACGAAGAGCAGGGCTCTCCGTGACAATAAGCTGTCCTTGCACATTACGCACGAGCGCCTCATTGAGGGCGACGGTCAATCTGTCCTGTAGCCCGACAGTCGGCGACAGGATCATCGCGCCATAGACGCAAAGACCGACGATCACCGCGGCCACGACAGCAACGAAGACAAGGCTGAGTTGCCAGCTCAGCTTCCACCAGAGGGATGGGTTCGAGTTCGTCTCCGAGGCCATCATTCCTCCTTCAGAAGATATCCGACGCCGCGGATGGCATGAACGGTGACCCCCGCCGAAGCGTCGAGAAGGCGTTTGCGCAGCCGGGAGATATGCGCGTCGAGCGCGTTCGACTGGATTTCTTCCTCGTAGTTATAGACCGCAGCCTCAAGCGTCGATCGAAGAACGGTCTTGTCCTTGCGCTTGGCAAGCGCAAGGAGCACCAAAAGCTCACGTCGAGGAAGTTCAAGTGGAGTGGAGTCAATGGTCACATTCAGGTGCAAAGGATCGATGACCATTCGCCCGACCGTGATCTGTGGTTCCACCAGATTGACTGGCCGCCTGAGCACAGCACGCAATCGTGCCATCAACTCTTCGATCAGGAACGGTTTGCCGAGGTAATCGTCAGCGCCTCCGTCCAGACCTTCGATCCGCTCTATCGGCTCGTTTCTCGCCGTGAGCACAATGATCGGCGTCTCGACCCCTGCCCGCCTCAGCTTCGGAATGAAAGTCAGCCCCTCACCATCAGGCAGGCGCCGGTCCAGGAGGATCGCATCGTAAGTGTTCTGGCGCGTCAACTCGCAGGCGTCGGCAAGGCTCATCGTGTGGTCGGTGACGACGCCTTGCTTGCCCAGCACCGCCGACAACGCGTCCGCAAGTTCCTTCTCATCTTCGACCAACAGAAGTCTCATGCCCAACGCCCTTTCATGCATTCCTTTTCTACTGCCAAAGTTGCGGCAACATTGCGGACACTCAGACGCGCTCAGGTAATGTTGCTGCAATTATAGAAGCCTAGCGATGGGAACAACCAAGTCGCCGGACGTGCGACGAGGCCGCCTGCCGGCGGTCATGTTGAGTTCGACCGAGAAGGATGTTCGTGATGGCAACTAAATGGACCGTGAGATTGGCCAAGGCCGGGGTAGTCCTTGGCGGCTGCACTCTTGCCTTCATGTATCTCGATCCCGCTAGAGGAACGGGCGATGCGAACGAGCGCCTTAAGGGGATCGTGGAGGCGGCATCTGCAAGCCAGGTCAGCCGACCGCTCGAGCTGACGCATGCTGAAGTGGCAAGCATTGAGGCCACCTCGATGGTAGAGCGGCTGCGCGTCAGCGGCGAACTCCAACCGGTCAATCGTGCAACGATGCGTGCGAAAGCCGGAGGAAAGGTCCTCGATCTCAGTGCGCGCGATGGACAGGCTGTAAAAGCCGGGGATGTGCTGGTGCATTTGGAGACAGACGACCTGCAATCGACGCTGCTGCAGCGCGAGAGTGATCGTGATGCTGCGGAAGCTGAACTGGTGCTGGCGATGCAGGCTCTGAACAGGATGGAGCAACTTGCGGCGAAAAGCATCGTCTCGGAGGAGCAACTTGACAAGGCAAAGAGCGATGTCGCGGCGAACACGTCAAAGGTTCAAAGTCTTTCGGCGCAGGTGGACATCGCCCGCGTCGCCTTGCGTGACGCGGAAGTCCTCGCTCCCTTTGATGGCATCGTTGCAAGCCGGGTGGTCGAGGCGGGTTCACGCGTCAGCGCCGACGCCGAGCTCCTGACAGTGGTCGACACTTCCGTTCTTGAGGCAAGGGTTCTTGTCTCGACGCGAGAGATAGCGCGTGTGGGAGTCGATCAGGTCGCCGAATTGCAGATCGATGGAATGGACGGCCAGACAATTCGAGGCACGGTCGCCCGGATCAATCCGGTTGCCGACATCGGTACGCGCTTCGTCCCGGTCTACCTTCGGCTCCCAAACCATGGTGGCCGGCTTTGGGGCGGGATGTTTGCGACCGGCTCGATCCTTGTCCGTGAGAAGGCCGACGCCCTCGTGGTCCCGGCAACATCACTGCGCAAGAACGACGGCGGCGACTATGTGCTCAAGCTGCAGAACGGTCATCTTCAGCGCCAGCCTGTGACCGTGGGACCGGCTTGGAACGGTGGAAGTCTGCTTGAGATTACCGCCGGCCTCAACGATGGCGACACAATCGTTACAGCCCCTCTCCCCGAACTGCGGCCCGACGTTGCCGTAAACGTTACCACGGCAGGTTGACATGTTTCTGACGCGCATCTCCGTCACGCATCCCGTCTTCACCACCATGATGATGGTGGCACTGCTGGTGATGGGCATTTTTTCCTTCCAGCGATTGGGGCTGGATCAATATCCGAATGTCGATGTCCCGATTGTCGTCGTGATGACGACTTATCCGGGCGCAACGCCGGAGACAGTGGAAACGGAGGTCACGCGCCCGGTCGAGGATGCACTGAATGCCATTAGCGGCCTGGATGAGATCACGTCGACCTCGTATGAGGGACGTTCCGTGATCACGGCCAAATTCAAGCTCGAAACCCAGGGGGCGGCTGCGGCACAGGATGTGCGCGACAAGGTCGCAGCGATCGAAGCTGACTTCCCCGATGACGTCGACAAACCGATCGTGTCACGCTTCAATCCGTCGGATCAGCCCATTCTTTCCGTCGCCATCAGTTCCACGTCATTGAACGTCMCTGCCCTCACGACGATTGCCGATCAGCGCGTCATTCGTCAATTGACCACCATCTCAGGTGTTGG
The DNA here is from genome assembly GCF_056397845.1 of Rhizobium sp. 05L419. Classification (NCBI taxonomy): domain Bacteria; kingdom Pseudomonadati; phylum Pseudomonadota; class Alphaproteobacteria; order Hyphomicrobiales; family Rhizobiaceae; genus Rhizobium; species Rhizobium sp. 05L419. Next base: position 20,272 of record NZ_JBFTOF010000049.1, read on the forward strand.
CCAGGCAACTCTGGTCGGCGGCCAGAAACGGCAGATCGACATCAACATAGACGAAACCCGTATGCGTGCCCTTGGCGTCGGCATCAACGAGGTGATCAACGCCCTGCGCACCGGCAACCGGAACAGCCCGGCAGGAAGCGTTATCAGCGATTTCTCTGAACGCACAATACAGGTACAGGGCCGCATCGATCAGCCCGAAGACCTCCTTGACATGATCGTCGCCCGGCGCGGTGGTGGGCCGCTTTATCTCCGCGATGTTGCCACCGTTTCCGATGGTGCGGCTGATGCTGAAAGCCTCGCAGTCTACAATGGCGAAACGGCGCTTGCGATCGATATCGTCAAGGTGCAAGACGCCAACACCGTGCAGGTCGTCGCTGATGTACGAAGGCTCCTGGAACAGCTCAATGCCGAACTGGCCCCCGAGAACGTCCAACTGCGTGTCGTCACCGATGCCTCGATGGCTATCGAGGAGTCGGTCAGCCAAGTGCAGGCGACGCTGCTCGAAGGTGCAGCACTCGCCGTCGTCATCGTCTTCCTGTTTCTCAATTCCTGGCGCAGCACCGTCATTACCGGCCTGACGCTTCCGATCGCCATGCTTGGAACGCTCGCCGTCATCAGTTTCCTCGGCTTCACGCTCAACACGCTGAGCCTGCTGGCGTTGACCCTGTCGATCGGCATCCTGGTGGATGACGCAATAGTGGTGCGTGAAAACATCACCCGCCATCTTCACATGGGCAAGTCGCACCTTCAGGCAGCGCTCGACGGCACGAACGAGATCGGCCTTGCAGTGATTGCAACGACGGCAACCATTGTCGCGGTTTTCCTGCCTGTCGCCTTCATGGAAGGCATCGTCGGCCGCTTCTTCTACGAATTCGGCGTGATGGTGGCGGCGGCCGTGCTCATCTCGCTCTTTGCCGCCTTTACGCTCGACCCGATGCTATCAAGTGTTTGGTACGATCCGGATGCGCATCCTGATGCCAAGCGCGGACCGGTCGGTTGCCTGATCGCCCGCTTCGATTACGGCTTCGAAGCGCTTGCGGATCGATATCGCCTTGTGATCGGCTGGACGCTGCGCCATAGGCTCGCCACACTGCTGGTCACGGTCGGCATTTTCATCAGCAGCCTGTTCATGGTTCCGCTGGTTGGCACAGAGTTCGTGCCGAATGCCGATGAGGGTCGCTTCCAGATCAATGTAACGACGCCTGTCGACTCCTCGCTGGACTATACAGCGACGAAAGTCCGGCAGGTCGAAAACGCCCTGCGAGAATTCCCAGAAATCGCGACGATTTATTCGACGATCAATACTGGCAATTCCGTCGGAAAACATCGTGCCGCCGTGCTGGTCAGGCTAGTGCCGATCGATCAGCGCAAAAGAACACCGGTTATGCTCGCCAATCCGATCCGCGAGCGCCTGTCCGTCATCCCGGGCGTCGAGATCGCCATTGTGCAGGAAGGGCTCGGCGGTGGCGACAGCCCGATCCAGTTAAGCGTCCTTGGAGACGACCGGACCGTTCTTGAAAAAATCGCCTTCGATCTCGCAGACACATACGCAAGATCCCCGGGATGGTGGATGTAAATTCGAGCGCCAGGGAAGTGACCTCCATCCTTTCGGTACGCCTGAAGCGGGAGGCAGCAAGTGACCTTGGCATTGCCAGATCCGATCTTGCCGCCTCGCTCTCGCTTCTCATAGGCGGTGAGGAAGTGAGCAGCTGGACCGACACGCGCGGGGAAACCTACGATGTCATCGTTCGGCTGCCACCCGAGCAGCGATCCGACACGGTTGCGATCAGCGAATTGATGATCACGACTGGCCGTACCGATGCAAGCGGATCGCCCATCATGGTGCGTCTCGACCAGGTCGCCAGTATTCGTGCGGTCCCGGCCGCTTCAGAAATTCGCCGCTTCGACATGCGGCGCGAAGTGCTGGTCTCCGCCGATGTCTCCGGCCGGACACTCGGAGATGTGACGAGCGAACTGCAAATGCTGATCGCCAATCGCGATCTGCCCGATGGCTATCACATCCGCTTCGGCGGTGAATCCGAGAACATGCAGGAGACTATGGGCCATATGGTCACGGCGCTCGCCATGGCGGTGATCTTCATCTACATCGTGCTCGCCTCGCAATTCGGCAGTTTTTCGCAGCCTCTAGCCATCATGGCGACACTGCCCCTGTCGCTGATCGGAGTTCTGTTCGGCCTCATGGTTGCCGGCAGCACAATCAACATGTTCTCACTGATCGGTTTTATCATGCTGATGGGCCTGGTCACCAAGAACGGCATCCTGTTGGTCGACTTTGCCAACAAAGAGCGCCAGCGTGGTCTTTCGCTCAACGACGCCCTGATCAGCGCCGGTGCCATCCGCTTCCGGCCGATCGTCATGACCACGCTAGCGATGATCTTCGGCATGATCCCGCTCGGTATGGCGGTCGACGGCGGTGGCGCTCAACGCGCTCCGATGGCGCATGCGGTGATCGGCGGCCTTATCAGCTCCACCATTCTGACCTTGATCGTCGTGCCCATGATCCTGTCCTATATCGACAGCATCACACGGCGTCTGGCTCGCTTTATGCCAAAAGCGCCCGAGGCACAAAGCGGAGAAGCGGTACACTCAAAAATGCAGGCAGGGTAAAACTGGCCGCGACAATCAGCAAGGCAAGTCAGCTCAATCAGAGCTACACCGATCATATCTCAGAAGTTCGCCTTCGTTGTGAAGCCAGCGTCAAAGGCAATGTGATCATTGCGTCGATACAGGCCCGCGATCGGAAGTTTGTCCTTCTGGCTGCTCGGCATTGAGGCCGCCTTGCTCTGGGGCGTTCTGATGGCGCTACTATCGCTTCGGCCGGAGATCGGCGCGGCACTCATGCGGTTCCCAGCAACCATTTACCTGTTCATGGCCGGCGATTATCTGAAGGCGTTGGCTCTGCTTGCAGTCGGAAACCTGGTGATCAGTATGACCGACAACGTCTTGCAACTCCTGTAGACTTTCGCCTTCCCGATTATCATCAGCGGACGTCGTCATAACCGTTTCAATGGATTGTCCGAATTCTTCTTATTTCATCAGAAGGATAATCAAAGGACCGGATAGGAGCACAGCGAGAACGATGATGGGCTGGAGATAGCGGGCAAGAAACCTGAGGGCGGATCTAAGGAGGCTCATTACACTGGACCTGGTTATTGAGGGTCCGGTGAAGCTGGGCTTCCCGCATTGCAGGGGCATTACAGCCTTCCGGTTTTGAGCCTCATCGTCATGGAGCGGCTGTCACCTTCAGGTTCCGAAAATATGCGACAGTGCCGGATTCCAGCCACACGCCAACGCCACCGCGCTGGTCAGGTCCGAGTTTGAGGTCGTTCACGATGAGCGCGGGTTGCGTCTTGCTGTCGAGATAAAGTTCCGCCTTTTGGCCGGACACCACGATCTTCATGGGTATCCACCGTCCCAGGTCCATCTCCGCATAGCTTTCGTACTGCTCCGGAGATTCGCGTCTGAGCCTGTCGAACTTGTAGTCAGGATAGGCGACGTACTGAACGCTGTGATTGCGGCGGACCTGATCGTCGGCGACACTATTTGTAGGTCGCAGGTAGATGCTTTCGAATCGTCCCTCATTGTCGATACGGAAGGTGAGACCGATGAAACCTCTGGCGTAGGCTGGGGCATCAGTCACGAGTTCGCTCGCCACTTCGACTTCAATAACTCCGTCACCAAAATCCAAAGGCAGCCAGGCCATGAAGTCCCGGTCGGCGAGTTGTTCCTTTTGAGGATTCTGTATTGCCTCACGTGGCATCGTTATCCCGAAGGCCGGCTCGCCTTTGTACATACTGTGTTCGAGTGAAACACCAGACAGGCGAAAGGCGCCGGTCGGAGTGGTCGCTGAAGTACCGAATGAATGACCTTCTGCCCCGAAAAGCATGCCGACAGTCAAGGGTATGCTGCGTATCAAATTCATTGGTTCCTCCAGTTTGACGGGGCACAGTCGTTTGTTGTCCGTGCCCCGGTTGGCTTATGCGCAACGCAAGCGCCTGCCGCGCCGCGCCTCCAGCTTATGGCCGCTACGATTTCTCGGTTGCTTCTCCGAAAAGTTTGCCGGCACCGGCCCAGTCGGATGGCTCAATGTCCTCGAACAGGACGTAGATATAGCTGGCATCGGTGCCAGTGTTTTTGACGATGCTCTCGGTGATTTCGGCTGCCACTGCAGCTTTGGCTTTCGTATCCTTGCCGCTGAACCAGCTCACGCGTACGACAGGCATGTTATTTCACCTTTGGGTTTTCGGCGGCCGACTGCCGCCGTGATGATGGTCCGGGGGATGGCCGGTCCCGTCTCGCGTCGCGTAGCGCCGCTCTTAGCGTTCCAGAAACGAACTGAGATCGTTCGTGAACTTCACAGGGTTCTTGAAAGCAAGGAAATGGTCTCCCTCATCCTTTGCGGAATAGACAAAGAGCTCTGCCCCCTTGATCTGCGACTGCATCCACTTCTGACTCGGAACATTGTTGCTGTTCTCGCCCGTGAAGATCGCAGTCGGCACATCGATCTTGCGGCTCACGACGTCGCGCCAGTCGTTGGTCGCATGGTCAAACAGAACGAGGCTCATGTATTTCGAATCGCTCTTGACGAATTCGCGCGCAAACGCTTCGGAGTTCTTGAAATAAGGAGAACCTTCATCCATGGCATGGTGGACGACGTTCATATCGACGACCTGACTGTTGGTCGGGGCACCGGCGAAGGCCGCGATCATCCGCTCAGGCGAGGTCGTCATGCCACCGGCGTTCAGCCGCTCCTCTTCCGTCCAGTCCGCATGCGTGTAAATCGAAATCGGCTCATCGATAAAGGCGGCCTTGCGGATGGCTTTGGTGCCGAAAAGATCGATGTAGCTCCAGATCACCGATGCACCCATCGACCAGCCGCAGAAATCTGCCTGCTCAAGGCCGAGATGATCGACGAACTCTTTCAGGTCCATGCCGTAGCGGGCGATCCGAGTGCCATAGTCAACGTTCTCGGACAGACCCTGATTGCGTGGATCCAGCACGAGAACGCGGTACTTCTTGCTTAGCAGGAACATGACGTTGATGTATTCAGCACCATTGGCTCCCCACCCCGGAACGAAGATGATCGGCCGGCCCTCGCCAGCTTCCCAGTAGGAAAGCCTCGCTCCGTCGTTCGTCTCAAAGCTGTTGAGCTGCAATCCTTTGAAATCGGAAAGCTTGCCGGGAACGCCTTCGACATGGTTCGGAAATGTAAAGTCGCGGCCAAGCACCTCGATTGCAGAGGTAGCCAACACCTGACTCGAGAATGACGTCAGCAGGGCTGCGCAAATTGCTCTGATTATGAGCTTATTCATATACGTTTCTCCATTCGTCGATGGACGGCGAAGATCGCCGCCCATCGTTGGCTTTTTCGTCAAACGCGGACCCAGGCAGGGGCGACAACCGGCCCCATACCAAGGAAAAAGCCGAAGTGAATGTTCATCTCTCCGATCGGCTCGAGAAAACGGCTGTTGCTGAGCGGGCCTGCATTGATGGCCTCAAACGAGAGCCTCTCGGCAAGGTCGCGTACTTTCGCAGTCGCATCAGCGTCATCGCCGGCAACGAAGGTTTGCAGCTTTTTAGATGCGCGGGCCTCGGGTGAGGTCAGGCCGGCAAAGATAGTGTTGAACGCCTTGACGACGTGCGCTCCGGCAGCAACCTTCTGGATTTCTTCGGCTGCGGAGGTCGTATGCCCCAGCAGAAGCTCCTTGTAGTCCGCGGTGATCGGGTTGCTGATATCGATCAGGATCTTCCCGGTCAGGTCGCCAGCTTCGGCGAGAGCGGAAGCGACGGCCTGATACGGCAGGGCAAGCAGAACGACATCGCCGAGCTTTACAGCGGCGCCAATTCCGCCACCTTCAACAGTGGTGCCGAGTTCGGCAGCCAGCGCTGCGGCCTTGGCCGGGTCGCGATGGCCGATGACAAGGTCAATGCCTACCGATGCGAACGCCCGAGCAAATCCCGAGCCCATGTTTCCCGTTCCGATAACTGCGACTTTCATTCTCTTATCCTCTTTTGCTGTTGCCCGCATATTGACGATGAAATGAAACGGGATAAATCTCGCGAACATCGCTTTACCTGAAACAGGGTGTTTCAAATGGATCGACTGACGGGCATGGAAGTATTTGTCAGAGCTGTTGAAAGCGGTTCGTTCAGTGCGGCTGGAGAAGCCATGCAAATGTCCTCCCAACTGGTTGGAAAACATGTGCAGAAACTCGAACAGCACCTGGGTGTCCAACTGCTTCATCGCTCCACCCGCCGCCAAAGCCTGACGGACTTTGGTCGTATCTTCTACGAAAGAGCCAAGATCATCCTGTCGGAGGTTGAGACGGCGGAGAGCATGGCAGCCGAAACCCGTGCTGTGCCAAGCGGGCGCCTGCGGATCAATGCCCCTGTCAGCTTCGGTATGCGAACCCTTGCTCCTCGCCTACCCGAATACATGAAGATGTATCCGGAAGTGTCGGTGGACCTCACGCTGGCCAATCGTGCCGTCGACCTCATTGAAGAGGGCTACGATGCTGTATTCCGTGTCGGAGAGCTGTCGGACAGCGGCCTGATCGCGCGACAACTTGGCCCCTATCGCCTGGTATTGTGCGCCGCGCCCGCATACCTGGAAGCACACGATCCGTTGACGTCGCCATGGGACCTGCAAAGGCACGAGTGCCTCGGCTTCTCACATACGGAGCTGCGGACACACTGGACTTTCGATGGGCCTGATGGGAGGGAGGTAGTTCCTATAACCAGCCGACTTATGGTCGATCATGGCGAGCCACTGCTTTGCGCAGCCCTCGAAGGATTGGGCATCATCTTGCAACCATTGGAACTCGTGAAAGACTGTCTCGCAGATGGAAGGCTTGCACCGCTGCTATCAGACTATTCTGTACCGACCCGTCCCTTGCACATTCTTTACGCCCCAGATCGTCGCCTGACTCCGAAGCTTAGAAGTTTCATAGATTTTGCAGTCGCAACTTTTGGGGGAGCTTGATTATACCTCACCCCGTTGCACCAAGCAATTTTTCCCATGAGGCAACCCAGCAAATGACATCGGAGGGGATCGTAGTTTTTGTGGTTCTAGCGTGGAAAAGCGTTGGTTGCGGGGGCAGGATTTGAACCTGCGGCCTTCAGGTTATGAGCCTGACGAGCTACCGGGCTGCTCCACCCCGCGTCGAGCGACGATCCGTTTGGATTTGTCGCGCTTGCGTAACCGCGCGAGCGATTATGCATCCTGTTTGAG
>NZ_JBFTOF010000050.1:0-13756 GCF_056397845.1 Rhizobium sp. 05L419
CAAATATCCTCGGGGGGTCTGGGGGGACTCCCCCAGGGGCACGCGCCTGAAAAAGCAGGGCGTTGCGCCAAAGCGGTTGATTACCGACAAGCTGCCATCTTACGCCGCCGCAAAACGCCAGATCATGCCAACCCTTGAGCACCGTTCTCACAAGGGGTTGAACAATCGAGCGGAAAACTCGCATCTGCCGCTGCGAAAACGGGAGCGGGTGATGCAAACATTTCGAGAACCTTTCTCTGGAGGGGCCGCGATATGTCCTCACCACTCGATTAACCAGCGCATCGTGGCTTTGAACAGATGATCGCTCGCCCCTTCGAAGCCAAACCGACTTGACATACTATTCTTGATTGTTCATTTTAGAATGGCCGATCAAGAATGGTGGTTGCAAGCATGGGACGATCCCGGGAATACGACGAAGATGCGGTGCTGACCGGTGCGATGCGAGCGTTCCGGCGCCGAGGCTATGGCGCCGTTTCGATCAAGGAGCTGGAACAGGCGACCGGGCTGAAGGGCGGCAGCATCTATCACGGCTATGGCGACAAGGCCGGGTTGTTCGATGCAGCTTTCACCCACTACAACCGAGTGGTTCTACTGGGCCGCATCGCGGAATACGCCCCTGAGTCAGCGGGGCTCGGCGGGGTCAGAAAGCTATTCCTGACACTGCTGCAGGAGGCCAATGGCGAAGCATTTGGCTGCCTGATCACCAATGCGGCATGCGAGTTCGGCGGCAGCGGGATGGCGCATCCCGGCGTCGCCGAAGGCCTTCGTATGCTCTCGGGAACCTTTGCAGATCGGCTGGCCACGGCGCATCGAACGGGGCGTCTGCGAAGCGATGTGGCGCCGGGAACCGCGTGCGCGAAATTGTTGGCGCTCTATCAGGGCGTTCTCGTGCTGGTCCGGGCCGGCTGGGACAAGGCTGCGCTGATCGCCATGATCAATGATGAATTCGACAGTTTGGAAGGTAAGCGACATGACGCCTGATGTTCTCTGGAGACGCTACGCGGCGATCTGGTCGCTCGACACCGAAGCGCGGAGGCGGCGAACTGGCCGCCTGTCTTGCCGATGACGTGACCTATTGCGACCCGAACGGCCTGATTGAAGGTCAGGCGGCACTCTCGGCCTATATGGGTGGGTTCCAGCAGAGCGCACCGGGCGGCGCGTTTCACATCCGCGCCGTGCTGCATCATCACGGCCGCACCATCTCGCACTGGACGCTGCATGGGCCGGACGGCGCCGCGCTGCAAACCGGTACCAGCTTCAGCCTGCTGACGGAGGACGGCAGGTTCCAGGCAATCAGCGGCTTCTTCCATGCGCCCGGCGGAGACGAATTGCGGTGAGCCCGACATCGGCGCGGGACCGGGCGATCGAGCTGGCCGAGCAGATGGCCGGTATCGGCTCGATCGAGGTCAGTCGCTTCTTCGGCGGCGCCGGCCTCAAATGCGAGGGCGTGCAGTTCGCGTTTGTGATGCAGGGTATCTTGCATCTACGGGTCGACGACGATACCCGCCCCGCGTTCGAAGCGCTGAACGCGACAGCTTTTGCCTATGGCGGTCGATCCGGAACCGTGACTGTGGCCAGCTACTACGCGCTGCCGGACGAGATCGTCGATGACCACGACGAACTCGTGCGCTGGGCCGAGCGGGCCTATCGTGTCGCCAGAGCCGCCAGGCCCTCGTCAAGGGGCGCGCAAGCGCGGTCTTGATGACGGGCCATCAGTCTTGCTGGTTTCGACCTCTCGACTAGCGCAGCCAACCGCTGGGGCAGAGCTTCGACGCGAGCATGGCGACATTCACAGTGCATCAGTGGCCGGATCTTCGGGCTGGACTCGCCGAAGTGCGTCGGGTGACGCGCGGCCCTGTACTGGTGCTGACTTGTGATCCGCAAGAACTCGAACGCTCCTGGCTTCATGCCTACGCACCCGAGGTGATTACAACCGAAGCCCGCCGCTATCCGTCGATACAGGCCATTGGCGAGGGCCTTGGTGGAAGCGGCACCCAGGTTGTTGCGGTTCCGATCCCGTTGAATTGCACCGACGGATTCAGCGAGGGGTATTATGGTCGCCCGGAACGGCTACTCGATCCCGGCGCGCGGCTTGCCAATTCCGCCTGGAGTTTCGTTGATCCGTCGATCGGTGAACGTTTTGCCTCGACCCTCGGCCATGATCTTGAAGACGGCACTTGGGATACCCGCCACTGCCATCTTCGGACACAGCCTCACTTCGAAGGCTCGTTGCGGTTGATCGTGGGCCAGCTGTGATGGAAGCCGACATAAAACAGCAATTGCGCGCGCTGAAATCCCTCGCAGGCCCCTTTCCATCCTGCGGGGAGGGCTCTGCATGGGTTGCGGGCAAATACCTTCTCCAGCAGGTGATGGAACAGGGTTACATTGCCTTCAGGACGGTTGTGAACTGCCTTACCAGCCATAGCTGAAAGTAGCGCCACTCCCATTATCCCCTTCCTGCACCACGTCGGTTTCAGTATTTCGCCCATACTGGAAAATGCCATAAGCATTGTTGTTGCCATTCTGCCGCAAGGTTGCGGAATGACTATTGCCCCGTTGCTGAATGAAGCCGATGTTGCCACGGCCAGCCTGAGCAATGCCAGCCGCGTTACCCCGGCCCAACTGCCGGATGTCGGCGTCTTTCAGGCCGCGGTAGAGTGAGTAGACGCGCAGTCCGGTTGAGAAGAGATCCGCATCCCTGGCATTGTCCGGCGCGAGGTTGAACGAGATCCGGCCTCCAGCATAGGCTGGCACAGACAATGCTACTTGCCCCAGACTCCCGGCAAGAAGAGTGACGGCAAGGATCTTAAACACGTTGCGGGTCATCCTGATCTCCATTTCCCGGCTACCTATGCCGATGATCAACTTTCGCATCCTGCAACTGAACCCGGTCGGAATTGCCCGTTCAGTTGCCGTTCAGTCGGTTCGGCCCGGTCAGAAGAAAAAGAGGGCGCCAGAAACCGGCGCCCTCTTAACGTGATTTCCAGAGCGTGGTAGCTGATCAGTTGTCACCAGTCTGCTTCGTGCAGCTGAAACTCTTATCCCCGATCATGACGTCCAGCGTCACCCTGTATTCGGCTCCTCTGGAGTCGAGCGTGACGGAGCTGAGAAGTTCCGGATGTCCCGCTCTGGCATCAAAGTCGCCACTCTGATTGATCGCGGAGCGTCCACCGTCTCCTGATTTCTCGACATGAAAGGAGTAAGTCCCGCCGACATGCCTGTCGGTATGGGCGAACGCATCCAGTCTCACCATACCTGCCTCGGACGTCGCTTTGATTTCGCAAAGCTGCGCCCCGTCCGATTGTTTGGCAATGGTCATTGTCGCAACCGCGCCGACGGGAAGCAGGGCCAGCGCGAGAATCGCCATCAGGCGGCGCGGATGTTTGATGCTACTTGGCATGGGTTGTCTCCCTGATGATCTGCTGTTGCGATCCTGACCAGCTTCACGTCGTCCGCACGCGGCCGCTTATGGGCAGGCCTGCACGAAGGCTGCAACGTTGTCATTGCCGCCCTGGCTGACATTGGCGCTGCAGCCATGCCCCACCTGGACACCAGCCGCGATGTTGCCATTGCCGTCCTGGGTAAGGATCGTCGTGTGGTTGGAGCCAAACTGGCCAATGCCGGCAACGTTGCGGTTGCCGTTCTGATAGGTGGCGCCATAGTTGTTATTGCCCTCCTGACCGACAGCCGAAAGGTTGTGACGACCATATTGATGGCCGACAATCCGATTGTAGCCACCGTTCTGGTAGGTTCTGATCCGGTTTCCGTACCCTTCCTGCGCACCACCTGCAGAGTTCGACCAGCCATATTGTTCGATACGCACATCGTTGGCCATGGCGGGGGCTGCGGCGGTGACGCCTACGAGTGCGGCGAGTGCGATTGCAACGAAAGACGGACGGATCATGACTGTGTCTCCTGAGGCGGATATGACCGCGGTTGAACGTCTTTCTTTTAGGCGCTCCCTTTGAAACAGAAGCTGAAGCTATCATTCAGTCGGGGTTCATTCGCAGGGACCGGCGCCCGCGTCATCGCTCGCAAAGCGAGACCTGTTCAAATTCTTCGAATCCCTTTCTCAGTCGGGAGAGTAATTCCTAAGTCTCTCTCACAGCGAAACGCTTGGCGGCGTTCAGAGGGCGATGTTTCAAAACAATCGTCGTAGGAGGTTTTCTTCCCAACGATTTCATCGCCTGCCGTTTCCAACGGCCACTTTCGATGAGAAGCGATTGGCTGACACGAACATTGCCGCAGCCAGGTAGTGATCGTAATGTCTCCCGCAGGCTAATGGCGATGGTTCTCGGCAGCGAAGGATTAAGGTAGATGCATTCGATCATGCTAAGAGGAAAATCAATCGGGACCGCGGGTTTTTGATCCTCCAAAGTTTCCGCAACAACCCGATACTCTTCCTCCGCAGCAAACCCGACGCGTTTCACAAAGGCAAGCCGGCTGACATCATGCTTGGTCAGGCGCTCCACCTCACCGAGCTTCAAATATTCCACTGCGTCAAAAACGCACGCCCTAAAGGTCTTTCAACTCAGCATCGAATTTAATGCGCTCAATCGATATGCAAGCGCGTCTGCAGTGCCCGTGAAGACCCTCCGATGGTGATAGGTTTCGGAGCATCGCGTCGCGCACAGACCGTAGAGGCCACCGAGACCCATCTTTTCTTTGTAAAGGCTCATGAAATAGCGGTCGTTGCGATCATCCCAGTTCTGTGGGTCGAGCAGCGGCAATTCTTTCCGGCGAAGAATGTCGATCACTGCGGATATAGCGATATAGATGTGTAGCGACGCAGAAGCCTCTAAGTTTTGGTCAACGCCTTTGTCACTCCGCGGCCTGAAGATGAACACGACCTTTAATTTCGGCGAACTTCTGAGACGAGACGATCGACTCGCGGCGCCTCCTCTGAAGGTCCGCAACGCCTATGAAATTTCGGGGCAGTTGTCGTTTGGCACTTAAACGCAAGATTGCGGCTGTTTGGATTTCATTTGGCAGATAATCTGAGATTTGCGGCGGAGAGAATCTCAAATTAAGTGCACCGCCAAGACGTCCACGATTGGCTCGCGCGGGCCTCGATGTCGTTGAAAACGCTGCTAAAGCGATCTCTATTCTCGGCCGTGCGCCGTCACGCTCGTCGGGAAGTCATTGAAGAAACACCGTCGATTTCGTCGACGATGGAATCTCACATTAAGTGCCAAAATCCAAGGAAAAATCTCAAATTAAGTGCAAGTCTCAAATTAAGTACCACGCTATCTTGTTGAAATTGTTGGGGGCAGAATCTCATGATTAAATGCAAAACGACACCGTGACTATCGCCGATCGCGATGCGGAGACGGCGACGGAACATCGATAGGACTAGCGTGAAGGCGACATCGTTGGTTTCGCGGATCAGCCGTCGCGTTGCCTTCCTGGCTTGTGCCAACCCTTCTGCGCGGGACAGGACGCCCCGACAGCGCCATCCACAGAACCTTTGAGGCTTCTGGTTTCGGTCCAAATGTGGCTAGCGGCAGGACCATCATCAACGGATCGGTGAAGAGCAGTTCTGACGGAATGTTCTGCCTCGAACAAGTCCGGCCCGACGTGCGCGACGTCACCCGTATAATTAAATCTGCGTTAGGGGTATGCTGGATTGGCAGCGGTGTAATCTATGGGGGATTTCGGATGAGTATTCTTGATCGTGGTGGAAATGCTGTCGCGGTTCTTGCCGCTCTGTCGAATTCGCAAGCCATGATCGAGTTTGACTTGTCGGGCAAGATCCTCACCGCGAATGAGAACTTCTGCAAGGCGCTTGGCTACGAGCTGAGGGAGATAGTCGGAAAACATCACAGCATGTTTGTCGAACCAGCCTATGCATCCTCGGCAGAATACACGGCTTTCTGGGCGAAGCTGTCAGCAGGGAAATTCGATCAACAGCAATACAAGCGGATTGGAAAAGGCGGCCGCGAGGTCTGGATCGAAGCATCCTACAATCCCGTGTTCCGACGCGGGAAGCCGGTCAAGGTCATCAAGATTGCGACCGATATCACTACGCAGAAGCTGAAGTCTGCCGAGGATGCGGGCAAGATCGACGCATTGTCCCGCGCGCAGGCGATCATCGAATTTACGCCAGCGGGCGAAGTGGTGACCGCGAACGACAATTTCCTCAGCGCCCTCGGGTATTCGCTCGCTGAGATCCAGGGCAAACATCATTCGATGTTCTGTGAAACAGACTACACAAGGTCGGACGCTTACAAGGAGTTCTGGCGGAAGCTCTCGAATGGTCAGCTGGTTGCCGACGAATTCATGCGTGTCGGCAAGGGTGGACGGAAGGTTTTCATCCAGGCTTCCTACAATCCGATCTTCGACCTGAACGGCAAGGTGTTTAAGGTCGCGAAGTTCGCGACCGATGTCACGGGGCGCGTCGAGAATGTCGAGCAACTCGCCCGTTGCCTGACCAATTTTGCGGACGGCGACCTGTCGCAAACGATCGAAAGGCCTTTCATTCCATCGCTGGAACGGCTGCGGACCGACTTCAACAGCGCCTCGGAGAAGCTGAAGGATGCGATGGCGACGGTGGCTGAAAATGCCAAGGCGATTTCGGCCGGCTCCAACGAAATCCGCACCGCCGCCGACGATCTGGCAAAGCGCACCGAACAGCAAGCCGCATCCGTCGAAGAGACGGCGGCCGCGCTCGAGGAAATCACGACGACGGTCAAGGATTCGAGCCGGCGCGCCGAGGAGGCCGGTCGGCTCGTGGCGCGCGCCAGAGACCATGCGGAGCATTCCGGCCAGGTCGTGCGTGACGCGATAGGTGCCATGGACCAGATCGAAACCTCGTCGCGCGAAATTTCCAATATCATCGGTGTCATTGACGAGATTGCCTTCCAGACGAACCTTTTGGCGCTCAATGCCGGTGTAGAGGCGGCACGGGCAGGGGAGGCCGGCAAGGGTTTTGCGGTCGTTGCTCAGGAGGTCCGCGAACTGGCTCAGCGGTCCGCGAAAGCTGCCAAAGAGATCAAGAGTTTGATCATGGCGTCCGGTTCTCATGTGGCAAACGGCGTCGGCCTTGTCACGAATGCCGGATCCGCGCTTCGGGAAATCGCCAGTCAGGTTCACGAAATCAACACCAACGTGGCTGCGATCGTGGAGGCGGCGCGCGAGCAATCGACTGCGCTTGGCGGGATCAATCAGGCCATCAACACCGTCGATCAGGGAACACAGCAGAACGCGGCGATGGTCGAGGAGCAGACCGCTGCAAGCCATGGCCTCGCACGAGAGGCCGCCGCGCTCTTCGAGCTTCTCGAACAGTTCCGTTTCGACGATGCACCGAGATCGAGGCCTTTGTCCACGCAGGCTGATCGCCACGCTGCCCCACCGACGGCTTTGAAGGTCATTCGTAGCTCGCCCGCCGCATCCGTCCAACGAGGCTCGGCAGCGGTCGCGCTGAAGTCTGATTGGGAAGAATTCTGATCATCGCCGAAAATTGGATCGGCATGAAAAGCTCATCGCAAAGCGCTTGCGAACGATACGGTGCGATATTCGGCCACGAGACAAAGCAATTTTACACCCCACCGGCGGCAAGTTCGTCCGCTTCTATGATCCATGAAGGGTCTCACTCACTCGGCACTGCGAGGAGTAAGGTCGCATGTCATTGACAGAAGACGAGAGGCTGAACCTTCTCTACGAGGCAAGCATTCTCGATACGCCGCCGACAAGCGAATTCGACGCTATCGTACGTCTGGCCTGCAGCATGTTCGACATGCCGATGGCGTTGGTTTCGTTTGTCGATGAGCACCGGCAATGGTTCAAGGCCCGACAAGGCTTCATTTTGAAAGAGGCGCCACGCGAGCATTCCTTTTGCGGCCACGTCGTGGAAACAGGGTCACCGCTCGTCGTTGAAGATGCCAGCAAAGATTCCCGCTTTTACGGAAACACGTTCGTCACAGACTGTTCCGTCCAGTTCTATGCCGGCGTTCCGCTTTCGGAAGGGGAGACGGTTTACGGCAGTTTTTGTGTCCTCGACACGAAGACCCGCCGCTTCGGCGATCGGGATTTCGAACAGCTCCACAGTTTGGCAAGCGTCGTCGTAGGCCTCATCCGGGAGCACCGTCAGCAAAGCCTGCTGAAAGAGCAGCAACGTGAACTGGAGCTGAAGCAGGCCCGGTTCGAACAGACCGAGCGCTCGGCCAAGGTCGGTGGTTTTGAGATGGACCTTGGCACCGGTGCGATCGTCTGGTCGGATCAGATATACCGCACCGTCGGATTGCCAATCGGCAAACGCATGACCACGGAGGCGGTGATCGGCTGCTATGCTCCCGAAGAACGTGACAGCGTCAGGCGCAGGATCCGCGACGTCCTGAACGGCGCGGAGACCGGCGTTGACAAAGAATATCGCATCATTACGCCAGAAGGCGAGGAACGATGGATTCGGGTCGTCAGTGATATCGAACACCTGCAAGGTGAGCCACGACGCCTGTTCGGCATCGTTCAGGATGTTTCCGAAAAAGTGCGCTATGAGCAACGTCTGCTCCAGGCAGCAAACGCCGATGCCCTTACCGGACTTGCAAACCGGGCAGCCTACAATGCGCATATGGAGAGACTCGCGGCGGCGGACGCTCCCTCCATCGGTTTGCTGCTGATCGACGTCGATCGTTTGAAGCAAGTCAACGATATCCTTGGCCATGCAACAGGTGACCTGCTGTTGAAGGGTGTGGCATCACGTTTGGACGAGCGCCTAGGAAAGCGTGGAAAGGTGTTTCGCCTCGGCGGCGATGAGTTCTGCGTCATTCTGGAAGCACCCGAAAACGCGCGGGGCATGCGTTTACTGGCGCGACATCTGATCGACTATATCGGCCGCCCCCTGGAGGTCGGTGGGTCAACGATAAGTCCGATGATAACCTTGGGCGGTGCGATTTCAGAAGGTGAAATGGATGCAGCGACGCTTTCGCAAAACGCGGACTTTGCCCTCTACCACGCCAAGGAAACACGGCGCGGCAGCTACGTCCAATATCAGCCCAGCCTGCGTTCGACGATCGCCCATCGCATTCAGATCATCCGGGAGGTGGAGCTCGCGCTCACTGAGCATCGGATGATGCCGCACTATCAGCCACTCGTTCGTTGCGCGGACGGTCAGGTATGGGCGTTTGAGGCGCTCGTGAGAATGCAGCGCTCGGATGGCTCAATCGTATCGGCTGCGCAATTTCATGAGGCGTTCACGGACTCGAGCGTGTCCCACCACATCACGACGCGCATGCTTGAGCATGTCGCGACCGATATCCGTAACTGGATGGACCGCGGGCTGGAATTCGGGCGGGTCGGACTGAATGTCTGCGCCTCTGATTTCATGAGAGGGGATCTGGAAGGCCGCATTGTTGCTGCGTTTACGTCAAGGGGCATCCCGCTGGACAAGCTTGTGCTTGAAGTGACGGAAACAGTTTTCCTGCAGGGTATGGAAGACACCGTTGCAACAACGCTGCAGCGTTTGCGGAAAAAAGGTCTGGCTGTTGCGCTCGATGACTTTGGGACGGGTTATGCGTCACTTACGCATTTGCGGAGCCTGCCTGTCGATATCATCAAGATCGACAAAAGCTTTATCGACACCATGCTCGAGGATGAATCGAGCCTTGCAATCGTTGAACTGGTGCTCAATCTGGCACGGAAGCTTAAAATGAAGGTCACCGCAGAAGGTGTAGAAACCCATCGGCAGGCGGTGTGCTTGCTGGAAATGGGGTGTACCACACTCCAGGGTTATCTGTTCAGCAAGCCGATGGACCGCGAACACGTCGGCAGATACCTATCTGCGTTGAAACCACATCTCGTCGAGAACTCCAAACGACCTGAGGAGGGCCTTCGCCTCCTCGGATAGAAGATCAACCGTGGCGGTCGCAAACCTATGCCTAAGTCGACCCGTGCCAGAGGGGCTCGCTCAGCGTTAGGAAGGTCATGGGGCGCCGATCAGGAACTATCCACGAGCTACCGCAGCACCGTCCTTCGTTGGTCTACGATTGTACATCCACATCAGCGACATCCAGAGTGGCACCTGTCGCGTGGCACTTAAATGTAATAATGCGGCCGTTTCAGCGAGGTTCGGCATTTAAAGAGGGTCATCCCCAATTTGTGTGGTTAACAGACCGTTAGCAGTGACGCTGCTATCGGCCGCCATGCGAACGAAATCGAAATGGTCGCCCGGTCCGGGCTAAAGTGCAGAGCGTCGTATCCAACGACGACGGTGATTGGGTTGTGTCTGCTTGCGGGCCATCCTCGGGCATATGCCCAGATTGCCAACACCAGGGCAGAAGTCGGCATGGCTGGTCATACCGCAGTCTTCAGGACCTGCCGGTCCAAGGCAATGAAGTGACGGTAAAGCTTCAGTTGAGCCGCTGGCGTTGCACATATCGGCAATGCAGACGGCAAACATTCACGGACCGGTCCCTGCTATTGCCTCCCCTGACGCACGCAGGACAACGAGGGTCGCCGAAATAGTCGGTCTACTTGGCCATAGTACGGGCGGACAGCCCGGAGAGCGCTTGATGCAGCGACTGGGGAT
This sequence comes from Rhizobium sp. 05L419, assembly GCF_056397845.1. NCBI lineage: Bacteria > Pseudomonadati > Pseudomonadota > Alphaproteobacteria > Hyphomicrobiales > Rhizobiaceae > Rhizobium > Rhizobium sp. 05L419. Next base: position 10,523 of record NZ_JBFTOF010000050.1, read on the forward strand.
ATCGATCAGTGGCGACACCATCCTTCGGCACTTGAAGCGAAATGCTTCACGGGTCGACGATCAACCGTCGGCTCGGATCGTCGGTATCGATGACTGGAGTTGGAGGAAATCTTGGCGCTACGGCACATAAATTTGCAAAAGATGGCAGGGTGCCGCAGGGGGGAAGGCATGACTTCAATAGAAGGTTATCGGGATCCCGAGGGTGTAGTTGTAATTATAGTTTGTTCATTTTTTACGCTATTTTTAGTCATTGAAGGCCGCGACGACGGTTTCGATGGGCAGGAACAATGTCCGGCTTTCCTGGGGATGCTCGATGAACTCCGCACAGCGCATGTAAAAAGCCTTGGCTGCTTCGTCTTTGGCATGAACCAGCACCGCCCCAATGCCGATACTTTGCGATGCCAGTGCGATCCGGCGCAATGCGTCAGAAAGCAAATCCGCCCCTAGATCCATGCCCGCAAGGCGCGATTGAGACACGGGCCGCGACCAGCTGAGGATCACCGAGAGGATCAGAGCTGCAATTCGCTCATTCGACGCGAAAACTCTGCGACGAGTCCGTCTACGGTCAGGACGATCTGCTTAGGTCGGATCGACATTCAGGATTGAACGAAGCCGCTGGCGCGGCACTTGGAGTGCGGGATTTGCATGATGCGCTTCTGATTTGAAGGATTGGGCTGTTTTAGCCAACCTTTGAACAGGAGATGACGATGACAGAGATGAGCCCGCTGCGCCGGCGCATGATCGATGACATGACGATCCGCAATCTTTCGCCAGCGACGCAACGATCGTATTTGCATGCGGTGACGAAGTTCTCGCGCTATTTCGGGCGTTCGCCAGACCGTCTTGGACTGGAAGACGTGCGCGCGTTTCAGGTGCATTTGGTCTCATCGGGCCTATCATGGCCGGCCTTGAACCAGACAGTTTGTGCCCTGCGGTTCTTCTTTGGCGTCACGCTCGGTCATGGCGAGATACCGGAGCGCATTGCCTATGCCCGGACACCCGCCAAGCTGCCGACGATCCTAAACGGCGACGAGATCGTGCGGTTTCTGGAAGCGGTTCCGAGCCTGAGGACCCGCACCGCACTGACGACAGCTTATGCAGCGGGGCTGCGCGCCTCGGAAGCTGTCCATCTCAAGGTCCGCGACGTTGATGGCGAACGCGGCATCATCCGCGTCGAGCATGGCAAGGGCGGAAAGGATCGCAACGTCATGCTGTCAGCGCAGTTGCTCGCGATCCTGCGGGTCTATTGGCGGCTGGCGAGACCCGAGGTCTGGCTGTTCCCGGGCCGGGACGAGACCAAGCCCATCGACGTCCAGGTTCTGTATTCTGCCTGCCGTTCGGCGTGCACTGCTGCCGGCATCGACAAAAGGGTGACGGTCCATACGCTGCGTCACAGCTTTGCCACCCATCTTCTGGAAAGCGGAACCGACATCCGCATCATCCAGGTTTTGCTCGGCCACAACAATCTGTCCACCACGGCACGCTACACGAAGGTTTCCAATACCCTGATCCGCAGCACGACCAGCCCGCTCGACCGGCTGACGTTAGAGGTGGTGCCGCCAGGCTGAGCATAGCTTCGCCATGGCGGCGGGACTGGAGGTGGCGGACATTTTTCGCCGCCACGGGGAAAGATATCGTCAAACACACGACGCTCATCTCGGGCGTGTCGAACGCCGGGTCATGAGTGCGGTCGAGATGTGCCGGACCGCTCGCCTGGGCGGGCATGTCCAGCAATGTCAGGACTGCGCGGCGTTCCGCATCGCCTATAATTCCTGCCGCAACCGGCATTGCCCGAAGTGCCAGGGACAGGCGAGCCGTGACTGGCTTGCCGCGCGGCAGGCCGACCTTCTGCCGGTCGGCTATTTCCACGTCGTCTTCACCCTACCGCAGCAGATCGCCGCAATCGCCTTCCAGAACAAGAATGCCGTTTACACGATCCTGTTTCGCGCCGTCGCCGAGACGCTGCGCAAGCTTGCTGCGGATCCCAGACATCTGGGTGCGGAGATCGGCTTCATCGCGGTGCTGCACTCCTGGGGACAGAACCTCCATTATCACCCGCATATCCATTGCATCGTGCCGGGCGGCGGATTGTCGGCCGACCAGTCCCGCTGGGTTGCCTGCCGGGCAAACTTCTTCCTGCCCGTGCGGGTTCTGTCACGCCTGTTCCGGCGACTGTTTCTTGAAGAGCTGAAGCAGGCCTACGACCTGGGCCAGCTTCGGTTCTTTGGCGATATCGCCGGCCTGGCCGATCCGGCCGCATTCAATCGCATTGTCAAAGAAGCGCGGCGTGTCGACTGGGTGGTCTACGCCAAGCCGCCATTGGCCGGACCCGAACAGGTGCTGGCCTATCTCGGGCGCTATACCCATCGCATTGCCATCTCCAATTCCCGCCTCGTCAGCATCGATGGCGATCGCGTCACATTCCGATGGAAGGATTATCGAACGGGCGGCAGGCAAAAGGTGATGACGCTCGATGCCCACGAGTTCATCCGCCGCTTCCTGCTTCACACCGTTCCGGACGGCTTTCACCGCATTCGTCATTACGGCCTGCTTGCCAATGGCCATCGGCAACTGAAGCTGGACCTGTGTCGAAGCCTGCTCGACGTCCCGCCGCCGGTCGAAGAACCGGACGCAAAGCCACCACCTTTGCGACACCGCTGCTCCTGTTGCGGCGGAACCATGACGATCATTGCCGCGTGGGCCCCGATCCAGCCGGTACGCCGGCCAGCATGGAACGACAGTTCATGATCATATCATGCGCGGCATCATTGCAACGATCAGCGTCGGCATGCCGAGGGGCCGCGAGGCGAATGCTTTGGCCAATCGTGCCTGAGCGACAACGCCACCAAGAGTTCGGCCGACGCAAACCAGCCGATAGGAACGTCAAAGACACCGCAAATACCCTCAAAACCCTTCCAGACCTGTCCACGTGCTCCGCCAAGGCTCACCCCTGCCAGACACCATCTACCGCTTCGGCTAAATCCCCATAGTGCCAAACAACCCGCGCCTTCGCTCAATCCGGCTTCAATGAGGTCCGATCAGTGAATGCCGCACGCACGGCGCGCGGACCTCACAGAACCCTCCAGATTCCCAAATCACTTAATCGCTGATTCATAGGACACCGTGTTGGATCACGGAGGCCTTTGATGGTGGCGAAGCGGTATGAACTGAGCGATGGGCAGTGGGCGAAGATTGCGTCCTTGTTGCCGGGCAAGGCCGGTGATCCGGGGCGCA
>NZ_JBFTOF010000051.1:0-2500 GCF_056397845.1 Rhizobium sp. 05L419
GCCCTGTCGGGACGAATGCTTTGCATTCGCCCTGAGATGAGCATGGTCAATGAGAACAATTAAGCCAATCGAGCTATTAGTACCGGTAAGCTTCATGCATTGCTGCACTTCCACACCCGGCCTATCAACGTGGTCGTCTTCCACGGCTCTGATAGGGAATACTCGTTTTCAGGTTGGTTTCCCGCTTAGATGCCTTCAGCGGTTATCCATTCCATATGTAGCTACCCTGCTATGCCCTTGGCAGGACAACAGGTCCACCAGAGATATGTCCATCCCGGTCCTCTCGTACTAGGGACAGATCCTGTCAATATTCCTACACCCACGGCAGATAGGGACCGAACTGTCTCACGACGTTCTGAACCCAGCTCACGTACCGCTTTAATTGGCGAACAGCCAAACCCTTGGGACCTGCTCCAGCCCCAGGATGCGATGAGCCGACATCGAGGTGCCAAACAACCCCGTCGATATGGACTCTTGGGGGTCATCAGCCTGTTATCCCCGGCGTACCTTTTATCCGTTGAGCGATGGCCCTTCCACGCGGGACCACCGGATCACTATGACCGACTTTCGTCTCTGCTCGACTTGTCAGTCTCGCAGTCAGGCGGGCTTATGCCATTGCACTCGACGACCGATTTCCGACCGGTCTGAGCCCACCATCGCGCGCCTCCGTTACTCTTTCGGAGGCGACCGCCCCAGTCAAACTACCCACCATACACTGTCCCGGATCCGGATAACGGACCGCGGTTAGACATCCATGACGATAAGGGTGGTATTTCAAGGATGGCTCCACAGAAACTGGCGTCCCTGCTTCAAAGCCTACCACCTATCCTACACATGCCGACACGAATGCCAGTGTAAAGCTATAGTAAAGGTGCACGGGGTCTTTCCGTCTGACCGCAGGAACCCCGCATCTTCACGGGGAATTCAATTTCACTGAGTCTATGTTGGAGACAGCGGGGAAGTCGTTACGCCATTCGTGCAGGTCGGAACTTACCCGACAAGGAATTTCGCTACCTTAGGACCGTTATAGTTACGGCCGCCGTTTACTGGGGCTTCGATTCAAAGCTTGCACCTCTCCTCTTAACCTTCCAGCACCGGGCAGGCGTCAGACCCTATACGTCGTCTTGCGACTTCGCAGAGCCCTGTGTTTTTGATAAACAGTCGCTACCCCCTGGTCTGTGCCACCCCACCATAGTTGCCTATAATGGGGTCACGCTTCTTCCGAAGTTACGCGTGCAATTTGCCGAGTTCCTTCAACATAGTTCTCTCAAGCGCCTTGGTATACTCTACCTGACCACCTGTGTCGGTTTCGGGTACGGTCTATACGGTGGAGCTATTTCCTGGAACCGCGTCCCTGCCCAGACAATCCAATAAGTCTGAACAAGTTGAGCAATCCGTCACTACCACCAGGCCCACGAATATTAACGTGGTTCCCATCGACTACGCATTTCTGCCTCGCCTTAGGGGCCGGCTAACCCTGCTCAGATTAACTTTAAGCAGGAACCCTTGGTCTTTCGGCGAGAGGGTCTCTCACCCTCTTTATCGTTACTCATGTCAACATTCGCACTTCCGATACCTCCAGGACCCCTCACAGGTATCCCTTCACAGGCTTACGGAACGCTCCGCTACCMCTAGATATCCGTTAGGATGTCTAAGCCTCAGCTTCGGTGCATGGCTTCAGCCCCGTTACATTTTCGGCGCAAAGACCCTTATTTAGACCAGTGAGCTGTTACGCTTTCTTTAAATGATGGCTGCTTCTAAGCCAACATCCTGGTTGTTTTGGGATCCTCACATCCTTTCCCACTTAGCCATGACTTGGGGACCTTAGCTGGAGGTTAGGGTTGTTGCCCTTTTCACGACGGACGTTAGCACCCGCCGTGTGTCTGCCGACTAGTACTCCCCGGTATTCGGAGTTTGGTTAGGATCAGTAAGACGGTGAGTCCCCATAGCCCATCCAGTGCTCTACCCCCGGGGGTATTCGGTCGACGCTCTACCTAAATAGATTTCGCGGAGAACCAGCTATTTCCGAGTTTGATTGGCCTTTCACCCCTAGCCACAAGTCATCCCAATCTATTGCAACAGATGCGGGTTCGGTCCTCCAGTTGGTGTTACCCAACCTTCAACCTGCTCATGGCTAGATCACTCGGTTTCGGGTCTAATGCAACAAACTAAATCGCCCTATTCAGACTCGCTTTCGCTTCGCCTACACCTACCGGCTTAAGCTTGCTTGTTACACTAAGTCGTTGACCCATTATACAAAAGGTACGCCGTCACCCAACCTTACTAAAAAGGCTCGGGCTCCGACTGTTTGTAGGCATCCGGTTTCAGGTTCTATTTCACTCCCCTTGTCGGGGTGCTTTTCACCTTTCCCTCACGGTACTTGTTCGCTATCGGTCATGCACGAGTACTTAGGCTTGGAGAGTGGTCTCCCCATGTTCAGACAGGATTTCTCGTGTCCCGCCCTACTCTAGGACAATGAGTGTTCTACGCGTACGGGGCT
>NZ_JBFTOF010000051.1:7500-16938 GCF_056397845.1 Rhizobium sp. 05L419
CGGCGACCTTGCTGCGCAATGGCGACCGGAATTCATGGATCGAGGTCGAACTCGACGAGGGCCGCAACCGGCAGATCCGCCGCATGCTCGAAGCCCTCGGAGCCGAATGCCTGCGCCTGGTGCGCGTTGCGATCGGCGGCGTGCAGGTGGGCGACCTGCCGAAAGGCGCCGTGCGGCCGCTCACGGAAGCGGAACTCAAGGCGCTGCGCCGGCGCGCCGGCATGGAAGCGACGAAACGGAACTGATGTCATGCCGGATTTGACGGCATGACAGGTGAGATCGGACTTGATGACATGGCGGACTTGACCACATGACAGACTTGCCTGCACACGACTTCTGGCAGGAAATGCATCCGGCAGGCAGCTTCCCGCTCCACAACGACTTCACCTCTTTCTATGTTGCCGAGCTTGAGGATGGACGCCAGCTTCGCCTGCCCTTGCGCGTGATGGCGGACGGTCGGCATGCTCTTGCCTCGCTGATCGTCAACCAGGCAAGTTTCGAAGTTCTCGATGCCCTGGCCGAACGCCTTGCCGACAAGCTCGGCCCCTTCAATATCGACGTCGTCGTCGGCCTGCCCACCCTCGGCCTGACGCTCGCGTCCGCGCTCGCGCAGAAGCTCGGACACACAAGATACGTGCCGCTCGGCACCTCCCGGAAGTTCTGGTACCGCGACGACCTGTCTGTCCCGCTTTCCTCGATCACGACGCCGACGCAGCAGAAGCGTCTTTATATAGACCCGCGCATGCTGCCTCTTCTTGAAGGCCGCAGGGTGGCACTGATCGATGATGTGATCTCCAGCGGCACCTCGATCCTGTCGGGATTGGAGCTGCTTTCGGCCTGCTCCGTCGAACCGGCTGCAATCGGTGCCGCAATGCTGCAATCGGAGCGCTGGCGGGAGAAACTGGCGAGCGCCGGCCCGCAATGGTTGGACCGGACCGTGGGCGTCTTTTCGACGCCGTTGCTCGAAAGAACCGACGGAGGCAGCTGGCGCTGCCCGGGCGCCTGATCTCGTGCCACCTGAACTCGCTCTGCATCCGCGCTTCGCAGCGCCTGGCCCTGTACAGAGCGCGCACCGAACGGCTACATTCGTCGCGATCGAATAGGTTTCGGAAGATCTCATGACTTTCGAGCAAGCATCGCTGTTGATCCTGCTGGTCGCGATGCTCGCTCTTCTTCTCATGGATCGTTTCCGCGTCGAGGTGGTGGCGATCGCAGGCTTGCTTGCCGGCTATGCGCTCGGCCTCTACCCGGTTGATCAGGTCTTTGCGGGTGTTGCCAGCCCTGTCGTCATAACGGTGGTGGAAATCCTGCTCGTCGCGCAGGTTTTGGCCCGCACCCGGCTTTTCGATCGGCTCACGATCATCCTGGCGGATGCGCGCTTTTCGAGCTCGGGCGTCATCGCGATCCTGTCAGCGGCGACGGGTTTCATCTCCATCTTCATGAACAATATCGGCGCCTTCTCGATCGCCCTGCCCGTAGCGCTCCGCGTCAGCACCATCATGGGAATTCCCAAGCGCCAGCTGGTCATGCCGATTTCCTTCGCCGCCCTGCTCGGCGGCCTGGTATCGCTGATCGGAACGCCTGCGAACCTGATTGTCAGCGATGCCCTTTCCAAAGCGACCGGCAGGGGTCTGCGGCTCTTCGATTTCGCCTATGTCGGCCTGCCGGTCGCGATCGCCGGAATAGCATTGACCGCATGGCTGGCGCCCCGGCTTTTTCCCGGCAGGCAAGAAGATCCGTCAACCGCTGTCGCTCCCCCAAGGCGTCGCATGGTGGCAGAGCGCCGGGTTCCGGCCAACTCGCCGCTCGTCGGAACACGCCTTTCGGCGCTGCCGGATCGTTTCGCGCTGCGCCCGCATGGCCTGTTACGCAATGACGTCTTCGTGTTCGGCGCGCCGGACAACTCCGTTGTTGAAATGAGCGATCTGCTACTGGCGGAGGCTGACGATGCGGTCTTCGACGAGCTTGCGGCATCCGGCGCTCTGGCGACGGCGCGTAGGGCTTCATGGCAGGAAGAGACGACGCGGATCGAGGCCGTGGTCATGCCCGAAAGCACCCTGGTCGGCTCGCGGCTGCGCTCACTGGACGTCTTTGCCAGCCGCGATGTTGCGGTCACCGCGCTGTCGATGCGATCCCCGCGTATTGAAGGACGCTTCGACGACCTGCAGCTCTCGATCGGCGATGTCGTCGTGCTGGAGGGAGTGCGCGAGGCCATCATGGACGCTCTTGACGAGTGCGAATGCCTTCCCCTCGCCTCGCCGGCGGCCCCATCCCCGGCGGCAGGCACATGGCAGCCCTTCGCGATCTTCGCCTGCGGCATCGCCGCGACGGCCTTCGGGATCGTTCGGCCGGACATTGCGCTGGCCGGCGTCGTCCTCGCACTGGCGCTCTTCAACTATCTGAACATGCGCCAGGCGATGGCCGATCTCAATTGGCCGATCATCATCATGCTCGCCGCGATGATTCCCATAGGCTCGGCAGTCGCAAGCACCGGCACCGGGGAAATGATCGCAGCCACCCTCAGTCTCGCCGTGCCCGTCGACAAGCCGCTGGCCGGTCTCGCGCTCATTCTCTTCCTGGCCATGGCGCTGACGCCGTTCGTCAACAACGCCACGGTGGCCATCATCCTCAGTCCTGTCGCCTTGGAGTTTGCAGCCCTCGGCCATCATGCGCCGGAAGCGTATCTGATCGCGGTCGCGGCCGGCGCCTCGCTGGATTTCCTGACACCCTTCGGCCACCACAACAACACGCTCGCCATGGGCATCGGCAGCTATCGCTTCGCCGACTTCCCGAAGGCCGGGGCTCCGGTGGCAGTGGCAAGCTATGCTTTGAGCCTGCTTCTTATATATGTGTTCTGGCTTTAGGCCCGGATTGCTTGACATCGCCGGCGATGGAACTAGAGCAAGGGAATGCCCCGATAACTGACAAGGACGGTCGAGCACGTGCCAATCCTCTCCGAAGCCCATTTTCCAGAGCTGCCGAATTACTACCGCGGCAAGGTTCGCGAAAACTACGACCTTCCCGACGGGCGCCGCATCATCATCAGCACGGACAGGCTGAGCGCCTTCGACCGCATCCTCACCTGCATTCCCTACAAGGGACAGGTTCTGACGCAGACCGCACGCTATTGGTTCGAGGCGACGAAGGACATCTGCCCGAACCACGTCATCGAGTATCCCGACCCGAACGTCGTCATCGGCAAGCGTCTCGATATCCTGCCGGTCGAGATCGTCGTTCGCGGCTATCTCGCCGGCACGACCGGCACCTCGATCCTGACGCTCTACAAGAAGGGCGAACGCGAGATGTACGGCATGCGCCTGCCCGATGGCCTGCGCGACAACGAGAAGCTTCCGGAGCCGGTCATCACACCGACCAGCAAGGAATTCGACGGCGGACACGACGAGCCCCTGACGCCGGCCGAAATCGTCGATCGCGGCCTGCTAACCCAGGGGCAGTGGGAGACCCTTTCGAAATACGCGCTCGCTCTCTTCGCCCGTGGCCAGGAACTCGCGGCCAGACGTGGGCTGATCCTCGTCGATACGAAGTACGAATTCGGCACCGACGAGAACGGCACGATCATACTTGCCGACGAGATCCACACACCGGACAGCAGCCGCTACTGGCTGGCGGACAGCTACCAGGCAAGCTTCGACGCCGGCACGCGCCCGGCAAGCTTCGACAAGGACTTCGTCCGCGCCTGGGTGGCCGAGCGTTGCGACCCCTATAAGGACGAAATTCCGGAAATTCCGGCCGAACTGATCGAGCAGACCTCGAAGGTCTATATCAAGGCCTACGAGGCGATCACCGCGCAGCCCTTCGTGCCGGACGACAGCGAGGCCACGCCGGTCGAGCGCGTTCGCCGCAATCTGTCGCCCTATTTCGCCTAGATCGACCCGGCTGCAGCGAGGGAGTGCCTGCAACATTGACTTGCGGGCTTTCCTCAACTGGCGTTAGGGTTGGCAGAGATGGGGCGCCGGATCAAACCGGCGGGGGACGGCATGGCACGCAGGCCAAGACGCAAGGCCGAAGAGACGCGCGAAGACATTCTGACAATGGCGGAACTCCTGTTTCGCCAGCGTGGCTTCGTCGCAGTCTCGATCGCCGACATCGCAGCCTCTCTGGGCATGTCGCCCGCCAACGTCTTCAAGCATTTCCGTTCCAAGTCTGCCCTCGCCGACGCCATTGCCGAGCGCCACCTCGGCAATGTGGCGGATCGTTTTGCGTCCTTTGACGACGACCTTCCGCCGAAGGAACAGCTGCTGCGCTTTGTGTTGCGCTTGCTCGACAGCCATCTGGAGGACATCCAGCAGAACCCCTACCTTTTCGAAATGGTCCTCATGACGGTCGAGGCAAAGCTCGACGCAGCCGTTCGATATCGGGAGCGCATTGTCCGGAAACTGGATGACATCATACGCAAAGGCATCGCCACGGGCCGCTATCATTGCGCCAGCCCCGAGGACGCTGCGAGCACCGTCGCAGATGTCCTCGCAAGTGTCCTGCACCCCGTTCTCATCGCCCGTGACGACAAGGACACACTTGTTCACCGCGCGCAGCAGATCGTCACTTTCGTTGATGCCGCACTGCAAAATAGCGCTTGCTAAGTGACGATTCATAACTTACGTCACTTCGTAAAGTCTTTCTTAAATTCGGATCAGTGGCGTTTGATTCTGGATCGATGATCGGCCTTCTCCCAAGAGGCCATTGATTCCGACTGCCACCGCACAAGGAATTCAATATGATACGTCGCTTCTTCCTCGTTTCCTCGGCACTGGCAATCGGCGGCATGCTGGCGGCCTGCAACGATAGCGGCAACAAGCAAGGTGCTGCAGGTGCGGCGGGAGCCGCCCAGCAGGCCGCCCCCGTCGGCGTCGTCGCGCTGAAGAAAAACATGTTCCCCGTCACTACGATCCTTCCCGGTCGCGCCGAAGCGTTCCAGACAGCAGACATTCGCCCGCAGGTAAGCGGCATCATTCGTGAAATCCCGTTCCGCGAAGGCGGCGAGGTCAAGAAGGGTGACATTCTCTACCAGATCGAGGACGCTCCCTATCGTGCGACTGTCGCCCAGGCCAGGGCCGCCATTGCGAAGGCCGAAGCGAGCGTCCCGAGCGCCCAGAGCAATTTCGACCGCTACCAGCGTCTGGTGGGATCGGGTGCCACGCAGATCGAATTCGAAACAGCCAAGACAAACCTTCTTCAGGCCCAGGCCGAGGTCGAGGCGGCGAAGGCGGCGCTGACGGCTGCCGAGATCGACCTCGATCATACGCAAATCACGGCTCCCTTCGACGGCGTCATCGATCAGACGGCCTACAATGTCGGCAACGTCGTTGCAGCCAACCAGACCACCGCGCTGACCACCGTGCGCCAGCTCGATCCGGCCTACATCCTTCTGACGGAATCGAGCACCAACCTGCTGCGCCTGCGCAACGCGATCGCGTCCGGCGAAATCAAGGGCCCCAGCGCAAATGGCGCCTTCCGGCTGATACTGGAAAACGGCAAGGAGTATGAACAGAAGGGCACGCTCGACATGTCGAAGTCTGTCGTCAGCGAGACGACCGGCACCTTCACCATCCGCGTGCGCTTCCCCAATCCCGACCGAATCATCCTGCCGGGCATGTATGTCCGCGCAACGCTGGAACTTGGCACCGAAAGCGGCTTCGCCCTGCCGCAGCTTGCCACCAGCCGCAACGCCAACGGCGAGTTGACGGCCCAGTTCGTCTCCGCCGACGGCAAGGTCGAGACGCGCATCTTCGAAAACGCATCGCCTTCCAACAACGCCTGGCTGGTAACCGACGGCATCAAGGACGGCGATCAGCTGATCGTCTCCGGCCTGCAGTCGATCACGTCGGGTATGCCGGTGAAGCCGATGCCAATGCAGATCAATGAGAAGGGCATCGTCGTGCCTGCGGAGCAAGCCGCCTCCGGCGACGCGCCGACACCCGCCGCGAAGTAACGCGACGAACATTGATCCGAGCCGTACAGGAATAGCCCAATGGCCAAGTTTTTCATCCGACGCCCGATCTTTGCGTGGGTCATAGCGATCACGATCATGCTTGCGGGCCTGCTCGCGATCTTCACGCTGTCGATCTCGCAGTATCCAGACATCGCCCCGACGACGGTGCGCATCAACGCCACCTATCGCGGCGCAAGCGCCGAGACCGTCGAAAAGTCAGTGACGACCATCATCGAGGACGGCATGACCGGCCTCGATGACCTCACCTACATGACGTCCACCTCGTCGACCGGCTCCGCCAGCATTTCGCTGACCTTCGGCACCAGCGCCGATCCTGACATCGCCCAGGTTCAGGTTCAAAACAAGCTTCAGCTCGTCCAGTCGAAACTCCCCGGCGACGTCATCGACGCCGGCATCAGCGTGACGCGGTCGACCTCCAGCATCCTCCTTGTTGGCTCGCTGGTGTCCACCGACGGCAAGCGCAGCTCCGTCGACCTCGGCAATATCATGTCGACCTCGATCGAAGACCAGATTCAGCGTATCGAGGGCGTCGGCAGTATCAACGTCTTCGGCTCCGGCTACGCCATGCGCGTCTGGCTCGATCCTTTCAAGCTCGTCAAATACCAGCTGACCACCGGCGACGTGACGTCGGCAATCGAAGCGCAGAATACGCAGGTTTCCGTCGGTTCGCTCGGCGCCCAGCCAGCCGTCGAGGGACAGCAGCTGAATGTGACGATCACTGCACAGAGCCAGCTGACGACGGTTTCCGACTTCGAGCACATCATCTTGAAGGTCGAGAAAGACGGTTCGACCGTACGTCTGAGCGACGTCGCCCGCATCGAGATCGGGCAGGAAAGCTACGGCGGCTCGTCACGCTACAACGCTCAGCCGTCAAGCGGCTTTGCCGTCAACCTGGCGATCGGCGCGAACGCCATCGACACGGCCGCCCGTGTCCGCAGCGCGCTCGACACCATCAGCCGCGGCCTGCCGGAAGGCGTCGAGATCACCTACCCCTACGATACGACGCCGTTCGTCGAGCTCTCGATCGAAAAGGTCGTGCACACGCTGATCGAGGCGATCGTCCTCGTCTTCGTCGTGCTTTTCATTTTCCTCCAGAACCTCCGGGCGACTCTGATCCCGACGATCGCTGTTCCCGTCGTGCTGCTCGGAACCTTCGGCATCCTGGCGATCACGGGCTATTCGATCAACACGCTGACCATGTTCGCCATGGTCCTTGCAATCGGCCTGCTGGTCGACGACGCCATCGTCGTCGTCGAAAACGTCGAGCGCATCATGACCGAGGAGAAGCTATCGCCGCTTGAGGCGACCGAGAAATCGATGGGTGAAATCACCGGCGCCATTGTCGGCATCGCGCTCGTCCTCACCGCCGTCTTCATTCCGATGGCCTTCTTCGGCGGCTCGACGGGTATCATCTACCGCCAGTTTTCCATCACGATCGTTTCGGCGATGCTCCTCTCCGCGCTCGTCGCCATCGTGCTGACGCCGGCATTGTGCGCAACCATGCTTAAGCCGGTCTCCGAGCACAAGAAGCACCGCGTCGGCGACTGGTTCAATCGCAACTTCACGCGCTCGACCAATGGCTATGTCAGCACGATCGGCTATCTGCTGAAGCGTCCGGTCCGCGTCATGCTCGTCTTCCTCCTCGTTGGCGTCGGCTGCGCCTATCTCTTCACGCGGCTGCCGACCTCGTTCCTGCCGCAGGAAGACCAGGGCGTCCTGTTGACGATCGTCACGACTCCTCCCGGCTCCACCACCCAGCAGACGCAGGCGGTCGTCGAGAAGGTCGAGAAGTACTATCGTGAGAACGAAAAGGACGCCGTCCAGTCCGTCTTCGGGGCCCTCGGCTTCGGCTTCAACGGCTCGGGCCAGAACAGCGCCATCGTCTTTACCAAGCTCAAGGACTTCTCCGAGCGCACGGATCCGAACCTGCATGCGCAAGCCGTCGTCACGCGCGCGCTCAAGACCTTCTTCACATTCCGCGAAGCCCAGGTCTTTGCTTTGCTTCCGCCCGCGATTCAGGGTCTCGGCGTATCGAGCGGCTTCTCCATGTATCTGGTCGATACCGGCGGTCATGGAACCGATGCACTCGATGCCGCTTCCAAGCGCCTGATCCAGGCGGCCAATGCCAGTGGCAAGGTCGTGGCGCTGCGCAGCAACAACAAGGAAGTCGAGCCCCAGATGAAGATCGTCATCGACCAGGAGAAGATCGGCGCCATGGGTGTCGACATCGCCGCGGTCAATTCGATGCTCTCCGTCATCTTCACCGGCCGCGATGTGAACGACTTTACGCTCAACGGCGAGATCAAGCCGGTCTATGTGCAGGGCGACGCGCCCTTCCGCATGCAGCCGAGCGATCTCGACCATTGGTATGCCCGCAATTCGAACGGCGAGATGGTGCCGTTCTCGGCCTTCACCCGCACAGAGTGGGTCAAGGGAGCGCCAACGCTTGCCCGCTTCAACGCAGTGAGCGCAATCCCGCTCGACGGCGCTTCTGCGCCAGGCGTCAGCTCCGGCGACGCGATGAACGAAATGGAAGCGCTGACCGAGCAGCTCGGCGGCGGCTACACAGTCGCCTGGCAGGGCATTTCCTACCAGGAACGCCTCTCCGGTTCGCAGGCCCCGATGCTCTACGCGATCTCGGTTCTCGTCGTCTTCCTCTGCCTGGCGGCGCTTTACGAAAGCTGGTCGATCCCGTTCTCGGTCATCATGGCGGTCCCTGTCGGTGTTCTCGGCGCGCTGACGGCCGCGACCCTCTTCGGCCAGGCGAACGACGTCTACTTCAAGGTGGGCCTGCTGACGACCATAGGCCTTGCGGCGAAGAACGCGATCCTGATCGTGGAATTCGCCAAGGATCGAATGGAGACCGGAATGGGGCTCATCGAGGCCACGCTGGAGGCGGCGCGGTTGCGGCTGCGCCCCATCATCATGACCTCGCTGGCCTTCATCCTCGGCGTCGTACCGCTGGCGATTGCAACCGGTGCGGGCTCCGCCGCACAGAACGCAATCGGCATCGGCGTCCTCGGTGGCATGCTCTCGGCAACGGCGATCGGCATCTTCTTCGTGCCGTCCTTCTTCGTCGTGATCCGCCGCATCTTCTCGCGGCGCCAAAAAAATGAGACGGGAGTGTGATATAAATGCACTGTGAGAAACGCGAACTCATTGATACATTGCCGCCAACTGCTTCGGGATGGTGTTTCTCGTTTGAGCGAAGCGCGGCCGATAGCGAAGCATGACGGCTTCAGACATGAATGAATTTGGTCGAGTTACAGGAAGATTGTTAATGGTATCGTTTCGTTTCGCCTCTCCGGCACTGCTGCTCCTTCTCGCGGGCTGCGTGAGTGGTCCGGATCACGTCCCTCCGGAGATGCCGCTTCCGGCCAAGTTCAAAGAGGGCGGGACGAAAGGCGACGGCGACGTTTCGACGATTGCCTGGTGGACAGCCTATCGCGATCCGCGGCTGAACTCGC
>NZ_JBFTOF010000052.1:0-10656 GCF_056397845.1 Rhizobium sp. 05L419
ATCTACTGGAAGCCTTCAACGGTTCCTCTCAGCTTTCTCCGCGGTCCGCAATCTCTTCGTGCCGCCTCGGACAAAACGCACCGCGCTTGTACTCCACCTGCACCGCATAAGCGCGTTTGCGCACTGGAAGTCCGTCACCGCTGTTACCCTGAAGTCCGGCATCCACCAGGCTTTGGCGTCTCAGACTTAACCTGACATCACCCTCGCATGATTGGTCGAGCTTGACAATAAGAGCATATACTCCTACATGTCTGCCAATAGGAGTATATGCTCTTATTAAAAGGAGATTTGGTAATGAGCGAGACAGATATCCTGGTAAGTGGCGCAACTGGACGGACCGGCGGCGCTGCGATTGACGAGCTTCTTCAAATGGGCAGGAAGGTCCGAGCCTATGTTCGTTCGGACGACGACCGTGCGAAAGCACTGCGGGAACGAGGCGTTGAAATCGCGGTCGGGGACTTCACCGAAATCGACGACGTTCGTGCGGCCATGGAGGGCATTCGGTCTGCGTACTTCCTGCACCCCATCGCGCCGGGAATTCTTGGCGCTGCAGCTTATTTCGCGCAGGCGGCGAAGGAAACGGGCGTCTCCGCGATCGTGAATATGTCGCAGATTTCGGCCCGTCGGGAATCCACCAGTCACGCGGCGCAGGATCATTGGATTTCGGAGCGCGTCTTCGACTGGTCGGGAGTCGCGACCACTCATCTGCGTCCGACCTTCTTCGCTGACTGGCTCGTCTACCCACATTTTGCAAGGGAGATCTGGGCATCGAAAAAGATCGAGTTCCCGTTCGAGAACGGGCGCCATGCACCGATCAGCTCGGATGACCAGGGTCGCGTGATCGCGCATCTGCTGGCGAAGCCGGAAGGCCATGGAGGCAAGATCTATACGCTCCACGGCCCCGTCGAAATGAACCATACGGAGATCGCCGCGGCCGTGAGCGAGGTTCTGGATGCCGAGATCGAATACACTCCGGCGTCGATGGAGGCCTTCAAGGACAAGATGGAGAATCTCTACAGGTTTCCGCCTTTTCTGGTGCAGCACCTTGTCGAGGTCGCCCAGAATTATCGAGAGGGGATCTTCTCCGGCACCAACGACGTAGTCGAGCGCGTGACTGGAACCCCTGCCCTCTCGGTCCCAGAATTCATCGCCAGGAACCGCGACGCCTTCCACTGAAGCTGAAGGTCAGGATCAACGACAATGTCCAACATGCATGAAGAACGCCATCCCTTTCTCGACGATCTCGCCGACGACGCTGAACTGATCAGCTCCGTGCTTCGCGGAGCTGTGATCGGTCGCGACAAGATCCGGCGCGTCGTCGATTCAGTCGGGACCTTCTACGTCGAGCAGACGCCAACGTTCTTGGATGTCCTCGGCTCGCGGACGCTTCTCGAATACGAGGCTTTGCTGACCAGCGGCGAACGCCTGAATGCGGCCGTGATCATCGATCGCGACCCGGATGGTTCCGTACCGCGAGTAAGCGTCTGCATGGCCCCTGTCGATGCCGTCGTGGCCCTTGCCACCCACCTGAAAACGGCGCTTGCCGGTCAGTTTCCCGACCAGCTTTTTCTTTGAACCCATCAACCAGTTTCCCAGCCTGCGATGCAGGCGGTCGACTGCTCAAAAAGGAAACGTGTCATGGAAATTGACAACCAAACGATCTTCATTACAGGTGTAAATCGCGGCCTGGGTCTGGCCTTCGCTCGTGAAGCGGTCCGTCGCGGAGCCAAGAAGGTCTATGCAGGCATGCGCAACACGAATGGCTTCGACGAGCCCGGCGTCGTGCCAGTCCGCATCGACGTAACCGATCCGACCTCGGTCGCCACTGCGGCCGAAGCTGCAGCAGATACGGCGATCTTGATCAACAACGCCGGCATTGCTGCACTGATTGACAATCCCTTGGCGGCCGATTTCGAGGCGCAGTCGAAGGCGTTGTTCGACACCAATTACTATGGGGTGGCGCGCGTCACGCAGGCGTTCGGTCCTGTCCTGTCGAAGCAGCCCCACGCAGCTATCATCAACGTCCTTTCAGACATCGTGTGGCTACCGCGACCCTACCTGACGCCATACGCAGCTTCCAAGGCGGCTGCCTGGAGCTATACGAACCAGCTACGGTTCCACCTCGCGGAACGCGGCATCCAGCTGCTCGGCCTTCACGTCGGCTTCCTGGACACGGATTTGACGAACGGTATCGACGTGCCGAAGACCAACCCGACGGACGTGGCAATCCGAACCTATGATGCGCTCGCCGCCGGAAAGAGTGAGATCATGGCCGATAAGGGCACTGTTCTGTTAAAGAGCTCCTTGGCGGACGAGGTCCCTGGATATATCACGCCCCCGCCGGGATTGTTTTAAGAACCTCCACTTCGGGATTGACGGGCGTCTTCCGCCGACGGCGTGAAGTCGCCCTAGAAAATGGGATTGAAAGGAACGGAAATGTTGTCGGCCAATCAGCCTCTGGGAATAGACCAGTGCAATTGCAACGCCATGCGTAAGGCGAGCCGGCAGATCACCCGCCTCTACGATGCTCACCTCGAGCCGGTCGGGCTCCGCATCACGCAGTTCCTCATTCTCGCCGCTCTGGCCGAGGTAGGAAGCGCGACGGTCAATGCGCTGGCCGAACGCCTCGATGTGGAACGGACTGCAATGGGGAAGATGGTGGGTTTCCTGGAGAGAGACGGGTTCCTCTCCCTAAGGCCCTCTCCGACCGATGGCCGCTACCGGGTCATCGAACTGACGTCTGAAGGCCGTCTCCTCCACAAGAAGGCGTCGCCCCTTTGGCTTGCCGCCCAACAAGAGTTTTCAGACCTAAATGGAGCAACAAACGTGGCCGCGCTTCGGATGGAGCTGAACGGGATCGTGGTTGGCGATGTCTTCGAGTGATTGACGCATATCTTCGCCGGCCCTCCGTGCCGTGCCGATAGACGGCACCACGCTCTTGATGGGATTAGAACCGGCGACCCGTGATTTAGTCACGTAGTAGGCAGGGGATCAGTGCCTTCGCTTAGGATTGCGAGATATCTACGGTAGCTGAAAACACGGCCACGCTTGCGACCTGTCACCTCCTCGACAATCCCCAAACGCTCCAAATCGGCGAGTGCCGCGTTGACAGTTGGCGCAGACAGGCCGGTCATCTGAACAAGCTGATTTGCCGTATGAAAGGGGTTTTGCTGAAAGAGCTCATGAATACGAAGGGCCGATCCGGCTCTGTCGCTCTCGGTTGTGATTTTCTCCCTGTCCTCCTTGAAAAGGTCGACAATCCGAGTGGCAGCTCCAAATGCCTGGTTGGCGGTGTCGGCGACGCCTGTCAGGAAAAAGTCTAGCCAAGCCTCCCAGTTCCCATGTTCACGGACCTCTTGCAGTAATCGATAGTATTCTCTCCGATGGGCCTTGAGGTAAAGACTGAGGTAGAGCAATGGCTTGTGTAGAACGCCTTTCATGCACAGGTACAGAGTGACAAGCAGACGACCTATACGGCCATTGCCATCGAGAAATGGATGAATCGTTTCGAACTGGACATGCAGTAGGCCGGCTTTGATCAGTGCCGGTAACCGTGATTGATCTTCATGCATGAAGCGCTCGAACGTATCCAGGCAGCCTGCCAATTCCGTCACGGGTGGTGGCACGAAGAGTGCGTTACCGGGTCGCGTGCCACCAATCCAATTCTGCGAGCGCCGAAACTCTCCAGGATCCTTAGTACCTCCCCGTCCGCTTTGCAGCAGTCGTGCGTGCATCTCTCGGATCAGGCGCAATGACATTGGCAGCGTTTCCAAACGCTCCAAACCGTACATCATCGCATCAACGTAATTGGAAACCTCACGAATATCATCGACTGGCTGCCCCGCGTGAGCCTCGGTTTCAAACCGCAAAAGATCAGAAAGCGTCGACTGTGTGCCTTCAATCTGTGAGGAAAGAACTGCTTCTTTTCTCACATACATGTAAAGGAATAACTCCTGGCGCGGGAGCAGCATTGTGATACCATCCAGGCGGCCGAGCGCACGCTCGGCCAGGCTAAGCCGCTCCAATAGCGAAAGCACATCGATGGATGGCTCGGGCGGCAATGGTGGAGGCACGAACGCCCGCACTGTTTCGTTCGCTGCTGTTGTTTCGACAAAACGGCCCAGGCGCAAATTAGGTTCGGAATCAGACATAGCCTAATATGAATTCCGTCCATTATTTAAGCAAGCGCCCCTTTATTTAAATAAGCATCAAGCTTAGGTAAGCGCGCTTAATTAACGTAGACCGTTGCGCTCTCCATTCGCAACCGCCACTGAAATCTTCAGCTTCGACGTATCCAAGCCAATGAAAATTACGCTATCTTCTTTCATGGTTCGCCCTCGCTAAGCTTGGGGCTCGGCTCCGGCCAATCCAGAGCAACCCCCGAATTCAGCTTACCGCGGGGGCGGGCCACGCTCACCCCGCGAACATACGGTCTAATCCATTCTGGAGGAAATTCGCAGTGGCAGGTCAGGATTAACACAGCATCATAAGTGTGCTTGGAACGATGACCGCGCCGCCCAATCTGCCTCTGCGCTAATAATTGGGGCGAGCAGACTTTAACATCGGCCCCGGCTCTCTAGGTTGAGGAGATGCACAAAGCAGCATCCATCGGCGGAGGGTGTGGCCATGACCGAGTACAGCGCAGCAAAGTCGGGAACGTTCAAGATCGGCGGCGACATGGAAGTCAACCGTCTTGGCTTCGGGGCCATGCGCGTGACAGGCTCAGGGATATGGGGGCCGCCCGCGGACCACGAAGAGGCAATCCGGACATTGCGGCGCCTTCCCACCCTCGGTGTGAACTTTATTGATACCGCCGACTCCTATGGCCCGGATGTTTCCGAATGGCTCATCAAGGAGGCGCTTCATCCCTACAAAAATGGGTCAGTTGTCGCCACCAAGGGCGGACTGACCCGGCATGGACCCGATATTTGGCTCCCTGTAGGCCGCCCTGAGTATTTGATCCAGCAAGTGCACAAGAGCTTACGCAACTTGGGCGTAGAGCAAATCGATCTATGGCAACTCCACCGGATCGATCCCAAGGTACCGGCGAAGGAGCAATTCGACACGATTAAATCACTGATGGATTCCGGGCTCATTCGCCATGCCGGTTTAAGCGAAGTCTCGGTCGCCGATATCGAAGCGGCTTCGAGGATCTTCAAGGTCGCCACTGTCCAAAACAGATACAATCTAGTCGATCGTACGAGCGAAGACGTTCTCGATTATTGCACCAAGCATGGCATCGGTTTCATTCCATGGTTCCCACTCGCGGCCGGAGATCTGGCCAAACCCGGGTCTCTACTTGATACGGTTGCGACGAAACACCGAGTATCGCCGAGTCAAATCGCCCTCGCTTGGGTGCTGAAGCGCAGTCCCGTCATGATACCGATCCCCGGCACCTCAAAGGTTAAGCACCTGGAAGAGAATGTTCGTGCGGCGGATGTAGTCCTCACGGGCGAGCAATTCAGCGCCCTTGATGCGGAAGGACGGAAAGCCTTCCAGACAATTAATTGAGTTGGAAACACGGCGGCGTAAGTCGCCACGATGCCATTAGCTGCTTCATCACACGATTTTGAGTTGGGCCCGAATGCTCGGCCCCACCAACTAAGGCCGTGGGGGTTATCCAGAGGCACTAAATTAAGCGCAGAATAGCCGCCATCGTGAACAAGCCTTGAGTGTTTCTTGGAAATTTATAGTTGACTATTACAATCATATTTTTGTATGCCCGCGGCGTGCCGCTGAATCATGGCACATCGCAGCCAGCAATTGCGCCGGTCAATTCCTGCCATAGCCAGCCAAAATCAGTTTGAAATCGAGCGCGTTGGATTGAGTTCCAACGAGCCGGCAATGCTATGGATATCTGACAGTGCCAGCATTCTCCTACACACAGGCCTCGCCGCGTTCGGTGCTTGTCTCGATGGCTATGGTTGTTGCCCTTCCGCTTTCCTCTGCCTCAGCGCAGATGGTACCCACTGATGGAAGCGATACCTCCCTGAAGACGATTATCGTTCGTTTCTGGAGCTTCTTGGGCGGCAACGTGGTCGCGGATACGGGCACAACGGAACTGGGCACCGGCCAATACCGGGCACGCACCGACGGCAGTGGCGACGCCAACAGCTTCCTCCGTGGCCTTCCCAATGTTCAGTATCAGAATGACACCGATGACGACGCAGGTGTGGACGGCCAGAAGGAAATCAATACGCGCCCGACCCAGTATCGCATCTCCGGCGGACGCACCTACGAGAACAATTTTATCCTCGATGGAATGGGTATCAACACAATAACAGGCACCGAAGAGCGGCACGGCACGGAGGAACTGACGAGCGACGAAGACACGCCGAATGCCGACCGCGTGTATGGCCTTCATCCGCAAACTGTCTTCGTACCAGCGGACTTTGTCGATTCCGTCACGGTGATCGACAGCAATGCGTCAGCCCAGTACGGCTCCTTCCTTGGTGGCGTGGTGTCTTACAAGCTGGCCGAAGCCAAAAAAGACCGGTGGTATTTCTCCACGTCGGTCAACTACCAGTCGGATGATTTGGTGCATTACAAGCTGGCCACCGGGGATGGTCTCAACCCCCTCGACCGAACGCCACCGGAGTTCGTGAAACGCAAGGCATCCTACTCCGTCAGCGGTCCGGTGACAGGCAACATCTCGGTCATTGGCCAATACAGCGTCGAAGACGCGGCCACGACCAAGCAGAAGAACTATATCTACCGCAACGGCACCATCGACGAAAAGTCGAAGAATGAGTTCTTCCGCCTGCAGACGAATGCCGACACCGACTACGGCKACTTTGTCCTTGAAGGGGTTTACACGAAGTACCATCAGGATTTCGAGAGCATCGCCTGGCGTGAGATGGAGTTGGACACGGGCACCCGAAGCTTCGCCAGCAAGCTCGAAAATGACTATGATGCAGGCGATCTGAGCCTCGGAGGTATCCCACTCAGGAATGTGCACCTGAAGTCGAAGGCGTCTTACTCGCGTGGCAACACGACCAACACATCGAATTCGGATACGGGCTACGTTTACACACAAAGCGAATTGGCCAGCCGGGTGCTGCAGTGGGAATCATCTGAATTGACAGACTGGTGCCGCACCGACCCGACCAAGACGACATCGACCACGTGCAAAGAGGGTGGTTATGGAAGCAAGGAGCAAGGTCAGGAGCAATTCGGGTTCTCGCAATCGGCGACAGGTGAGATCGGTAGTGGAACGTTTCTTGCCGGATACGAATTCCAGCATACGGAGGCGAACCGGGCTCGCTTGCGTGACTTCACCTATTACACCTCCACGACGACCATCTGGGATGCCCGGGCCCTCGGTGTTGCGGGCTTCACCTGCAACACAACGGAAGTCTGCAGTGCAGAACAGTATGCGTCGATCAAGTCCATCTGGCGCGCTTTCGACGTTACTGCGAAGCTGAATTCTGCAAACGCCTATGCGGAAATCGATCAAACTTGGGACTGGCTCAATGTGAGAGCAGGCGTCCGTGGCGAATTCGACGACTACCAGAAGAACCTCAACATTTCTCCTCGGTTCGTCGCGACCGTGACGCCGGTGGACAGTGTTTCCTTCAGTGGAGGATACAACCGCTACTACGATGGGCAGAGCCTTGCGTATGCGGTTCGCGAGATCCAGCCGCGCGCGCAGACTTACACCCGCACCCGGTCTTCAATCGGCCTAGTAGGCGACACCTGGACAATGGGCACGGTGACCGGAAACTACGCCAACAGAGCCTCGGATATCGACGCCCTACGTTGACGAGTTCACCGCTGCCGTGACCATCAAGGATAGCTTCACCGATGGCCAGTGGCGTTTTCGATACATGAACCGTCAACTGCGTGATCAGTATGCGACGGCGGATCTCGGTAAGAACGTCTACGAGCTCACCAACAGCGCGACCGGGGCTTACCAGTCCGCGACTGCTGAATATGCCCAGGAGTGGGATGTCTCAGGGATCCAGAACCTCGAGACCCTCACCCTCACCGCCTCTTTGACATGGTCCAAGCAGCAAAGGTCGGCAGACTCCTACTTCACCGACGAAGACGACCTGCTTGATCCGATCTACTACCAGGGCAGATCCTACACTCTCGGTGGCTTCTCGGTGGTCACCGGAAACCAGGACATTCCACTGCGTGCACAGATCGCTCTCGATAGCGCCTGGATGGATGGGCGCCTGAACCTCGGCATGGCCATGAACTACAACTTTGCTTACGAGGGGGCCGCCGATACCGGAGACACCATCGTGTTCAACGGGATCAATCACGATCTTTGGGAAGACCGGAGCTTCAAACCGGTGCTCACCGTAGACGTCGGCGGAGCGTTCACCGTCGCCAAGAAAGACGACGCGTCGCTAGCGGTCAACTTCAAGATCAGCAATGTTTTTGATGAGACCGGAAACGCCACAGCGGGTACCAGCAATCCATGGGTTCGTGGCCGGTCCTTCTGGCTCGGCGCATCTGCCACCTTCTGAGAGCGGCATGTCCCTTCTTCGCATCCTGATCACGATATCGGCGATCGGGCTCAGTATCATCGTACTGGGCCCATTCCTCACGTCGCCTGGTGGACTATCCTGGCAAGATCGGCGAGCCGTCTACACCCTTTCCGTAGACCCGAGCGCCGAGGATCTCGACGCGCTGCGGAGAGTATACCTCTCGGGCAAAACGTTCTGGCCATCGCCGTTGATCGGCGATGGCGTTGATTTTGTCGAGCTCGGTGCGCTGACGATTCATCCGGCACCGACGGGAAGAGACCTACAGAAATATCGGCTTGGCCGGCGGCTCTTTCAGGATCCGATCCTGTCGGCCTCAGGCCAGATCGCCTGCCAGAGCTGTCACAACAGGGAGCTCGGTTGGGGAGACGGTCTCCGGGTGCCGTTCGGTCATCTGAGACAGGTTGGCAACCGCAACTCTCCGTCGCTGTTCAATGTGGGCTATCGTGATGTTTTCTTCTGGGATGGGCGCGCGAAGACCCTTTCTGAGCAGGCAAATGGCCCGCTCCTCAACCCAGTGGAAATGGCCAACGCCGATGAAGCCGACGTTGCTATCCGGCTGAACGAGAGCAGCGATTACCGCGAGGCGTTCACCCAGATTTACGGTGGAGATGGCATCGTCCTAACGCAGATCACTGACGCGTTATCCACGTTCGAGCGATATCTCGAGCGCCCTACCCGCTTCGACGCCTTCGCGAATGGCGCCGGCGAGCGGCTATCCAACGATGAAATCTGGGGACTGCATCTGTTCAGAGGCAAAGCAGGATGTGCGAGCTGTCACTACGGGCCCTTGTTGACTGACCAGAAAATTCACAACATCGGCCTGACATTTTTTCAGAGAAGGCTTCAGGATCTGGGCCTCTATGAGACTACCGGCAAGACAGAGGACGTCGGTAAATTCCGCACCCCATCGCTTCGTCACGTCCGCGACACCGCGCCGTACATGCACAATGGCGTGATGCCTGGGTTACGGAATGTGGTGGCCTTTTACGAAGAAGGTGGCGGACACATCAGGCCCCGCAACAATGAGGAAGCGGCGGCTCCGTTAAGGCCATTCGCTGCCGCAACGTCAGAGTTCCTGCGTCCTCTTGGTCTGACCGCTCGCGAGCGAGCGGCCCTTCTTGCATTTCTTGAGACGCTGTAACGGGTAGCAACTGCGTATGGATGTATTGGCAGCCCCTCGACCATTCACATGCTGTTTTGCCGGTCCCTGGCTGGCCGCTCACGGCGATCACCTCTCCCGGCGCTGAGGCATCCAGCCAGGCCAGAACCTGCCTTTGGTGTTGAGCCAACAGGAAGGTCGGGTTTGAATGACCAAGCCGCCGGGAAAACTCCTGTTCAATCCGATGGTCTGGGTCCGCGGCGGCCCCCTCCGGCTGCGCAACCTGCTTCAGCAATGGCGTCTCGGGTGCATCGGCAGTCTCGGCAGGATGTGTTCGAGACGGTACACACCTTGAGCAAAGAAGGCCTGACCTGCTCGGAAATTTCACGTCGCACTGGATATGGCCGACGAAGCATTGCAAAATGGCTGACGTTCGAAACTCCACCCGATCGACGCAAGGCCACGTTGCAGCCGACATCTCCTTTATATTTCGAAGCGTTTCTTACCCAGCGTTGGACGGAGGGTAATCGCTGCGGGCGGCATCTGTTTCACGATATCAAGCACCGCGGATACACCGGCAGCTTTTCCAATCTTGAACGCCTCTTGGCAACCTGGCGCCGAGCCGAGAGGCCGGGAAAAGATCATGTGGCACTAGTTCCGAGCTTTCAAGCCGACGAAACACCTGACAATGCACCTGTGTGTGATCCGCAAACCGGCCATTTGATCTCACCGGTTATCGCCGCAACTCTTTGCATAAAGCCGTGCGGCGCGCTGGTCATCAATCAGGTGCGGAAAGTGGATGCCCTCAAACAAGGATCACAGACGCTTGCTGTTTTGCGCAGCTTTTCCATGCGATTTCGCGGTATATTTCGTGGCCGAGCTTCGGCGAAACTCGAAGAATGGATCGATGATCCCATTCACTCCGGGCTCGCCTCCCTGGCCCGTTTTGCCCGCGTTCTTCGCCGCGATATCGACGCCGTCTGTAACGCCATCGACTTGCCTTGGAGCAATGGTCAGGCGGAAGGTCAGATCAACCGCCTGAAGACGATTAAGCGCGCAATG
>NZ_JBFTOF010000053.1:0-10408 GCF_056397845.1 Rhizobium sp. 05L419
ACTTCACCACCATAAAGCACATGGCTCTCAATCTCATCCGAAGAGCGCCGGGCAAGGATTCCCTGCGTTTGAAACGAAAGGTCGCAGCATGGGACGACGACTTCCTGGCAAGTACAATCTCTCGATAATTAACTCACCCGATTCCCCTGGGAATTGCTCAGAACCGCAAACAGTCGCGCGGCGCTCTGATGAACGCCAAGCTCGTTGACCGCCTTGACGATTCCCGATGCGTGCTCTTGGCCGAGGGCCGACGAGAGGGTCAGGAACTTTTCCTGCAGTTCCCCGGCGGTCAGAGGATTTTGTGCTTCGCCTCGTGGGAGCAACACTTCGATCGCCTCCAGTCTTCCCTTTGCCGTCATCGCCACACGTGCCGGTGTGCCGGCTGGAAAGGCATCACGGTATGCACTTGCACTTGACAACCGAACACGTTTGGCAAGCCCGATTACACGCTTGTCGGATAGATGCGTGTCGCTCATCGGCAGCAGCGCGTGCTCGCCGTGTATCAGTGCCAGGGCAACGCAGAAGGGGATGCTGTACTGTGCGGCCTCTGCCGATTGTGGCTCACTTTGGTTGGGCAGCGTCAGCGCACGGTCGAAGGTTTCGATCAACAGGCTCTCTATATCGTCCGGATCGGGTTTCAAGCGCGCAGCAAGCACCAGTGCGCCATCGATTGCGGCATGCGCCCAACGGCAGCAACTGTAAAGCTTGAAGTAGGACTGTTCGATCGCCCATGTCTTCGCAAAGCCCTCAAACAGCCGCTTCCGATTGTAGTGGGCGGGATCGTCCAGAATGTCGAGCGGGCCGCGATGGCCAGCGGCCGCGAGCGCCACGGCTTGGAGGCCATTGGCTGTCGCCCAGGGTATCCCTTCCTTTACGGTGTGGCCGAGCGCGGTCCAGCCGGTCGCCGCTTGGGACGTCGCAGTCTGTCCGGCGATCGCGATGGCGTGGGCAATCACCGGCGCTGACCGGCATGTCAGCCATCCGGCGGCAGCCGCGACGCCCGGTCCGCACCACAGGCCCGTGTCCGTTGTGCGGATCGTCCTTATATCGCGCGCCGCCGATACGCGCACGGCAACCTCGTAGCCCAAGACGATCGCCGTCAGCAACCTGTGGGCGCTGCAGCCGACCTGACCGGCAATGGCAAGCACTGCAGGCACGATCGCCGCTGCGGGATGACCTGAGGCCTGCCGATGACCGTCGTCGAGATCGAGGGCGGTTGCGTAGGTGGCGTTGACGAAGGCCGCTCCAACAGGCGGCAGCCGCTTGTCCGAGAACCAGACTGCTGCTGACCCGTCGCCCCATATGTCTGCCGCCGCGTTGAGCGACGCTCTGCCTGCATCCGTCGTCGATCCGGCCACTGCTACGCCGAGCGTGTCCAGGACCGTTCTGCGCGCGGCACTGTAAGCTCCTTCCGGAACCCGCTCGATCTCGTTGCAACGGGTAGCCAGCACCGCCGCGCTGAAGCCGCCGCCAGTTACCCTCGATATACTCTCTCCGGTAGTATTCATGTTTCGAGCATCCCACTGTTGAACTTTGAACTGTGAATTTAAATCCACGTTGACATCCATAATGTGGACGCCTAGCCTGTCAACATCAAATCCGGAAGGAAGGATAAAAGGTGATCAATCAGGCCCATTACGGCCCCAAGAGGCTGACTGCGATTGACGCCGTGCCGGTCCAGATCGTGGTTGACGGGAAATCTTATGCGGCGCGGCAAGGAGAAACCGTTCTGACTGCCCTCATGATGGGAACAGGACACGCGCGCAACTTTGAGTTTCTTGCTGAAAAGCGCGCAGGCTTCTGCCTAATGGGCGCGTGTCAGGACTGCTGGCTATGGCAGATCGATGGGCGGCGCTTGCGTGCCTGCACGAGTCGTATCGAAGCCGGCATGGAACTCGTGACGACCGCGCCGGAGGCGATCTGATGGACCCCACCGTCGTCATCATCGGTGGCGGGCCTGCAGGCACTGCCGCTGCGGGCACGATCGCCAGGTCCGGATTGCGGCCGATCGTTATCGATGAGGCGTCTCACCCGGGCGGACAGATATTCCGCCGTCCCGGGCCGGAGCTCATGCGAACCGCCTCCAAGCTCTACGGTTTCGATGCGCAAAGCGCGGTCGCGTTTCGCGATGCTTTCGCGGCGCTCGCGCCGGCGATCGACTATCGACCAGAGACCCAGATCTGGAGCGCATGCGAGGGCAAGCTGCATCTCCTGAGTAGAAACGGGCCATCCGTCCAGGACTGGTCCCATCTCATCATCGCGACGGGTGCAATGGATAGGGTCGTACCGGTCAAGGGCTGGACGGCGCCGGGCGTCTACAGTCTCGGTGGTGCGCAGATTGCGCTCAAGGCCGAGGCGTCGTTGATCGGTCGACGTGTCGTCTTCGCCGGCACCGGCCCTCTGCTTTATCTAGTCGCCTACCAGTATGCCAAAGCCGGGGCTGCGGTTGTGGCGGTTCTCGAGACCGGCAATCCCTTTGGAAAGATGGCGCTGTTTCCGGCGCTCATTTCCGGCGGAACTGCCTTCGCAAAAGGGCTGTTCTACATGGCCGCACTTCGAGGGCGCGGCATTCCGCTGCTGAGCGGAGTCCGCGTGCTCGAAGTTTTGCGCGGCGCAGATGATCGTGTGACAGGTGTTGCCTATCGTTGGCGTGATGACGACAGGATTGCGACCTGCGACGGCCTTGCAATAGGGCACGGCCTCAAGGCCGAAACCCAAATCGCTGATCTGCTCGGGCTCGACTTCACGTTTGATCCAGTTCAAAGACAATGGTTGCCTCGTGCCGACGCCGACGGCCGCTCTTCGATGGCGAACGTCTACCTTGCCGGCGACGGACTCTCAATCCGTGGCGGCGAAATTGCGCAGGCCAGCGGCCGACTAGCGGCGGCGGCTCTTCTCCGTGACAGCGGTCACCCCGTGCCGGCTGAGACTGGCCGCGATCGGCACAGGATCGAGAAGGCCGCGCGTTTTCGCAGGGCACTGGACGAGACCTTCGCTTTCCCGCACCGGATCGCTGCTGAGGTTCCTGACGACGTCGTCGTCTGCCGCTGCGAAGGCGTGACCGCGGGGACGATCCGGCAGGCTGTCGCCGCCTCCTGCGAAGCCGAGATCAATCGGGTCAAAGCCTTCTGCCGCGTCGGGATGGGCCGCTGTCAGGGACGCCTCTGCGGTCCTACGACCGCCGAGCTCATTGCTGCTGCAACTGGCACCGACATCAAGGCCGTCGGTCGCTTGCGGGGGCAGGCCCCCGTCAAGCCGGTCGCGCTTGCCGACCTTGTGCGAGACGAACCATGACGGAGATTTTCGACATTGCGATCATCGGTGGTGGACTTGCCGGCTGCTCGACGGCGCTCCATGCCCGGCTCAAAGGCGCCTCCGTCGTGTTAATGGAGCGCGGTCGTTGCGGCGCTCATGCAAGCGGCGTCAATTATGGCGGTGTCCGTCAGCAGGGGCGCCATCCGGCCGAGCTTGCCCTTGCGCGCCGCAGCCGCGGAATCTGGGGCAACCTGAAGAGCCTGATCGGAACGGATTGTGAGTTTACGGCGACCGGCCACTTGAAGCTTGCGCGCAGCGACGCTGATATGACGGAGCTGATTGCGCATCAATCGCTGCTCGGCGAGCATGGTATACATGCCGACATTCTCGATGCGGCCGATCTCAAACGCAGACTCCCGTATCTGTCGAACCGATATGCTGGCGGCTCCCTTTGCGCCGAAGATGGTCAGGCCAATCCGCGGCTCGTCGCGCCGGCCTTTGCGCGCGCTGCCCGCGTACGTGGAGCCCATATCCGTGAAAATTGCCGGGTGATCGGCGCCGAGCCTTCCAAGGGCGGATTTGCCATCCGGCTCGATGATGATCCGACCCCGGTTCGAGCACGTTGCCTGGTTAACACAGCAGGCGCCTGGGGTGCGGCGATCGCTGCCCAATTCGGCGACCACGTCGATGAGAAAGTTATGGCGCCGAACATGTGCGTGACCGAGCCGATTGCACCCTTGATCGGACCCAATCTCGGCATTTGCGGCGGCGGCATCTATATCCGCCAGGCCGCCCAAGGCAGCGTCATCTTTGGCGCCGGGCTCGGCACTGCCGATCGAGAACGCTTGCGCGCCAGGCCGCTTGCCGAGATCACTATGGAGGCAGCCGCAGCTGCCGTGACCATGGTGCCTCAGCTCCAGAACGTCCTGCTCTTGCGGAGCTGGACGGGCATTGAGGGACGGATGCCAGACGGCCTGCCAGTGCTCGGTCCAAGCCCTACCGTCCGAGGCCTCTTTCATGCCTTCGGCTTTTCTGGCCACGGGTTTCAACTCGGGCCAGCCGTCGGTGCCGTCCTCGCCGAACTTAGTCTCGATGGCCACTCACCGACATCGATATCCGGCCTCGCCATGACCCGGTTCAATCCGGTTCCGGCTCCGGTCGGCCAGTCCTGACATCCACAAACAAATCGAAAGGGAACAGACATGCGACATCTGCATAATCAAATCTTCGGCGGCGCTGTGGCGCTCGCAACAAGCCTGGCATCTGGTCCGGCCGCAGCCATCGATCCGTCCTATCATCTGAGCGAACCAAATGTGCTGTCGGTCGCCATCACCGGCGACATGCCGGGACTGGTGGCCCGTGACGGCAAGCTCGCCGGCTATGACGGTGACATCTTGCAGATCGCCGCCGAAAAACTCGGGCTGACGATCAAGCCGGTTCCCATGGAGTGGTCAGGCGCGATCGCTGCGGTGCAGACCGGCCGCGTCGACATTATCGGCGGTAACGTCGCCTGGACGAAGCAGCGCGCCGACACGCTGTCGATGACGGACCCGACCGGTTACTTCCAGAACGGCATCACGTCTAAAAAGGAGGCGGGATGGCACACGCTCAAGGATCTGGAAAATCACAAGGTCGGTTCGATGACCGGTTTCTCGTTTCTGCCGGAGCTTCGGAAGATCGCCGGACTCGAACTTTCGCTCTATGACAGCACCGACGCGGCACTTCGCGATCTGCTGGCCGGTCGAATCGAGGCGCTGGTCGGCGATCCACCGGTCATCGATTATGCCTTGTCGAAGAACCCAGATTGGGGCCTCGTCAATCTCGCCTTTGCCGATAACAATCCGGACTTTCCGCTGCTGACCGGCCTCGGGCGGCAATATGTCTTTGGCCTATCTAAGCAGAATGGCGATCTGGCGGCCGACCTCAGCACGCAGATCCGTGCGCTATGGACATCCTGTGAAGTGAAGGCAATCGGCAAGCGCTACGGCAACATCTCGGATGCCAACTACACGCCGTCGCCGGAAAATTTCAGAGCCGGTGCGGACCGCCCTGCGAATTGGACGCCGCCGGTCTGCGACCAATAGCGAAAGTGGCGGCCGGGCGACCGGCCGCATCTGTCCTCGAACAAGGGAGGCGGCCATGGGCGCCGACACACTTCTGGAGGTTTCCAATCTCGGCAAATCCTTCGGCCACCTGACAGTCCTAAAGGATGTCTCGTTTAAGCTTCGCCGTGGCGAGCGCGTCGCCCTGATCGGTCCGAGCGGTTCGGGAAAGTCGACGTGTCTGAGGGCAATCAACTATCTGGAGCCTCCGAGCGAGGGAGAGATCCGGCTGGAGGGCGAAACGATCGGCTACCGGCGGAATGGTCAGCGGATGACGGATCGGGAGATGGCGCCGCAGCGCGCTCAGATCGGCATGGTCTTCCAGCATTTCCATTTATGGCCGCATCTGTCGGTTCGCGCCAACGTCGCGTTGCAGCCGCGCAAGGTCAAGGGGATGAGCCGCAACGATGCCGAAAGGCTTGCCGGGGATCTGCTCGGCAAGGTGCATCTGTCGCACAAGGCCGACGAGATGCCGCATCGGCTCTCCGGGGGCCAGCAGCAGCGCGTGGCGATTGCCCGCGCTTTGGCGCAGCAGCCGAAGGTCTTGCTCTTCGACGAACCGACATCGGCGCTCGATCCCGAGCTGGTTGGGGAAGTCCTGACCGTCATCAAGGAACTGGCAGTCGAAGGGCGGGCAATGGTTCTCGTCACGCATGAGATTGCCTTTGCGCGCGAGGTCGCCGATCGCATCATCTTTATGGATGGCGGACGGATCGTCGAAGAGGGACCTGCAAAGGCAGTGCTCGATCGGCCGCAGTCGCCACGTCTGAAGCAGTTCCTAGCAAGCCTGCAGCTTGGAGGAGAGCCACATGAGTGACGCACTTCCAGCACTGATCGCTCAGGCGTTGTTCACCGGAGCCCTGGTCGCCGTGAAGGTAGCCGCAGGCGCCCTGGCCGTAGCGCTCGCCATCGGCATGACCCTGGCGACAGCCGCCGTTCTGACAAACAACCGCATGCTCCAGACGGCCATTCGGGTTTATGTCGAAGCGTTGCGCAACGTGCCGAGCCTGACCTTCCTGTTCCTACTCTACTTCGGCCTGGCATCGCTTGGAATCCGGCTGTCGTCGATGGCGGCGGCTATCCTTGGGCTAGGCCTGATCGGCGGCGCCATCACCGTTGATATTTTTCGCTCGGGGTTTCGGTCGGTTCCTGCCGGACAGAGCGAGGCGGCCGCTTCGATCGGGCTGACGCCCTTCGTTGCCTTCTGGTTGATCGTGCTTCCGCAGGGCTTGAGACTAGCGCTGCCTTCGATTGGCAATTACGCGGTCGCGCTCGTCAAGGATACATCTCTTGTCGCCGCCATCGCTGCGCCCGAGATAATGTTCAACGCGCGACAGCTCGTCAACGAAACCTTTGAAACGGCTCTGATCTATGGAAGTGCCGCTCTTGTCTACCTGGTTCTGACCGGCGCCGTGGCGCAGTCCGTGTCCTTGGCCGAGCGCCGACTGGAGACCCGATGATGTTCTTAGAGACCATTTCAGATAATATCACTGACTGGGGGCCGCGGCTGCTTGTCGGGTTGCGATTGACGTTATCTCTGACGGCGTGCGGTTTTTGCCTCGCCTTTGTGCTGGCGCTGCCCATCGAATATCTGCGCAGCCGCCGCAATGCCGCGGCAAGGCTGATGGCACGCCTGTACGTCGGGTTTGCGCGGGGTGTGCCGGTTCTGGTGATCCTTTATCTTCTTTATTTTGCGCTGCCAGGTGCCGGCATTACCCTCTCGGCGTTTCTTGCCGGCACGATCGGTCTTGCATTGGTCTATGCTGCCTATCTTGCCGAAGTCTTCCGGGCCGGCCTTCAGGCCATGCCGGCGGGACAGCTTGAGGCGGCGCTGGCGAGCGGCATGACACCGTTCCAGAGCTTCCGGCTTGTGCTTTTGCCACAGGCGATCCGGCACACGATTGCCCCGCTGTTGATCAATCTGGTCTCGCTCCTAAAAGACAGCTCGATCTGCGCGCTCATCGCGGTTCCGGAATTGACGCTGGTCTCGCGGGAGCTCATGTCCGAGAGTTTTATGCCGCTGCATGTGTTCGCGTTGACTGCCGTATTCTATTTCGGCCTCGCTTGGCCGGCATCGCTCGTCGCGCACGCCCTTGAGCGACGCCTTCAGCAGCCACAGGGACAACGTGCTCTTGCCCGCAGCAAGCGGCCTGTCGTCGAGGCGGCGGTCTTGCGATGACCGCGGTATGTGCACCGCTAGCGCGGGGCCGCATTTTTCTTAAGGTGTGATGGAGTGAAGATGAAAAAGCTTATAAACCGGCCGGAAGACGTCGTCAGGGAAATGTTGGAGGGTATGGTTGCCCTCTCGCCGACAACGGCACTCTTGAGCGATGAAAACATCGTCATCCAGGCAGGACTGCCGGAGCCGAACGCGCGTCAGGTTGCGCTCATCTCCGGCGGTGGCAGCGGCCACGAGCCGGCCCATGCAGGCTTTGTAGGACCCGGCATGCTGACGGCGGCTGTGGCAGGTGATGTCTTCACGTCGCCGAGTGCCGATGCCGTCCTGGCCGCCATACGAGCAGTCGGCGGCCCGGCCGGCGCCGTTCTGATCGTTAAGAACTACACAGGCGACCGGTTGAATTTCGGGCTCGCCGCCGAGATGGCCCGCGCTGGAGGCATACCTGTCGAGATCGTCGTCGTCGCAGACGATGCGGCGCTTCGTGACACGGTTCCCGTTGAACGGCGCCGCGGCATCGCCGGCACGATCCTCGTCCACAAGCTTGCCGGAGCGGCCGCTATGCGGGGGCTTCCACTTGGCGATGTTGCGGCGATCGCCAGAGCTGCGGCGGAGCGGGTCTCCTCCATGGGGGTCTCGCTTGGATCCTGCACGCTTCCCTCTGTCGGCAACCCGGGCTTTATACTTGGCGAGGACGAAATCGAGGTCGGGCTTGGCATTCATGGCGAACCGGGCGTGCGCAGGATGGCGATCGCTACTGCGGACGCATTGGTCGATCTGGTTATCAACACGATTGCTGCCGACGGCAAGATCAAGCGTGGAGATGATGTCGTCCTGCTGGTTAACGGCCTTGGATCGACACCGCCTCTGGAACTTGCGATCCTGGCGCGCGCCGGGATTGCGCGGCTGAAGGACGAGGGGTTCACGACCATCCGTGCCTGGGCCGGAACCTTTCTCTCCGCCCTCGACATGCCAGGTTTTTCCCTTTCCGTCATGGCGGTGACGCCGAAGGACCTGGCGTTGCTCGATGTTCCAGTCAGAACGCTCGCCTGGCCCGGAGGAGGGCTGGTCAACCGGGGCCCCATTGTAGCACGGCAGAGCACGAAGACCGTTGCGAGCAAAGGCGATGACGTAAACATCAGCCGCTCAGGTCGGCAACTGCGCGACGTCTTCGCACGCGTTGCGCGGGCACTGATCGATGCTGAGGACGAGCTCGCGAGACTGGACGGCATCTCCGGCGACGGGGATCTCGGCGCCAGCATGCGGCGCGGCGCGGAGGCCCTGCTTTCCCTTTCGGACGAAGCGTATTCGAGTTTGGCGCATGGACTGGCCGAGGCGGCCGACCGCATCAGGAAGGCAATCGCCGGCAGCTCAGGACCCTTCTATGCCGCGGCACTGATGCGTGCATCACGCCATCTAGCTGCGATCGACGAACCATCGGCGAGGGACATTTCAGACGCGTTTGCGGCTGCGGTTCGAGCCATCATGGATCTTGGCGGTGCAGCGCCCGGCGACCGGACGATGATCGACGCGTTGCAGCCGGCGACACGCGTGTTCGCCGAAGGTGTCGCTGCGGGTGTGCCTGTCGAAACCGCTTGGCGAAATGCCGTAGGAGCCGCTGAAGAGGGCATGGTGCGAACCAGAACCATGCATCCGAGGCTTGGCCGGGCGAGCTATCTTGGCGCGCGCGCGATTGGTAGCCCCGATGCAGGTGCCGCAGCCGCAGTCGTCTGGTTGAAAGCAACCTCTCCGTAAGCAATCGCCGGGTCAAGGAGCGAACGGGTTGTCGGCGCCAGCAGTTCATGAGGGAAGTTATCGGCGACCGCGGGGGTCGCCGTGCGTCCGAAGGCGGCGGCGCGACGCAATTGCCGCGCACACAACTCGCGCGTTTGTCAGCATGCATCGGGTTGTGGCACGTCCGCCCCGCGGAGCATCTTCGCGAGTCGGATGCTTGAGCAAAACACGGCCGTTCTGACACTGGATCAGATCGCCTTTAATTCGGCAAACCGGCCCATAAGCATCTCAACTTCCATTCATCATCCGAAACGATATCCGTTGAGCATCCAGCAGGGGGAATAACGCCCCCATTCCGGGAGAGCAGGCCGGAAGCCGTCGCAGCCGTCGCACAGCCAGTAAGCCGCAGTGCGAACTGATCGCGACCGCCAGCGCGTTACTACTCGATCGTCGCACACAATGGTCGATCAGATGATCGACCGGCTCGCAGAAAAGGCCGAGGCGTGATAGTACGCACCACGACCCTTTGGAGAGAAGCATGACACGAACTCCACGCCGCCCGGTCAATCTGCATGATGCTGCCGAGGCCCTGTTCAAGCCCGCAAAGAAGGCGGCCCCGGCGCCTGCCGTCGAACGGCGAGCGCTGCCGAATGTGAAGGAGCTTGTCTCCCTGAAACTCGACGGCGATGTGCTCGCCTATTTTCAGGCGGATGGTCCAGGTTGGCAGGACCGCATCAACGACGCATTGCGTACCGTCATAGGGAACGATCGTTGAACCCTGTGCGATCGGGAGGCCGGTTGTCTTGATCGGTTTGACAGGCGCGTAGCAGTATTTACTGCCGTGGTGGATTGGCATTGCGTTAAGCGCCCAGATCGAACCGCGCGCTCACGGATAGTGTTGGAACTGGGGCACCTCGGCCAGGATCGGTAATGGGCTGAGGGCGGCCATGTGTCATATGCATGCTTCCGCGGTCGGCTCAGGGCAGCGGAGGCGGCGAGTCGCTGAGCGTTCTCAGATAAGCGATTACGTTCAGGCGATCATTTTCATCGGGCGCACCACGAACGTCCATATTTACGCCTGGCGTTGTGAGAGTAGGCCCGGCGATAAAGATGTTGAGGTCCTCGTAGGTCCATGACCCTC
>NZ_JBFTOF010000054.1:0-9838 GCF_056397845.1 Rhizobium sp. 05L419
AGTGAGGAGTGAGGTTCAGGCATGGGCGCGTCGTCGAACCGATAGCGGTGCCCAAATCCGATGGATGTTCTCAATCGAGCAAGCGCGCGAAAAGATGGCTAAGTCTTATCCGACACCAGTACTCAACGAGTCAGAATCTCGGTGACGGGACACTAGGTCGTTCTATCGCGAGGCAGCTCAACGAACGTCCAAGACACCTTGCTTCATCAAACGCCCCCGGAGAGGTTTGCAGAGTGTGTTGCAGCGATCAGTTGAACCCACCGCGCAATACGGCCGAAACGCTCCTCCGGCCGCGGCCCATTGCGGCCAACACCGACTTTGGTCTTCCTGGTATCGTCCAGCCGTCGGCCCCTTGCCGACAGGGCCGACAAACCCAATTGTCGACTCATCACCACTTAACGCGGATGCCGGCGGTACCGCTCACAGTGTAGCTGTCGCCGAAGTTCTCCAGCGAAGACGTAGCCGCGACCTCGCCGTAGAGCGAGAAGCGCTCGTCGCTCCAATTGTAGGAGCCGCCGAATGTGAGCCCCGCCCAGAGACGGTCGTTCTCGTTTCCGAAGCCGGTGCCGGCGACATCGACAGCGGTACCGTCCAGGAATTCGGTGTAGAGATTGGCAGTGCCATAGAGTCTCGCGCGGGCCGTCTGGCCGTCGCCCTGCTGCCAGCTCTCCTCGCGGTCGAGCGCCACGCCGAGCCGGCCGGTCAGGCTGTCGCCCTCATCGAGGGAAACCCGAGCTCCGAACCTGTCATCGAAGCTGTCGAAGTTTACGGAGGAATAGACAAGCTGGGCCTGCGGCGTAATCGACCATGGTCCGGAGGCAGCGAAGCGCGTGCCCGTCTCGACGCTCAGAGCATAGCCGAAGCCGTTGTTGTCATTCTCCAGATCGCCGTCGACGAGATCGGATTTCAGGTCGCTGTCGTACCAGGTCGCCTGGCTCTGCGCGTCGACGTAGAAACCGTTCTCGCCATACCAGGTGAGTGTCGCGCCGACTCCGTAGCCGGTCGTGTCGATCTTGCCGTCGCCGTAGACGGAGGCGATGTCGCCGGAAACGGTGCCGTAGTGGACGGTCAGACCACCGATCAGTCGGCCGCTCCGGTCCTGGTAGAACTCGCCATCGAGACCGCCTTCCAGCTTGAACAGATTGTAGTCGTAGCTGGTGCCGCTCGTGCTGGTGTCAGGTTCTGTGCTGGCTTGCATGCCTTCGGTGCGCAGCCAGAAGCCCTCCGGCTCCAAGGCAGACGTCGTCTTTCCGTCAGGCTGCCAGTAGCGGTTGCCGACACGTTGCTCAAGCGTGGAAAGCCCGTTCAGGCTGAGCAGCAGTTGCGGATAGGCTTCGTAGATCGGAACACCGGCCTGGTAGAGCGGCGCCGCCGGAGCGCCGGGCGTAGCAGGATTGATCAGGTTCGAACGCAGATACCAGTCGCCATCAGTCGGAGTGGAGACACCGTTCTTATAGAGCCGATAGGCATAGGCACCGCCGACCACGGCCTGGTCGCCCTGGAACACATAGTCGCCCTGCAGAGTGAAGGCTCCGGCTGACGTGCTGCCGACATCGACGATCTTGATGCCTTCGACGGTTTGCGCGCCGCCACCTCCGAGATTGATCACCTTGACGTCGGTGGTGCCCGATGTGCTGCCGGTGACGACGAGGCGATCGGTCGATGACGTATCGCCGCCGAGCACGCTCTCGATCTCCAGGGTGCCGCCGCCGATATAGTCGCCTGATATCGTCAGCGTTCCGATCGAATTGCCAGGGGCGATTTCGAGAGTTCACGCAGGGGTTACGGCTAGGCAATGACCCACACTCCCTTTAGTGAACACCCGATCCACGCATCCTGTCACAGAGTGCGTGGATCGGGCCTTCGAGCGCTTCCATTGCCCCCAGAAGCGCTTGTTCCTATTCCCGCTCGCCCGTGAAGTTGAGCAGCAGCTGGAAGATGTTGACGAAGTTCAGGTAGAGCGACAGCGCGCCGAAGACGGCAAGCTTCTGGTTCGATTCCTGATCGTAATTTTCTGAAAACTGTTCCTTGATGTTCTGCGTGTCGTAGGCGGTCAAACCGACGAAGACGAGAATGCCGATGACCGAGACGGCAAACTGCAGCGCGCTTGAGCCAAGGAAGATGTTGACCACGCTGGCGATCACCACACCGATCAGGCCCATCATCAGGAATGAGCCCATGCGAGAGAGATCGCGCTTCGTCACATAGCCGTAAAGGCTCGTCGTGCCGAACATCGTTGCGGCGATGAAGAAGGTGCGCGCGATGCTCGTGCCTGTGAAAACGAGGAAGACAGATGCGAGCGACAGACCCATGACGGCGCAGAACGCCCAGAAGGTCGTCTGAGCTGCACTTGCCGACATCGTCTGGATCTTGAACGAGAAGAAAAAGACGAAGGCGAGCGGCGCCAGCATGACCACCCATTTCAGCGGAGACTGGAAGATCGGCACATAGAGGGCCGGCGTGCTGCCAACGATGAAGGCGACAATGCCTGTTATGACGAGGCCGATGCCCATATAGTTGTAGACGCGCAGCATATGCTGGCGAAGACCCTCGTCAAAGAGTGCCTGCGAGCCAACGGCAGAGCCGTAGCGCTGATTGATCGGGTTCATACAGATCTCCTCGATTGAACTAGTAAAGGGTGCGGGCGAGCTGGTCGGCAACCCGGTCCAGCGGGATGGTGCGGTCGGCGGTGACGAGGGCGTAGGCAACGTCACCGATCTGCCAATAGGCTGCTTCAGCGTCGTCCAATGCGATATGGTTTACCGACTGAACGGAAAATGCGCCCGGCCGAACGGCAAACAGAGAAATCTGCTTTCCGTCGTCGGTGCGGATGGCCATCTCCACGCTCGGGCCGAACTCCGACGGGAAAATCTGCACATCGGAGATCGTCCAGTCTTTCGGAATCTGCGGCATCACGATCGCAGTTGCGGCGCGTATATCCTCCGCCTTGTAGCTTGCAACGGCCTGTGAAGGCACGGATTGCCGCAGCACTGCAGTGTGATAAGCCCKAACAGCGTCCTCGACATAGGCCGGGGCTGGGACGGAGGCCGCGACCTCGGTTGCGGTAAACGCGCCAAAGGACGTGTGCGCCACCCATCCCGCAGCAACGAGAACGCCAACGGCGGCGATCCGCTGCACTGTCTGGAATATTCGGCCATAAGCGAGACCGCGCTCAAGACGCCGTGCCGCGTCGCGCGTCTCCGCACGGCCAAAGATGCTGTCGTTCGCCAGCGCCAGGCGCAGTTCGCCGCGGATGCTGAGGTCGGCCATCACCTTGGCCGCCGTTGCCGGATTTTCGGACAAATAGGATTCGACCTGGATACGTCGCGCAACATCGAGCTCGCCGTCAACATAGGCGTCGAGATCGGCGTCGATGATCGGATCAACTGTTTTCATTGCCGCCCCCTTCGATCAATCTCAAATGCGAGCTACGTGGCGTCTGTTCTTCGAACTCGCGCAACTGCGCACGGGCACGAGAAATTCGCGACATCAATGTGCCGACCGGAATACCAAGTGCGGCGGCCGCCTCCTGGTAGGAGAGGTCTTCGATCGCCACGAGGTGAAGCGCCTCGCGCTGCTCTTCCGGCAGGCGAAAAAATGCGCCGCGCACCTGTTGCAACCGCACGGCATGCTCTTGGCCGGCGGCCAGAGACTGGTCGGCCTCGGCTGCGGCTTCGTCGTGCCGTCGCGTCAAAGATCGGCTTTGGCGGACGCGGTCTATATGAGCGTTGTGCAGAATTGAAAGGAGCCACGTGCGCAGATTGCGACCGCGACGGAAGCTCTGTCTCTTTTCGAATGCCCGAACCAAGGCATCATGGACCAGATCTTCGGCGTCATCCGAATTGCGCACGAGCGAGCGGGCGTAGCGCCGAAGCGCTGCGAGCTGGCCAATGACATCGAAGGGGCGTTCTTTCCGTTCCATGAATGAGTATACGAACCTGCGCCTGGTTTTATTCCCAGGAAATTGAAAAAATCGAATTTTGATGCTCGCCGGGAAGCCGAGCGTGGCCCATCTCGCGGGTTCCCTATCGGGCACGCCCGATATCGCAATTGCTCGATCCCGTTTGCTGGCCTCCTAGGCGTCGCGTTCACCCGACAGTTCGGCGAGGATCGGGCAATCCGGGCGGTCGTTGCCATGGCAGGCATGAACGAGATGCTCGAGGGTTCGGCGCAATTCCGTCAACTCACGGATCTTGCGGTCAATTTCCGAAAGCTTGGCCTGAGAGAGCTCCTTGACATCGGCACTTGCGCGGCTCTTGTCCTCGTAGAGCGTCAGCAGCACGTAATAGGTGTCCAAAAGCATCGCGGCTCTCCGAAGGTATACGCAGAGAACGCGACCAGCGTGCTCAGGCCGCTTCGGTATCCTTCTGGAAGGGATTGCTATCTTGCGAGCCGACGGTGCAGAGATCTTGTCTGATCTGCCGCGCGCTCTTCACGTTGTTCGAAGCTGAGGGCGCTGTAGAGGACGTCGTACGAAGAAAGTCTGGGCACTGGCCCGTGGTGTTCGCACATAGGTCGGGCGTGCAGCTCCTGTTCACTAGTCGGTCGGCCTTTGACCGAAAACGAAATCCGTCAGCCTGACTCCCATGGGTTGATGATGTCGGGACCCATCGGGGCGAAATCGGAAACGTTGCGGGTGACGATGGTCATCCCATGCACCAAGGCGCTCGCCGCAATGAATGCGTCACGCTCAGGCCGTGGATCAGGAACATGAAGACGGGCGCAGCGGAGTGCCACGGTCCGATCCACAGTTAAAATTCGCTCGGCGAACTCTGGCAATACATAGTCGTCCATCCAAGCGCGCAGGCGTGCGCCTTGTGATGGATCACGCCTTTCCATTAGGAGGATGCCGAGGTCCAGCTCCATAAGTGTCACGGCCGAGACAAAGAAGCCCTCTGCGTCCTGACTGGACATCCACGAAATAACATTGGAGTCCGCTTTTCCCGAGCCGGCCTTGCGCAGTTCGGATAGAACATTCGTATCGAGCAAAAACATCAGGATAGATTGGCCGGACGAGGTAGGTCGCGCGAGCGAGGAATTTCCAATTCGATATCTCCGAGACCGGGCATCGACAAGGCTTCCACGATATTGCGCCGCTTGCCCGTGATCCTTTGGTACTCTTCAAAGCTAAGGAGGACCTGCGTCGGCTTGCCCCTGTTCGTGATGAACACGGGGCCTGCTTGGGTAGCTTTTTGCGCTTGATTGGCGTTCTGCTGAAACTCGCGACTGGATAGGGTCGTGATGGTCATGGCTGTCACCTCCTGATTTATGTTGGTACATTAGAACCTAAGCGATATTTTTGCAATTGCGACCTGACCTGCTCTGCACTCGAACTCGAGCGCAAGCGCCAGTTCCCGCTTTTCGCTCGTTTGCAAAACCCGGCGCAAGTGTGGGCGCAAACCCGTCCGACGAAACCCGTCGAGGATCGATCAAGGCTCAATCGACCCCCACCTCCATGCGCCACAGCGTCACTTTGCTGCTGGCGATGGAGGTTGCGGGTCGGGTGCGGGCGTCCAAGTCTCCTCTTCGATCCCGCTCGATCCGCACGTGCTACTAGCGGAATTTATCGACGTCCGGCGTGCGCGCAAGATGGTGATACTTCGACCCTCTGCGGGCATGGTCCGGCGATTGAAGCCCACGAATGGCGTCTCTGTGCAACTGCCGGCCGACAAGCGGAACCTCAGGTTTTGTTCGGCCGAAACGTTTCGACAGTTCATCTGACAGTTCAGCCGGATCAGTCATTCCGCCCTGGTAGAGACTGATCAGCAGTTTGTCGGCAAGATTGGAACCGCTCGATGTCGGAAATGAAATAGCGACGGTGTAGCCACAATCTCTGAGAACGTTCTGGAGAATGCGTAAGTCATCGGTGGTGAGATGGATCGAAGGCAGTTCTGAAGACATGAAGACCTCCCTTAACCCCTGTAAACGGGTATTCCCGTCCACTGGTCGAGAAAACCTTTTATTGGGGGAAAAGTTCCACCAATGTCCGAACCGTCTTTGGCAAGTGCCCGCGCCTCGATCGCGATCGCGTGGCAGGGCCTTGTTCCTGGAACGGACGACGGGAAAATGCTCTTGCAGAGCCTCAAGGAACCGTGTCCGCGGAGAATGGCTCCCGGATGAAGTTAGTATCGCGGGCAGCTCCCCTTCGGGTTCGCGCACCGGAGGCTACATCGACCGCCATGCCCAGGCGCGCTTCTGCAAATCGGCCGTGGAAGGTCTTGCGCATGCGCCAACGCGACCGCCACCACGAGGGCCCGCCGCGGCCAAGATCAATCGCCTCATCGCATCCTCCCGGCTTGAGAACAGCTCGATCTTATGCCACGGAGCTGCGAGCAGCCGTCACAGCCAGCGGTCTGCAGACGCTCGCCATCCCCGATCTGGGGAATGTTTCGCGCCCCGCGCTTGATCAATGACATCGTCAAGCAGCGAGCGGCCCTCGCCGGGCTGGAGCCTCGGGAGTTTTCGGCGCACGGGTGCCCTCCCCGAGGCGATGGAGCAATCGCGTCACCGTTCGGTTCAGCAAGCATCGAGCTATTACAACAATACCACTCGTCGTAGCGGCCGCGCGGCACGGCTGCTGGCATAGGGCTCCAGACAGCCCTTGCTAGCGAAACGGATTGCGTGCGACGCTTCGGTTGATTGGCCAGCGGTTGCGTAAGTCCTCCGGTTGACCTTGCCGCGGGCCAAGCCGGCGCGGGAATTGGGCTATTACGCGTGCTGACGGCCTTTCATAACTGGCGCGTTGCAGCACTTTACTGTTCTACTGGTATGGCGCAGAAGAATGCCGGCTGGAGTGATCTCATCGCAAGCTTTCTGGCTCTCGACGTCACACTGTTACCCGAGAGCTCAATCGCTAGCCAATATTCGCATTTTCAGATTCGCCGCACCGGCGATTGGCTGAAGATCAAATGCGTCCAGCCTGCTTCTCGCAGGCCGAAACGGGGACGATTGGGTCCACGTTGGCTCCGTCGGAACTGGGTTCAACACCAAGGATGCCGAGTACCTGCGCAAGATGCTCGACAAACTCAAGGCAAAATAAACAGTCGTGCCGGCCCAGGGCAAAGACCTGGTCTTCGCTCGACCGACGCTGATCGTGGAAATCGACTTTCGTGGCTGGACAGACGACGGAAATTTGCGCCATGCATCCTGCGAGGGCCTGCGTGAGGTTCAGGATAACGCCGCGGTCTTCGGTATGACGGAACGGTTATCCATCCAAAAAAGATAAGGCGCTCAACCCTTACGGGGAGCGCCTTATCAAACCCGAACAACCGCGCACGTCAGACAAGCTGCTCGGCAAGAAGGTCATCGAAACGGGTAGTAGCCAATCGATGATTAGATCGGAAATTCAGACGCTGCTCATCCAAGCAGCGCTCACGGCTCATCCACCCGCTCGAGTTCGAAGAAATAAATTCGATCGTCTCCCTGGATCGTCATCGCTCCCATCACTTTGCGATCATCCATCCTGCGGAAATGGTCGATAATGGGCTGACCGTCATAGATCATCGCGGCACTCGCCACGCCCTGGAATGATAATGTTTTCAAGGAAGCCACCGGGCCTTTCGCCCGAAGCCCACGCCGAAGATACGAAAACAGGGCTCCGGCAGTGCGCATCCTCCCGATCTTGTGGAAACGCAGGATCAGGTGAAGTGGTATTCTTGCCGGGTCGATCGGAATTAACCGCTGCTCCCCGACGCGAAACAGCAGCGCATCCGCGCGCATTTTCGAGGTGAACCGCTTGCCGAACCAGCCGAGGTTTTCCAGCACGCCATCGAAAGGGTGGCCGGACGGAATGCCCCGACCGATCCATAGCCCGATCATCTCGCGCGGCTCGATCGGCGGCAAGTTTTGAAACTCACCTAGCACGTTCCGCATCTGTTGCTTGCTCAACATCCGGACGCTCCTTTCCCCGCGATCTGCGGCTACCCCTACGCGGTATCGTCCTGTTCTTCTTGCCTGCGCTGTTGGGCGCGTCGCTTTGATTTGGCCTTTTGCCGAGCGGTCCGCAACTCCTCCAGGTTTGGCAACCACCAGCCGCGCGCGAACTCTTCTTCTGCGGGCGGTCTTCGTGCTGGCCAGGTCGTCACCAGTTCTTCCAGCGAACCGGATCGCCACGACGCCCAAACATGCTCCACACTCTGCCCTGCAGGAAAATAGAACGTGCTGACAGTCGCAGGTTCTGCCAACTCGCCGTCCGTGCCGGTGAAGACAACGACACCAGAATGCGTGCCGATCGCCCGCTCGAACGGCGGA
The DNA here is from genome assembly GCF_056397845.1 of Rhizobium sp. 05L419. NCBI lineage: Bacteria > Pseudomonadati > Pseudomonadota > Alphaproteobacteria > Hyphomicrobiales > Rhizobiaceae > Rhizobium > Rhizobium sp. 05L419. The sequence goes on from NZ_JBFTOF010000054.1 coordinate 8,251, forward strand.
ATACAGTCTGCGGGCACAGGATAGCGCTTTCGCCGGCGTTCCCTCAATCCCGCCTTCGATGCCTCCTGTTCATCAGTGCCCTTCATTGCCTCACGGAGCGCTTTCCTTACCTCGGGCTCATTTCGCTGAGCCGCCGCTTCGATCGCTGGCCACCGTCGGCGCAGTTCTTCGTATGATCGGTAAGGCACTGTCCAAAGTCGGCGATCACCGTCCCAACGCGCAAACTGGATTTCTCGAATTTCGTTCACGACAGTGCGCGAGTAGGGCGTCCGGACTTGAAAGACCGAAGGTGCTGCTTCGAGATAGCGGCTTTCGATCGGATCGAATGCAAAAGCGTCCCTGCCCTTTTCGTCGGCGTAAGCGTCGGCCTCCGCTTCGATCTCGGCAAGCCAGCGTCCAATGCGCCTCTCGGCGGTGCGGCCAGGCACGAACCAGGCATTCAGACTGTCACTCCAGCGGGCGCGTGGAAAAGCCTCACGAAAGCGCTGCACCGTTATGCGATCGTGAGGCAAGTCAGTCGTCGCGCCAATACGCTGTTCAACTGAGGCGGTGTCGCTAGGTTCCTTTTCCATAGTCCAATAACGCAGCAATGCAGCCTATGTTCTTCCGCCCGTCGCGCTCAACCAATCAAGCTGCCTGCGTTGAATTTCCAAGACGCTTGATGGCCTGCTCAAGAGGCCGCTGAACGTCGCAATAATCCTGCCACGCCGAGCTTTTTGCAAGAAGCGCAGGCACAGTGCGAACCGTAAATCGCTTGGGGTCAAGGTCAGTGATTTGCTTTGCCGCGAGCGTTGGATTCCACGGTCCGGGTAGAATGGCCGCAATAACCTTGAGCGTTGTAGTCGATTCCAGCAATGCATGGCTGAAGGATACCGATTCATGCTGGAATTCGGCGCCATAACCAGCAGTGAAGCGAATCTGGCTGCGCGCGTAGTCGATGCCGTTGGCTTCAGCGATCTGCGCCAGCTTCCTGTTGTACTCGATCGTCCAACTGGTGCGCTGTTCGATGTTGGAAATGACCAATCCGCCGGAAACATTGGGTACCCAGTAGGCGAATTTAACCGGCCCTCGGTTGGCATAAGACATTACATTCTCCCTCTTTGAGTGGCCAGGCCGAAGCAACGGTGAGGGCCGGACGGTTGCCCAGCGCGCTGACGGCAGTGTTTTGGTCGGAGGCAGGCAGTACCTGCACGAGTTCTGAAACGGCGCGAGCGATGCGGTCGTCAACGACAGGACTGATGATCTTGTAGTTGGCAAAATCTGTTTCGGTAGCGTAGATGGCGGTCGGCAGCGTCAAGGCATTGAAGAAGCCGAACAGAGGCCGCACCTGGTGTTCAGTCACTAGCCCATGCAGCGGCGTGCCGCCCGTGGCCGCCAAAATGACCCGCTTGCCGCTCAGCGCCCGATAATCGACGAGATCGAAAAGATGCTTAAGAGCGCCTGTATAGCAGGGGAATCGGGTGAGTTAATTATCGAGAGATTGTACTTGCCAGGAAGTCGTCGTCCCATGCTGCGACCTTTCGTTTCAAACGCAGGGAATCCTTGCCCGGCGCTCTTCGGATGAGATTGAGAGCCATGTGCTTTATGG
>NZ_JBFTOF010000055.1:0-9197 GCF_056397845.1 Rhizobium sp. 05L419
ATCCGCGGGTCAAACGGCGGCTGCCCGAGCCCGCTCACATAGCTGTCCGTGATCTCCTTGAGATCAAGGTTCTCACGCACCAGTTCAACGATGAACCGCGAGACATGGTCTTTCGGCACGAAGTCCTGCACGCTCGGCGGAAGAAGCAGTGTCTGATCGATATTCCAGGGGCGAAAAAATTTGCTCATGGCAAAAGATTGAATCAGACTCGCACACAATTGAACAGTGACTACTCGGACAGGCTCCTAGACGTTGCAAACCCTTAATGCCGTGACCGCAACAAATTATCATCGCGGATCGACCTGGCCGAAACATCCCTATTCCAATCGCGTTTATTGCGCGACCGGAGGATGGGTATTTCACTCCTTGAAGACGAACTCCGCTCCTCTCTCCTTCAACTCCCTTATTGAATTCACACCCATCAGACTCATGCTGATCGAGATTTCGCGGGCAAGGATGGATATCGCCGCGGCCGCGCCGCGTTCGCCGTTGGCGGCAAGGCCGTAGGCGTAAGCGCGCCCGAGCATCACGCCATCGGCGCCTTGTCCGATCGCCTTGATGACGTCGGTGCCTCTTCGGATGCCCCCGTCGAGCATCAACGTGAAATTGGCGCCAACGGCCGCGCGGATGCCGGGCAATGCCGCGATGGTGCTGGTCGCGCCATCCAGCTGCCGGCCGCCATGGTTTGAGATCACGACGCCATCGGCGCCGGCTTCGCGTGCCTTCATGGCGTCTTCCGCGTTGAGGACGCCCTTTATGACGAGCTTGCCTTTCCAGCGCTTACGCAGCCAGGCGATGTCCTTCCACGATAATCTCTTGTCGATCCCTCGGGACAGGTTGGCCGCCTGTTCCAGCGCGCCTTTGCCGAATTCCGGGCGATGCTCCACGGCCCTAACGCCGGGCATGCCGCGCGCGGCGACATCCAATAGCCAGCCAGGCTTCCTGGCAAGGTTCAGGAGCATCCGCGGGCTCACCCGCGTGAGGGATCGAAATCCATTGCGAACATCGCGCTCGCGAATGGCGGTAGTGGCTGTGTCGACGGTGACATAAAGGGTGTCGACCCCCGCTTCGATCGCGCTTGCGATCAGCTCGTCGCAAAGCGACCTGTCCCGGAGGACGTAGAGCTGAAAGTGCAGCGGGCCTGCCGTCACACGCCTGACATCAGCAAGCGAAGCGATGGAAAAGGTCGACAAGGCGAAGGGAATGCCGGCGGCGTGGGCCGCCTTGGCAGCCTTCTGTTCTCCGTCTCGTGCATAGAGTCCGAGGAAGCCCACCGGACCGAGCATGAAGGGGAGGGGGTGTTCGCGGCCAAGATAGGACGTCGACAGGTCCGGTTCGGCACTCTCGCCGAGAACGCTCTGCCGCAGCCTGAGCGCCGCAAAATCCGTTCGGTTGCGCGAGCGCGTCTCTTCCGCGAATGAGCCTCCGTCGATGTAGTCGAAAAAGATCTTCGGCAGCCGGCGGCAAGCGGCAAGGCGAAGATCATCGATATTGACGATGGTCATGTCAATTCCGCTCCGGATCGATCATGTCAAAGAAGCGGGTGATCACATCATCGCCGGCAACAGGCTCGCTGCCGGTCATGACCGCAACGGAAAAGCCGATCAGCGACGACGTCGGATTGTGCGTGGTGGCACCTGCGCGCAGGTTCATCACCAGTGTCGGGCACAGGAACAGGCCAAGTCGCACCACGTCGCGCCAATCGGCCGGAAGCATGCTTCTCACCTTGAGGTCTTGCAGCAGCGGTTTCCACATGGCCGTGGCCTTCACGTCAAGCAGAGCTTGGCGAACGGGGCTCAGCTGCCAATCGAAATCGGCAAAGAGCTTACCGTTCTCATAGCGTGCCGTTGCATTGAACCTCTCCTCGGCGACGGCCGGGTCGTAGAGCCAGAAGGGGTGGGCGAGGATGTTGTGGAACGTCGTCTTCACTTCGGCGAGAAGGGTCGGGATATGCTCGCCGGCGAAAGCGGGGTCAAAGAACGACAGGTCAGCCCGATCGTCGTGACGGGAGTACCAGACATTGGCATTATGGGCGTCGCCATGGGCGGTGACGCCGCCGGCATCGGCCAGTCGCGACGGCGCCAGCCGGCCGTAAGCTGCGTCGAAAAGTTCGCCGATCGTCCGTTCGTACTCGATACCACCGATCACGAAGCGTGCCGCGGCGAACTCCTCCCAGGAGAGCGTGGCGCCGGGAAAGGTGAAGCCTTTCCCCACATAGAAGCTCGCAAGGCGTCCGCCGGGATAGACGGCGTCCAGTGCAGTGATCAGGCGGTCGTGGAAGAGTCGGTGCACGGGCTCGCCGCTGACCTGCCCCTCCGTGACGGGATGCAGGGTGTTCAGGTAGACCGAAAGGACTGTCCGGTTCAGTCGTTCCTCGGCGGCGACCGCCTCTTTTGCCGACCGCTCGTCATGCGCGGCATCAAGGGCACGTAGAACGTCGGAAAAACGCGGGTCTGACCTTCGTTTGTAAACCAATATCTGCTCGCCGGGCAGCGTCGACATCATGAGGGGTTGATCAACGGGCAGGCCGGCCCGGGCGACAATGTCGGCTCGGTAATATTCACCGCTCATCGCTTCTTCGCCTTCTTCCTGATGGAATTTGAAGAAGTATTGCTGATCGCCGTCGTCGAAAAAGCCGTTCAGGGAGTTCAGGCTGTATTGATCGTAATTGATCGCCACGTTGGTGGCGTTCACCTGAAACAGATCATGGAGAAGGCCGACGAGCAGCATTTCGGCGACGCCATCGCGCTTCTTGGCGTGATCCCTGATTGTCGCTGTCCTGCTTGTATTGTCGGTCATGAACTCTGCTCTTCGATTGGGATGGGCGTGGCCTGCGGTTGTCACGCGTTCTTCTTGGCGGGGGCCATGTATCGGCTGCCCAGCGAATAGCGGCTGCCGACATGGGTGAATGTGTTGACGGTGGCGATCGTCGGGCCCGTCCAGGTCTTTCGATAAAGAACGAGGCAGCTATCGCCCTCGCGCATGTGCAAGAGCCGCGCCTGTTCGGCCGTGGCCGGCAGCGCGCTGATCAGATGCTCGACCTCGGTCATGGGCGTGCAGCTCTGAAGATATTCGTAGGTGGCGATCGATGTGAAATCCTGTGCCAGATAGTCCGACACCAACGCCGTATTGACGTATCGCTCCTCCAGTTGCACGGGAACGTCGTTTTCGTAGTGCACGACGAGGGAATGGTCGACAGGCTGCTTTCTATTGAACTCGAATGCGAGAAGCAGCTCCGGTTCCGGACGTTCGATGCGCTCGAGCACGATCATCTCGGCCCGATGTCTGCTGCCGCGCGCCTTGATCTCGGTGATGATGTTGCTGATTTCGATCAGTGTCGATTGTGCTCTTGGCGGCGCGACGAATGTTCCGACACCCTGTACGCGATGCAGATAGCCTTCCGAGGTCAGCTCCCGAAGCGCGCGGTGGACGGTCATGCGCGACACGCCGAGCGAGGAGACCAGCTCATGCTCCGACGGCAGCCGGCTGTTGTGCCCCCATTTACCGCTCCCGATATTGGCGAGCACAAAATCCTTGACCTTCTCGTAGAGCGGAGAAGCAGAGTCCGAAAGTGCACTCAAATTCTTAGGCTCCATTTCAAAAGACCAATCCGCATCCGAGTGACATTCTATTCGGCGATCCGGACGATGGTCTTCAGCTTGTTCGTCTGTCCGTCGAGCAGGCGCTGATAGGCACCCGGCACTTCGTCCAGGGATGTCAGGACGTCGCTGAATTCCAGAAGTTCTTTTTGCAGTTGCGGCAGCAACGAAACGGATTTCGCCAGTTCGTTCTCGTAGGCATGGCAGCCGAGCAGCGCGATCTCACGCTCCACCAGAATGTTGGGATCGAGATCCAGACGTCCATGGCTGATGCCGACAAGCGCCAGCGCACCACCGCCCGACAGCAGGTCGATGGTCCGGCCAATCGCTTTTGTGCTTCCGGTCGCGTCCAATGCGTAGCGCAGCCTTCTTCCCTGCAGACTTGCGGCAATCTCTGCCGGCGCCAAATCGATGGAGGTCCCGCCGCAGATTTCGGCAACCATCCGGGCGCGATCGGCCTTCACGTCGGCAAACAGCAGGTCGCCGTCGTGGAGGCGCGAAAGCAACAGACCGCTCAGGCCGCCGATGGTGCCACAGCCGATCAGAAGCACCGGTTCGCCTGATGGTACCTGCAGCCTTTGAACAGCGTGCAGGGCAACGGCGAGCGGTTCGGCCATCGCCGCGACCCGTGGGTCGAGCGACGGTTCGTGGTGTATCACCAGCCTTGCCGGCAGTTGCACTTGCTCAGCAAAGCCACCGTCGCAGACTTCGCCGACGAAGCCGAGGTTTTCGCACACATTCGTTCGGCCGGAGGCGCAGGCAGGGCAGATGCCGCAATAGACGCGCGAGTCCGCTGCAACAGTGTCGCCGACCGAAAGCCCTTCCACGCCATCACCGATCGCACAGATGCGGCCGCAGAATTCATGACCTGCCGTCGACGGCCGCCGCGAGATCCATTGTCCGGTGCGGAAATTGTGCAGATCCGAGCCGCAGATGCCTGCCGCTCTCACGTCGATGTTGACAAAGCCGGCCGGCGGCTGAAGAGGTCTATCGACCTCCTCGACCCGCAAGTCCATCGCATCGTAAAGACGCACCGCCTTCATCGGTCAGCCTCCAAATTTGAGGTAGGCATCGCGCACGGGCGAAACGGCGTTGGCGTGTGAGGAGAAGCCTTCATAAACCGCCAGCTTATGGGCATTGGCGGCGAAAAGCGGGTAGGCTGGCGCCGTAACGTAGCCGATCGAGCTGCGCTTGACGAAGTCGGTAACCGAAAGCGGGCCGAATGTGCGTGCCCAACGGCTGGTCGGCAACACCGCGTTTGGACCAAGGCAGAAATTGCCGATGCTGACCGGTGTATAGGGGCCCATCAGGATCTCGGCCGCCTCGGTGATCTGTCCGAGATGCGAAAACGGGTCGCGCGACAGGATTTCCAGGTGCTCCGGGGCATAGGCGTTGACGAAGGCGTAGCTTTCCTCGATCGACGACGTCAGCACGATACCGCCGCACTTGCCGGTGAGAACCTCGCTCGAGAAGTTCACGCGCTGCTCGCTCATGCGGGCCCAATGTTCCGGCAGGGCGGCAAGAGCTTCCTCGGCGACACGGCGGCTGTGGGTGACGAGATAGGCGGATGAATCGGGGCCATGCTCAGCCTCGATCAGCAGATCGAGGGCGGCGAGGCCGCCATGCACCGTGTCGTCGGCAAAGATTATCGCTTCCGATGGGCCGGCGGGTAGTCCGGTATCGATGACACCGGCCAGGGTGCGCTTGGCGGCCACGACCCAGGGGCTGCCGGGGCCGACGATCTTGAGCGCCGGCGTGATGGTCTCGGTGCCATACGCGACCGCCGCCACGGCCTGCGCGCCGCCCACCTTGTAGACCGTGTCGACGCCTGCCAAACGCGCGGCAACAAGTGTTGCGGCGTCGACACTGCCATCGGATGCCGGCGGCGTCACGATCGCCAGATGCGGGACGCCGGCTACGACCGCAGGGACCGAGGTCATCATGGTGACCGAAGGGAAGGAGCCCTTCCCGCGCGGAACATAGAGGGCGACCGACTGAATCGGCGTGAAGCGGTCACCGGCAAATGCGCCGGGGCGAATTTCCTTCAGCCACATGGCCTCGGGCTTCTGCTCTTCGTGGAAGACGCGGATATTCTCGATCCCGAACTTGATGGCATCGATTACATCTTCGCTGACGAGGTTGAAAGCCGCGTCGAATTCGGCCTCCGTCACCTTTATGTTCGTTTCGGAGATGTTGGCCTTGTCCAACTCGCGGCCAAAACGCGCGACGGCGCGATCGCCTTCGGTACGGACAGCCTCGAGGATCGGCCTGACTTTTTCGATGAAGCCCGAAATATCGGTTTCCGAACGGCCGAGAAGCGCGTTTCTCTCTTCCGAGCTGAGCTTCGAATATTCGTAGAAAGAGACTTCAGTCATTACACATACCCTTTTTAAGGCCGTTGACGAGGCAGAATTGCAGGCGATAGCGCGCCGTCGCTCAAGCTTATCGCTTCAGCGGGGGCAGTGTTAGAACAGGGTTCCCAGCGCCCACAAAGGTGTCGGTGCCGGCATGATTGGGGAGGCTCCCCTTTTGATTTTGTGCGTATCCAAAGCCAGGCGGTGCGCGACGCTTGGCCAGTTGAAGCCTATGGCTTCGTTGTTCCACTTTTCTTACTTGTCTTAGCATGTATATACATGTGCATGCATGCCGTATCAAATGGTTTCTAATTCTCTCTGCCTATTTTTTAAATGGAGGCCAAAAAACCGCCATCGACAGGGAGGCAATGGCCGGTGATGTAGCTTGCTGCGTCACTGGCAAGGAACACGACGGCGCCACCGATGTCGGATGCGTCACCAAACCGCCTTTGTGGAATCTTCTCCAGCATGCGCGATTGCCACGCGCCATCGTCGTAAAAGCCTTCGGTCATCGCCGTGCGGAAGTATCCGGGAGCGACGGCATTGACCCGTATTCCCGAAGCGGCCCATTCGGCGGCCAGCGCTTTTGTCATGCCGAGCAGGCCGGATTTGGACGAGCCATAGGGGACAGCGGTGGGAATGCCGACAAAGGAGGTGAGGGAGCACAGGTTGACAATGTTGCCGCCTTGGGGCTGCGTCGACATGCGCTTTGCAGCCGCTTGAGCCCAGAAGAACGCGCCCTTGAGGTTCGTCCCGACGATCTGATCCCAGAGCTTCTCATCGACATCGAGCGAGGGTGCGACCTTTTCCATTCCGGCGTTGTTGACGAGAATGTCGATGCGACCTGCAGCCGCCGCGAATTGATCGAGCGTGCGTTCTATCGACCGCACATCGTTGACGTCCTGAGCTGCGGCAAAGCACTTTCGTCCACGCGCTTCGATCCCGTCCCGCGTTTCGCCAAGCGACCCTGCGCTGCGGGCCGTGATGCAAACATCGGCTCCGGCGTCAGCGAGGGCAAGCGCGATCGCCTGACCAAGACCCCGGCTCGCGCCTGTGACGACTGCAACTCTACCCTCGAGGCTGAAGCGACTACCGGTCATCATGATCTCCTCTCGTGTTTTGGGAATACAAGCAGCTTTCTAATTTTATGTCTATACATATATCGACAGGTCAAAAAATTGCTCCTATGGTCCGGGTGAAGTTCCAACCAGGAGATGGACATGTCTGATGCGCGAAAGCTGATTCGTGAAGAGGTTGTTGGCATACCGCCTTACAATTCCGGGCTCACGCTCGACGAGGTACGCCAGCGCTATCAGCCGAAGTCGATTTCAAAACTCGGCTCCAACGAAAACCCGCTCGGAGCGTCGGATGGCGCTCTCAGCTTCGAGGGCAGGTTACACGATCTGGTGCGGCTTTATCCGGACCCGAAAGGCCGGCAGTTGTGCGAAGCGATTTCCAGCGCGTTGAACGTTGCGGCCGACCAGCTCATTCTTGGAAACGGATCCGAAGACCTGATCGGCGTGATATGCCGTGCTGTCGTACGGCCTGACGATACCGTCACCACTCTCTATCCGTCATTTCCGCTCCATGAAGATTATGCAGCATTGATGGGTGGTAAGGTGGAGCGCATCGAGGTTCTGAAAGACCTGACCGTGGATGTCGCAGGTTTGATCGAAGCGGCGAAGCGCAAGCCCCGGATGATCATGTTCGCCAATCCGATGAACCCGGTCGGCTGCTGGCTCAACCCCGCTGAGTTCGCCAATTTCATCGCTGTGCTGGATAGCGAGACGCTGCTGGTGGTGGACGAAGCCTACGCCGAATATGCTTATGGGGAGGATTATCCTTCAGCCGCCGAAATGCTCGCGGGAACCGAAAAGAGCTGGGTTGTGCTACGAACATTCTCAAAAGCGCGCGGCCTCGCCGGCTTGAGAATTGGCTTTGGCATCACGTCCAACGTCGAGCTCCGTGACTTCTTCGACCGGGTACGCACGCCGTTCAATACCAACGCCATCGCCCAGCATGCCGCGATCGCAGCACTTGCGGATACGGACCACCTGCGGCGGACGGTCGAACTGGCACTCGGCGAACGCAAGCGCGTCGCAGACAGGCTCAGCGCTCTCAATCTCAAAGTCGCGCCATCGAAGGGTAATTTCCTGTTCTTTGACTGCGGTGCCAACGCGGTCGATCTGGCCGAACAGCTTTTGCGCGAAGGCGTGATTGTCAAACCCTGGAAACAGAAGGGTTACGAGCGCTTTATTCGCACGAGCATCGGCTCCGTGGACGAGAACGACCATTTCCTGCGCGTACTCGCCACCGTGTTGAAAGCCTGAGCGACATTTTTTGACACCTCTACCTGTCCATCGAGGACTCTCGCGGGACCAACTGAGGAAAAGTCGATACGGGCATCGTTGCACCAGCTTCGATGAATTGCGTTTGCGTCCATCACCGGCACGGCGAGCGATCTCGACCCACCTGTTGCAGTGGGAGTGGATATGAAAATCGTAATCGCCGTCCTGGTGACATGCTGCGACTTGTCATTGCAACCTCGAAAACATGTCCGATCCTGCACAGCAGTCGCTGCGCAGGATCGGACATGGGCAGGCTCCGTTTCGTAGTCGTGACGGTGTGTTGCAGATCGGTCCGGACAAGACGAAAAGCCCAGCCGCACCTCTGCTGTTGTGGCAGTGCCTAGCTGCGCAAATTCGCTCAGATATCACCGTGGCCGCTATTGTCGCCGCCGAGTGGACAACGCCGAACAACTCCTCTGATCGCGCTAAGGACAGTTCGCAGAATAACCGCTACGTGTTTCTTGGGGTGATGGTGTAGTTCCACTCTGGATTGAAAGCGTCGCCGGTGATGTCGAGGCTTGCCATCTGGGCATTGGAGACCTTGACGCCTTTGTGGTAGGTGCGGGTGTCGAGGGCGCATTCGACCTTGAGGCCGGCCTTTGTCGTGGTGGCGCCGATCAGTTCAACCACGGCCAGGCGGCTTTCGAGCGGGCGACCGCGCCAGTTCTGGGTAATGTGGCAGAACAGGCGGTGCTCGATCTTGTTCCACTTGGAGGTRCCGGGCGGATAGTGGTGGACGTGAAGGACCAAGTCGGTCTCGTCGGCCAGTTTCTGCAATTCCAACTTCCATAGCCTGACGCGCGCGCCGTTTGAGCCGCCGCAATCGGCCGTGACGGTCAGTTCACGTGCCTTGGGATAGCGCTCTCGTCCCATGCGATCGAGCCAGTACCGGATCG
>NZ_JBFTOF010000056.1:0-7671 GCF_056397845.1 Rhizobium sp. 05L419
CATCATCGAAACTGCATAGAGCGCTGCTTCAATCGAATGAAGCATTTCCGCCGCTTCGCAACACGCTATGACCGCAGAACCATCCACTTCGAGGGCTTTGTCCATCTCGCAGCAGCGATGATCTGGCTCCGGTGAATGTCGATCCGGCCTAGTGCAGCGTTGTGCATCGCGCCAATGGTGGATCTCTTTCTGCGAATTCTGAAGCGCCCTCATTCGCCTGGAATTGGGCTAATTCAAGCGACAAGTCTGCCGGGCACGTTACGCCTCGCTGATAGCTTATCAGGAGATGAGTGACTGCCGCTCGCAGAAGCGGGGCGTTGGCCGACATCATGCTGTCGCTGAAGCCGGCCCTGCGCAAAACACCTTCTATTACCTTGAGTTCTTCGAGCAACAGAGGTGACGTAGAATAGATCGACATAGCGCCTCATTTCGGTTTGGGGAAGTGCAAGGCCCTAGGTCTTAGATGATGGTTCTTGAATGGCTCTTTGCAGCCTGTTGCCCAAGAGTCATTCCGCGAATGGCGTCGCGATGAAGTGGACTGGCTAGAGGGGGCGCTTTCCTCTCGGGGCGGCCAAAACGCCTCTCCAACTCCGCAGCAAGGTCTGACGGCCGAGTCATGCCTTCTTGGAACTGCCGCACCAGTAATTTTGCAGCAATATTGGGGCCTGCAGTCCTGCCGGCCAGTATGTTGCCTGTATATCCTGCATCCGCGAGAACTTTCTGAAGCGTTTTCAGATTTCCGGCAGGCAACGGTTGGATGTGAAAATCGGAAGACATAGGTCCTCCTTTCGGTCGGGGGCTAGGGTATGGTTGCCCTTAAGCAGCAGCGCGCCCTGAAGATTAGCTGTCTGAAGGATCGACACTGCGCTTCTATTAGAAGCAATGCAACAAGCTAGAGGTTCACCTGACAAAAGGGCCCTCAAATTGCACACGCCTCCTAGAAGGACTGCGTGATGTCGAGGACAATGCCTTCGACGTCGATACCTAGTCGGTTGGATTGACACTTTCCGGGAGGGGTTTCCCTCTCCGCATCGACAGCGGCTAAAAGTGCGTCTTTAGTCTCGTAGCCATCCTGAAAATAGTCGAAGAGTGTCGATGCCGCTTGGCATCCTTCGATACTGTTGGGGTCTTTCTTGTGAATGGAACACCATTCCGAAAGCGCCTCGAACACGACATGGACGTCGTCTCTAAAACTGATGTGGTGGGCTAAGCTAACCATCTTCGCTACTCCGCATAGGCAGAAGCGCGAAACTCCCAAGCGGTCGTCGCCATAAATGCTGACCGATGAAGCAATCATACTCCCTACGGCGCCAACTAGCTATAAACAAAGACATGACGATGAGGGAGGCTACCGACCAAGCTCTCAGAAAGGGCCGGCCGCACGCACTCCATCAATGCGCCCGCGGTCTCCATGTATGCTTCTTCTTCGGGCGCGTTGATCCCGGCGGCTCCAGCATGGCAGGGTCGAGGATCAGCGAGATATTCGCGTCTCTGGCAGCAAGAATGAAAGCCTCGCGAGCTGCGTTGCCGTTGATCTGCGAATCGAGCGCCCTCAGACATGCGGCCAGAGTGCCGCGCCACGTATCGCCCTTCTGGTCGTCTGGCCAATTAACGAGCAGTGTTTCAGCGATGTCGGCGACTGTTGTCAGAGCCCGGTATTCGCCAGGGCCACTCGCAACTCCAATCCAGCGTATCGGTACACGTGATGAGTTGTCCTGCATCGCATCCTCCCGCGCAGCAGACGCGACTCAACGGGATTGAAGGGCATTCGTTCCGGCAGTCTCGTCGACATAATAACCGAACAGCATCTTTGCCGCCTTCGAGCCACATGACGAGCACCGTAGCAGCGGTTAGATGTCGGTGATCAGGCTATGCCTTATGCGCGAGGGGACCGTTTCCCGGTCGAATGGCCGGCGTACTCCGCAGCTCGTGCACTCCACCAAGATATCGGTGTGCGGCGGGCAGACGTTCAGATATCCAGGCGACCAGTTCATATTCACAAAGCGCATGCGTGTGTCCTCGTAAGGATCGACCGCCGCATGTCGAAGGGGTTGGAATTGGCTCCCGCCCGGAGCCGAGCAGATAGATGGATCAGGTGTTCCTCGTCGTCAAGATGGGCTTAGAGTGAGACGCGCGATCGGCAAAGCATAGCGCTACGGTGTAAGCGAGTACTGCCTGCCCGCAGCTGCCAGCTCTGCCGTTCGACGCAATCCCTAGCGTGTCAATAATGACAGCTGGACGGGGCGTGCGGCTTAAAGCCCTGGGCACAGATCGGATTCATCGGACGCTTGCGATCCATCATTCGGGGGGTAAGCATGCCATTGGTCGCCGGGGTCGTCGACGCTGTGTGTTGCTTACTTACTGCCGTTGGGCTGGATTGCTGTGTCGATGAAACAGGGGCCGCCTTAGCTGGCTCAAAAGTCGAAAGATTGAGAAGCGCAGCGACTGCTGCAGCTAAGTAGAGTGTACGGTTCACTGGCATTGTCCTTCGGATGGCGGTGTCAGCAAAAGCGATCACCGCATTCAACGCATTTAAACCTCCCTGGGAGGTCATAGTGCCAGTATATGAACCGTTGATGTCAGTGCGCCGATGCGGGAGGTCAGAAACCGTCTGCCGCGCATTTATTGATGATGTAAGTGAAGGGGCGCGAAGGGCTCCATGAGTCGCCATTCCCGACGGGCAGCAAAGTTCAACGCGGTGCGCTACGCTCTGGGTCCATCCCGATTGAGATTGAGGCCGCGCGCGGCATCGACGATATGTCTGAGCTGCGTCCCGCGGACGCCTTGCTGATAAACATCGATGGTGATTTCGGCAATACGATCCGCCTCCTCGGAGCCAGGCTCTACTCCGATGTCATGGCAGATTGCATCTAGAACTTTGTGGCAAATGCGCAGGTCATCGGAGTGCAGCCGCTCATTGTCACGACTGAATTGCTTTTGAGACATCACAACCTCCTCCAGAGGAACATCTCCATTCGCCCATGACTAAGAGGCCGGCTTGAGAGCGGGAAAATGTCAGGGACTTTGGAACAAGCCGAGGCGACCGCCGCGACATGCCGCTAAAACGCGATAGCCCCGCGATTGTTCCGATGAAAGAGTGTCGGTGGCATCGGCGTTCTAGCACGAAGTCCGGCAAGCGACGCTAAACGTCGATCAATGTTTTGAACTCATTCCCCGATATGTCGCTGGCCGCCGGGAACAGTGATCATGATCTGGCGAGCGGTATTGAAGATGGCTTGTCATCGAGGCTATCGACGCGGGTTAAGACAACCGAAGCACCGTCCAGGGTTTTGCCTCGTTTAAGTCGCGCTCTTTTGGTGGCTTCGGCGGCGTTCGCTTCAATCTCGGTTGCATGAGCCTCCTGCAACGCGGCACCGATCTTCAGTTTGTTTTCGACAGGGCGATTTTCGTCTGTAGCTCGCATGATCTCACCGACCACCAACTCACGCATTGTCGGATGAGCCCCATAGCGGGCCAAGAAATTTCGTCGGTAAGCCGAACGGCAGCCCACTCGAATGCCTCGACTTGGAGAGGTGTCATGTCGGCGAGGGCAACCCGCTGAGAGGCAAGAAAGGCTTCAGCCTGCAGTCCTTGGCTAGCGTCCAATCGTGCCTGTATCCCAGCACCAGGAATGAATTCGGAAACAATCCAGACCGCCAACAGGGCGGTAAACACCAAAACCTTACACCGATCCTGACGCCCTTCCGCCCGCAGTCCGGTGCAACAGCCAGCCAATATGGATGGCGAGCTGCTGTTGGGCGACTTCGGCAAAGTGGAGTCGGAAAGAACCCGGAACGAGCCGGGGATCGGCGGAAAAATCCTCGTCGTTGCGAACGTCGATAAGCCTCGGAGCCCAGGGGGGGCCGATCAGACGGTTTAGCTTTTCAGGTGATATTTCAGTGCATGACGGCACCGCGCGTCCCTCCGTTGTAACAGTTCGTTGGACGCAACACTTCAGCGTGACGCCTCAATGCCGAGGTGTTGACCCTTTGTGGTAATCTCGACAAAATTTAATGGTCTTCCTAACCGTTAGTGCACGGTTGCATCCTAATTTAGTTGTCACGCAACTGGCGGGTTGTTGCCAAAAGCCGGTGCCGGAACGTCTAAAGTATCTACGACCGTGCCCATCTATGATTCGGAGGAATAGCGCATGCGAAAAATCGGTAGTCTGACCCTTGTGAGCTGTGTGTCCGCGACACTCGCTGCCACGCCTGTCGTCGTAGATCTGCACAGCCCCCTGATGCTCACGACATCGATTGCCCTTGCTGGCAATGGAAACGGCGGTGGGAATGGTGGCGGAAACGGTGGCGGACACGGTGGCGGGAATGGCAGTGGAAACGGCGGCGGGAACGGCGGCAGCAAGAGTGAAAGCCATGCTTCGGCTGGTCACGGAAGGTCCGGGCTTTCATCTCGCGACACAGGCGAGACCGGCCAATCACGCGATCCGATAGCGACCGCATTCGGGAAGCTTTTCGGCATCCACAAGAACGAAGAAAAGCGCGTTGCGTCCAAAAAGGCTCCAACGGAAACCGCAAAGGCCGAGAAAAGAGATCTGAAGGCGGCCAAGCCTACGCCAAGGCCGGCGCGAACTTTGGTGACGGAAGTCGCTGCGGTCGAAGCGGAAGAACTGCCCTTGAATGAGAAACCTGAACTTGCCGCAAAGCTCGGGGGGCTGCATTCGCTGCAGCGCAATTATCATGCGTACCTCAACTCCAGCGATCCGCGCATGGCCGCCATCCGCGACTACGTCGTTGCCTATGCTCAATTCGAGCTAGACAACGGCGTCGATGCCGTTCCGACAGATCCAGCCCTTAGCGACCAGGCCCTGAGCGCAGCGCTACTGACCGCAGCGAACAAAGATATCGGCACGGTGCAGCAGCCGGGCGAAATTGCGGTGGCAGATCCTGAAGTGATGGCATGGGCGAAAGACGTTCTCGGTGTCGGCCCCGCCGTCGGCAAGATCGACCAGGTGCGGGATGTCATGGCGACTAAACAGCCGACCGACGAGCAGACCGATGAGATAGCGGAAACCGATCCTGTGATCGGGCCGGAAACAGGAGAAGCGGACAAACTGGTCAAGCCGGATGCAGGACAGGTGGCCGGAGTCGAGTAATTCCGTTCAACGAAGGGCGCTGCAATTTCGTCCGATCGGAATGTTATCCAAACGAGCACAACCACGGCGGGGGCTACCGCCGTTGTTGCGACCATCTTGTGCGCGCGGCTTATTTGGAAGGTACCGCCGTCGATGACAATCGCACGCATACTTTGGTTCGGCACCGTACGTTAGCGTTGTTCCGGGAGTAGAACCACTTGTCCAGCGACAAGTGACCTGCTCTGGGTGGAGGACCGCCGAGTGAGGCTGAGTCCGAACGGGCACGGACTTGGGTGTAAAAGCTCTTTGGTTCCTCGCCTGGTTCGCTCATTTTCTGCCCTCAAGTCAGACCCCGAGGATGGCGTCGATCTCGGCGATCAGGGCAGCATAGGTCTCGATATGCCGGTAATACTCGGCTTTGATTTCGTCGGTGATGTCAGACAATGGTCCGTCACCTTCTTTCCGGAAATGACGAGCGTCCTTCTCCTCCATATGCCGGATCTGTTCGCGGTGCTCCTCGATCTTATCGCGATACTTTTCTCGGATATCCGCCAGGCTCATTGCCGCCTCCTGTTCGCTGGAATGTTATCAAACACTGGCGCGAAATCGACGGCATCGCAACTACGTTTTCTACGGCCTCGCCACCGGAAAACAGCCAGGTACTCAGCCTTCACGATTCCTTCGTCCGCTTGGGTACCATTCAGCACCGGAGAGATGGAAGAGCTGAGTCCGTGCGTCTTTGATTCGCGGGGACGGTCCATCGTTTTCCCTGCGTTCCGGTTTTCCGCGAGGCATCATGGCGGCGATTCTCACTGAGCCGGCTGCCTCCATGGGTGCTTCTTCTTCGTCCGCTTTTCAGCCCCTCCACCTGGCTCCAACATAGCTGGGTCGAGGATCAGCGTGACATTCCCATCTCGCGCAGCAAGAATGAAAGCCTCGCGGGCTGCATCCCCATTTGTCTGTGGTTCCAGCGACCTCAGGCAAGCATAAATGGCGCCCTCCCATGCATCGCCCTTCTGATCATCGGGCCATCTTCCCATCAGCGTTTCAGCCAGCTCCGCGACGGTCGTCAGCACCCGGTACTTGCCCGGGCCTTTGTCGGGATTGCAGGGGATTCGTTCCGGCAGTCTCGTCGACATAGTAGCCGAACAGGAGCTTTGCCGCCTTCGCGCCGCATGACGAGCACTGGGACGAGGGGGCCGGCGTTTCAAAATCCCCCGCCGTTGGTCACTCTTCGCCATTTGTCTTCGTATTGCGCTGAGCTGAGTTCCTGGGCGAGTCCGATGAGAAGCCCTTCGGCGGCAACAGCAACGACAGAGGCGGCCGTGGCGGCGGAGGTGGGCGTGGTAACGGCAGCGGCGGCGGTGGTGGCGGTGGCGGTGGCAACCGACATCGGCCCGAGCCCCCGGTACGCGCAGCCTTGTCGGGTGTCATGTCATTTATTGAGGACACCGCCAGCCTGCGCATTGCCACAGCGAAGGCCTCGGCCCGCTCGCCTTCGTCGCACTCGTCGAGCCCTCAGCATAAATGCAAAGCCCAATGCAAATCCGACGAAATCTTCCCGAGCACAAAAGAGCCCGGTGAGGAGGGAACCAACACCGGGCCTTGTTGGCTGCTCAAGAGGGCTCTCGCAGCCGGGTGCAACGTTCGTTTGGGCGTGCGTTGCTCTCTAAGAACAGCTGGCGGCCAGGATGGTTCCATGCAGCGCGACCGCCAATGTCAGGTCCATGAGAACTGGAGACGAACAAGGGTGGCTCCTTGCCGAGATCGAATATCGCGCCTGGACACATGACGGGAAGCTTCGACACGCAGCCTACAAGGGGCTGCGCGAGGTGCAGGATAATGCCGTTGTTTTCAACATCGAGTGAGACACGCGATCCGCAAAGCATGGCGTTTCGGTGGAAGCGAGCCCTGTCTGCCCCGCTGCCTTCAGCTCCGCCGTTCGACGTAAATCCCTAGTGTGTCAATAATGACAGCTGGACGGGGCGCGAGGCTTAAAGCCGTGGGCACAGATTGGATTCATCGGGCGCTTGCGATCCATCATTCGGGGTGCAAGAACGCCATTCGTCGTAGACGCGGCCGCTTGTTTACTTGCTGCCGTTGGGTTCGATTGCTGTGTCGATGAAATTGGAGCCGCCTTGGCTTGCTCAAAGGTCGAAAGGTTGAGGAGCGTAGCGACCGCTGCAGCCAAAAGTGTGCATTTCATTGGCATTCCTCCAGATGGCGGTGTCAGCAACAGCGATCACTGCGTTCACACAGTTAAACCTCCCTAGGAGGTCATAATGCCAGTGGTGTATGAACCGATGATGCCAGCGCCGGTGCAGGAGGTCAGAAGCCTGCACACTTCAGTCCGCGGGGGGCAGGATCGGTAATGGGCTGGGGGCGGCCATGGGGCATATGCATGCTTCCGCGGTCGGTTCAGGGCAGCGGAGACGGCGAGTCGCTGAGCGTTCTCAGATAAGCGATTACGTTCAGGCGATCATTTTCATCGGGCGCACCACGAACGTCCATATTTACGCCTGGCGTTGTGAGAGTAGGCCCGGCGATAAAGATGTTGAGGTCCTCGTAGGTCCATGACC
>NZ_JBFTOF010000057.1:0-7473 GCF_056397845.1 Rhizobium sp. 05L419
CCTTGGAGCAATGGTCAGGCGGAAGGTCAGATCAACCGCCTGAAGACGATTAAGCGCGCAATGTACGGCAGAGCGGGACCAGAGCTTCTCAGAGCGCGAATGATGCCGATCAAAATGGCCGATCTCCACACAAAGTGAGGAAGACCCCGTTTAAGTGCCAAACGACAAGTGTGTAAGGCTCGAGCGGGAAGATAACCTGCCCTTGGACAATCTCTTCCTCAATGTTTCGCCGGCGATGTCGGAGGCAGCATCACCGCCATTGGCGCGACGGCAAGCAGAGTCGTTGATCTCATCACCAATAGCAGTGCAGGCATGATCCTGGGCAGCAGACAAGGCCTCAGAGCCCTACTTCACCGTGCGCAGTGAGCACGGTGAAGTAGGGCTAGGTCTTGCCGGCCCTGGCTCAGACTTAGACAATAGCCCATTTCGGGGCAATGCCCGTCCCACGACCCAAACCGTAACCGAGGCGGATGTTGAGCATGCCCAGGGGTTCGAGCAGGCGAGCAGCGTCCAGCGAACCCGTCTTCTCGACCGCGAAGCCGGCATCCTTCACCAGCGCCGCGGAGGTTTCGACGGCGTCGTCGTCACCGGCCAGGAAGACCGGTATATTGACGGTCTGATCGGGGGAAGCAGCAAAAAGCTCGGCAAAGATCGTGTTGAAGGCCTTCACGACCTTCGCACCCTTCGCATTGCGCTGGATCTCTTCGGCGGCCGATGTTTCGTTTGCAAACAACAAGCCCGAGAAATCAGGCTTCAGAGGATTGGTGATATCGATTAGGATTTTACCCTCCAGCGCTTCCGAACCGGCGAACTCGAGCGCGGAGCCATAGGGCAATGCGAGCACCACGATGTCGGCTTCAGCTACCGCCGTGGCGATCGGGGCGCTCGAAGCGCCGATCTCCTCTGCGAGCGACTTTGCCGCAGCCTCATTGCGCGACGCGAGGATGAGRTCGCGCTTACCGGCAAGGCGGCGGGCCAAACCCGCACCCATATTTCCAGTTCCGATGATGGCAGTTTTCATGTGGTCATTTCCTTTGTCAGATTGAATGACCCGATATAGCCGACCACGATCCCGTCTTTAATGGCATTGAAGCGTGATACATAATTGCATAATAGTATCGAATGAACGACCTTGCCAATTTGAAGACCTACGTAGCCGTGGCGACGGCCGGCAGTTTTGCCAAAGCCGCCAGAAGGCTCAACCTGTCGCCCGCCATGATTGGCCGGCGAATTCAGGCTTTGGAGGCTGAGTATGGTGTCAAGCTGATCGAGCGCACCACGCGAACGCAACGGCTCACCGAGATCGGCGTCAGCTTTCTTGAGAAAGCAGGCCGGATCATCGATGAGCTGGAGGAGCTGAACGACATCGCCGGCCCGCAGAACCACGAGATATCCGGTCATCTGCGCATCAGCGGACCGACGACGCTCGGGGTAAAGCGGCTCACATCATCCATCGCCCGCTTTGCCAACCAGCATCCTGCTGTCAGCCTGGAGCTCAATCTTTCGGATCGCAACGTCGACCTGATTTCGGAAGGCTACGATCTAGCAATTCGGGTGGCGCACCTGCGGCCGTCTTCCTTGATCGCAAGAAGGATCGGCACCTATGGCTTCGTCTGCTGCGCCTCGCCCGCCTATCTCGATAAGAACGGTGTGCCGACCCATCCCGAGCAGTTGGAACAGCATCGCTGCATCCTAAGCCTCAATCTTGTCCCACGCGATCAATGGCATTTCGAAGGTAAGGACGGACAGATGCTGGCGGCAAAGATCAACAGCAATATCGGCATCGACAACGGCGAAGCCATGCGCGTTGCCGCGGTGGAAGGCGCTGGCATCGTCTACGCACCTGAGGTTCTGGTGGAGGACGACATCGGTGCCGGGCGACTGACCGAGGTGCTCGCCAATTGGGGCAAGTACAGTCTGCCGATCCACGCCGTTCATCCGTCACGGGAATTCGTGCCACGACGGGTTAAGGCAATCGTCCAATGGATCGCCGGGGATCTCCGTCGGTAGAGATCCCCGGCAGGCAGCTACGGCAGATCGCACACGGAGGTTACTTCCATTGCGTTCCGTTGCCGGCGGCGCAGCCGAACGGAGGCACGAGAAGATGTCGGACTAAAGGAGGCATTCCTACATAGTTCCGGAAATCTGGACGTAATTGCTCTTTTAATTCAAATGCGTAAGTCGCTTTTGGTGGTCTTTGCTAACTGCCGCGTTTTGGATCGTGGTCGAGTAGCTATGCCATTCGGCTTCGCCCTCACAGATCCGGGCGGGCGGATTTCCCGCACCCGGCTCTTCCCGAGAGTAACCCGCGTCATCTCCTGGCCTGCGCCCAAGTTCGAGTAATACGTGGGACTGGCAGCGCGAAGCGTGCGGTGAGGATTTCAAATTCCAACCAACTCATTCGCCGGCTCTTCTGACTTCGCCGCCTCAGGCAGCGGAACCATATGCGGCGTGTTTGCTGATAGAAACCGTTGAGCGCGGGATAGTTATGCGGCCTGCCGTAGTAGCCGTAGTGTCCACGCAGCACAGCGGCAAGCCACTTGTGCTGGGTAGTCAACGCCATGTGCATGTGCCGCCATGCTCCCTCGCGCAACGCCTTCGGCTTTCGCGTCAGGCGTTTCCCTTCCGTCTTGTGCTTTACGATAAACCTGCCATCACGGGTCACTCCACAATAGTGAATGAAGCCCAAGAAGGCGAAGGTCTCGGGCTTTCGCTCGCCACGCCGCTGCCGAGTCAAAGCCGCGAACCGGCCAAACTCGATCAGCCGCGTCTTACCTTCGTGGAGCGCCAGGCCAAAACTGCCTAGTCGCTCCTTGAGGGCCAGAAGCATATTCAGCGCGTCATCCTTGTTCTCGAAGCCCATAACGTGTCGGGCGAAATGAGAAACTGCCCCCCCTATTGCCTCACCGAAGAATGCTACCAAACGATTTGGCGGGTGGAAGAGCCGGCGTGATCGCCATCCAGTCGCCAGTAAGGATCTCAAGAGCCGTTTCCTGACGCCAGGCTTTCACCGCCATCTGCACCGTCCGCAGGCTTTTGTTCGTGAACCGTGTCTGATCGACGTCCGGCCGCCCCTCGACGCTGAACGACAAGCAGAAGCAAGATGTGCGCGACGATCTCGAGACAGGGATGAGCGTTTCGGCGATCGCCAGGAAATTCGTAACCAGCCGGCAGACTATCATGCGAATTCGCGACGAAGGTTCACGTCCCGCTCGGGCTTGAGGTACGATCAAAAGTTAGGATATTTGCGAATCTTGCTGTTCTTGCGGGGGTAAGCCATGCCGGATCCGCAAAGCAGAGATGTCGAAGCC
Organism: Rhizobium sp. 05L419; assembly: GCF_056397845.1. Lineage (NCBI taxonomy): Bacteria > Pseudomonadati > Pseudomonadota > Alphaproteobacteria > Hyphomicrobiales > Rhizobiaceae > Rhizobium > Rhizobium sp. 05L419. Next base: position 3,312 of record NZ_JBFTOF010000057.1, read on the forward strand.
ATCCTCCGCGAGTTTTCTTTCCGCTTGGGCTCTTACAGCCTGAGCCAAATCCCGTAATGCCCGGTCATATGCGCACCGGTCATCCATCTTCGTATAAACCAGATCGTGTTCGATGGGCTCCCATGTGTCGATGCTTGCCAGATTATGCTGAGCCTGGACTTCGAGGTGATCGAGCGCCCGCGCGAGCCGCGCCTCCGTCGTGGTCGCGGCCTCGTACTCGTGCCACAGCGACGCAATGAGCCTGCCGCTCTCTTCGGGGAGCATCGCTTGAATCTCCGAAATGGCTGCCAGCTCCGCTTCCATCTTGGCGTTCCTGCGATCGGAGACCTCGAAAGCGGGAATGTCCCCAACCTTCACTTCTGCAAGATCATGCACAATGATGAGCTTGAGCACATGGCCGAGATCGACGGGATGTTCGAGGGTCGGCACCAGAGTGACGGCCATGAGCGCCATCATCCGCGTGTGTTCGGCCACGCTCTCTTGCCGGCCATTCGATAACCATGAATGGCGCAGCTCGGTCTTGAGACGTTCGGCCAGTGCAAAAAAGTCGAGCAGGGCAGCGGCGGCGGTTGGATTAAGAAGAGCATCAGACACCGACAATTTCCTCTTCGCCTACCAACGCCATCGACACCGCGCTTGCGGATGATCGCCCGAGCCCATCGTGCAAATCCAGACACCGTTCAAACCAGATGTTCACCGGGTCGTCTTCTTCCAGAACCTGAAACGTCGTTGTCGTCCTCACCCACTGGAAAGCCCCGAACACGACATAGTCGGGGAAGAGAGGCGAAGAGCCGCCAATAAATGACTGATAAGTCAACATCGAGCGCAGTGGCTCCAAGGCTAAGCGGAAGGCCGCAAGCTTCGTGCCGCGATCTCTTGCAACCTGTTCCAGTGTTCGCCCGAACTTAGCTTCGCGGCTTTTCCTGAAATAGGCGGCGCTTTCCGGTTCCGGAAGGCCAACTTCCTCCATCAGGGTCGCCACGCCGATATAGGGATGAAGCGTGAGCTGAGACCACCGCTCGATGAAACGGCCCATCGATCTGCCGCCATCGCCATCGAACAAGGCGGGGCGATCTGAATAAACTTCATCGAGGTAGAGCGCGATTGCAAAGGAATCGGCAATGACCCGCTCACCGTCGCGAATGACGGGGATGGTCTTGGAAACACCGTTCTCGACATGCGGCACACCGACAAAAGTCGTCGGGACGGTCTGGAATTCAAGCCCCTTGTGCGCAAGCGACATACGCGTTTTCCAGCAATGAGGGCTAAAGCGGATGTCCTCGCTGGAACCGACAGGATCATAGAGGATTATTGTCATTGCAATTCCTTGATGAACCGAAAGCATCGTGCCCTCAGCTAAGCCGCCGGTCGATACGAGCTTATGACGGCACTACCTCTTTGTAACAAAAGTCCCGAGTTTTGTTCGAATTTCGCACCTGATTTTTCGTTCACCAGGTTGGCCATTCTCGTAGCTCGGGCCGTGTGTGGCCTCCTTGAGGTTTTCGGGCCGATTTTCGCCTGAAGATGGTGTGCAGGCTCGATGGATTACTGGGTCCCGAGCCTAAGCGTACGATTTGGAGCAGCTCTTGTTCCGACCCCAAGAAGCAAAATGAAAAATTTCCTATCCAGACCTCCGTCGGAGAGAAAAAGGCGGGGGCCACCACATTGCAAACTGTCAGAAAACTGCATATATTTCTGACAGGAGAATTGCCATGCAACGACTGACAACACAGATCATGGCCTATGCCGAACAGCTGCCCGAGGGAACGGCGCTTTCCGCAAAGGCCTTCCTGCATTTGGGAAACCGTGCCGCGGTGGACCAGGCACTGTCACGTCTATATGAACGCGGCGAGCTCGTTCGGGCTGGTCGTGGGATCTATCTCAAGGCGATTAAGAGCCGCTTCGGGAGCCGACCGCCGACGGTCGAGCAAGCCGTCGAAGCAGTTGCACATCAGCGTGGCGAGGTGATCGTTTCGAATGGCGCTGCGGCTGCAAACTCGCTGGGACTATCCACTCAGGTTCCGATCCGGTCCGTCTACTTCACATCCGGCCGCAGCCGAACCATGACTGTCGGCAGCCAGACGGTTGAGTTGAAGCACGTGCCACGATGGCAGCTCGCCTTGGCGAACAAGCCTGCCGGCCTAGCTGTCCGCGCGCTGGCCTGGCTCGGTCCGGAAAAGGCCGAAGAGGCTCTTCCGAGCATCAAGCAGAAGCTTTCCGCAGAGGCGTTCGGCGAACTCGTTGCCGCCGCCCCTCAGTTTCCCAGCTGGCTTGCCCGCAGTGTCGGAAAGGCCGCTCATGGCTGAACAGTTTTCGCGACTGTCCCGGCAAGATCGACGAGAAGTTCTTGCGATCGCAGCGGAGAAAACTGGGCGGCCGATCCACCTCCTGGAAAAGGACACGTGGGTCGCCTGGGCGCTACAGACCCTTTATGAAACGACGCTCGGCAACCACCTTGTCTTCAAAGGCGGCACGTCCTTGTCGAAAGCCTACAACGCCATCCGCAGGTTTTCGGAAGATGTCGACCTGACCTACGATATCCGTGCGCTCGCTCATGATCTCGTGGGCGAGAACGAGGAGGCATTGCCGAAAACCAGAAGCGAGGAAAAGCGCTGGTCGAGCGAAGTCCGCAAGCGTTTGCCGGTCTGGGTATCCGAGACCGTGAGCCCGCTCATTGTCGATGCGATCAGCGCCCAGTCGCTTCCAGCCACCGTCCGGGTCGAAGCCGACAAGCTATTCATCGACTACGAAGCAATTGGTGGAGGGTCCGGCTATGTCGCCCCAAGCGTGATGCTGGAGTTTGGGGCTCGATCGACCGGAGAACCGGCAAGCGTTCGCGACATTTCATGCGACGCTGCAGGCCTTGTCGATGGCATCGAGTTTCCCACCGCGAGACCGCGGGTCATGCATGCCGAACGCACGTTCTGGGAAAAGACGACGGCGATCCACGTCTTCTGTCTGCAGGAACGGCTCCGCGGAGAGCGCTTTTCACGCCATTGGCACGATATCGTTCGCCTCGACGATATAGGCATCGCCGATAGCGCAATCGCTGACCGCGAGCTGGCCAAGTCCGTGGCCCAGCATAAATCGATGTTTTTCGCTGAGAAGGCGGCTGACAAAACGCCGATTGACTATGAAGCGGCTGTGGGCGGGGGGTTGCAGCTGACGCCCTCCGGCGAAGGGAGGGCGGCTCTCGAACAGGACTACGCCCGGATGCTGGAAGACGGCCTTCTTCTTGATGAGGCCGAGACCTTCGACGAACTCCTCGCGCGATGCGCAAAAATCCAAGAAAAGGCCAATGCCAGCGGCTGAGAAAAGCGTCCATGATCGCGGGAAGCCAACTGAAATGACAATTCGCGCGATGGCTGACTCGTGATCTTCAACCGCTACACCACCTATCGGCCCGGCCTTTTCGCTCGTCGGTGATGTCAGGTTAACGCACGATCAGTATCGGCCTGATATCCGGGGAGCATGACCCGATCGCCCGTCAGTTATAAACGTCACCGCTTTCTCATTGCCCATGCGGTTTGGCTCTATTTCCGGTTTCCGCTCAGCCTGCGTCTGGTCGAGGAAATGCTGCTGGAGCGCGGGATCATTGTTTCTTACGAGACGATCAGGTGTTGGGCCAAGAAGTTTGGTCCGGACTATGCTCGTCGTCTGCGCAGGAAACAGCCAAGCTCAAGCGACATTTGGCACCTGGACGAAGTCGTCATAACCATCGCCGGCAGGAAACACTGGCTCTGGCGTGCCGTCGATCAGGATGGCTATGTGCTCGACGAAATCGTTCAGAACCGCCGCAATACCAAGGCTGCCAAACGCTTGCTTGTTCGTCTGCTGAAAAAGCAGGGCGTTGCGCCAAAGCGGATGATTACCGACAAGCTGCCATCTTACGCCGCCGCAAAACGCCAGATCATGCCAACCCTYGAGCACCGTTCTCACAARGGGTTGAACAATCGAGCGGAAAACTCGCATCTGCCGCTGCGAAAACGGGAGCGGGTGATGCAAACATCTCGATCTACTGGAAGCCTTCAACGGTTCCTCTCAGCTTTCTCCGCGGTCCGCAATCTCTTCGTGCCGCCTCGGACAAAACGCACCGCGCTTGTACTCCACCTGCACCGCATAAGCGCGTTTGCGCACTGGAAGTCCGTCACCGCTGTTACCC
>NZ_JBFTOF010000058.1:0-7204 GCF_056397845.1 Rhizobium sp. 05L419
CAGAATAACACGTCGCGCTTTCGGCCAGCGGACTGGCTCGAAATTGGACATTGGGCCGACATGGACGCGAAGACCCTGTGCGGAAAGAGCGATCTGCAGCGTATTGGCGAAGCCCCAGGTCGTGCCGCTCTCACTGCCGACAAGCAGGATCGTATCGGCCTCGCCAGCGGCAGCCGAGGCGGCCTTCGGGTCGCGGCGCTGTTCGTGGCTCGGATGCACACGACAAATGAAGCGATTGGCGACGAACCTCCCGTCGAGGTATGGTGGTCATAGGATGCGCTAGGTCCTATTCGCCGCGGTTCGAGAAAGATGACAGGATTTGCCGTATCCAGGGGGATCTTTCCGTGCAGACATATATAGGTCCACCCGCCTCTCCAGTGCTTGATCCTCATGCGCTCTCGGTAGCCGCCGTTGCAGGTGTTCTCGACGTCGATCCCGCTGTCGGGCTCAGTCAGAATGAGAGCGAACAGCGATTGAGCCGTTTTGGACCGAACCTTCTTCCGGTCCGAAGTCGAGTTTCTGAGATCAATCTGATATGTCGGCAGTTTGCCAGTTCCGTGGTCGGGCTTCTGACTGCTGCGATGGCACTTTCGCTTTTTTTTGGCGAGCACAAGCAGGCCGCGGCGATCGCCGCAGTGCTGGTGATCAATACAGCAATTGGATACTACACCGAGCGGCGAGCGGTGCGCTCTATGGAGGCGTTGCGGAAACTTGGCGGTCGCAGCGCACGTGTGCGCCGGAATGGCCGTGTGCAGCAGGTTCCAGGCGATCAGCTTGTACCTGGCGATGTGGTCCTCCTTGATGCGGGCGATGTGGTTTCCGCCGATATGCGTTGCATTACTTGCGCAGGCATATGTGCCGATGAATCAACCCTTACCGGGGAATCCCTCCCTGTTGAGAAAGGCACCGACCCCAACCCGGAATCCACCGGACTGCACGACCGAAGCGCCATGCTGTTCAAGGGCACACATGTCGTGCGTGGCAGCGCCGAGGCTATCGTTACCGGCACTGGTCTCTCAACTGAACTTGGTCGGATCACTAAGCTTGTCGAGGAGACCGAACACGGGGAATCGCCGTTGGAGAGGCAACTCGCATTGCTGTCGCGTCAGCTTGTCTGGGCGACTCTGGCGCTTGCTACTGTCCTTACGGGGATAGGAGTCTATTCTGGAAGACCAACCTTTACGATGGTGGAAACAGCAATAGCGCTCGCGGTGGCTGCTATCCCCGAAGGTCTTCCTGTCGTCGCGACACTCACACTCGCCCGAGGCATGCTTCGGATGGCCAGGCAGCATGCGCTCGTCGAAAACCTCGCCGCGGTCGAAACGCTGGGATCCACCACGCTCATCATCACGGACAAGACCGGCACGCTGACCGAGAACCGAATGGAAGTTGAGCGAATCCTGACACTGTCCGGCGAGTTTTCGATCGATCATCGAAGCGCCGCGATCTTCAAGGACGGGATCGTCGTCGATCCGGCCAATGATCCGGAGTTGATGCGGGCATTGTTGATTGGCGTTCTTTGCTCGAATGCAGACTACGACCGCGAGGCTGGATCAGGTACCGGCGATCCAATGGAGGTGGCGCTTTTGCGCGCCGGCAGCTTCGCCGGCCTCGAACGCCGGCGGCAGATCGACGTTTATCCGGAAGTGGGCGAGCACCCCTTCAGTGCGGCAAGCAAGCGTATGGCGACTGTGCATAGCCACGGTGATAGCCAATTTGCCGCCGTGAAAGGCGCGCCGGAGGAAGTTCTCAAGGCGGCCGACCGCATCGGCACGCAAGAAGAGCCTTTGGATGAGGCCATGCGATCGGCTTGGTTAGCCAATGCCGAGCGGCTTGCTGCGGAAGGGCTGCGGGTCCTCGCCGTTGCGGTTCATCCAAAAGCGGCCAAGGACCAGCCGATCATTGACGGCCTGATCTTCTTCGGTCTTGTCGCCTTTCGTGATCCGCCAAGGCACGATATCGCGGCGACTATAGCCTTGCTACGCGGGGCAGGCATTCGGGTGGTTATGGCAACCGGCGACCATCCCAGCACCGCCCTCGCCATCTCCCGCGAAGTCGGCATGACGGAACCCGGCGCGCCGGTTCTGACCGGCGCTTGGTTGTCCTCCATCGCCGGTTCAGATGAAGAACGACGCCGAGTGATTGCTCGCCACCACGTCTTCGCGCGCGTCAGTCCTGTACAGAAGCTGGAACTGATCGACGTGTTCCAGCGCGAAGGCGACGTGGTAGCGATGACAGGCGATGGCATTAACGATGCGCCGGCACTGGTCAAGGCCGACATCGGCATTGCCATGGGCCAACGCGGCACCGACGTGGCGCGCGAAGCTGCCGATATTGTGCTTCTGGACGATGCCTTCCGGACGATCGTGCATGCGGTTGGCGAAGGGCGGGTCATCTTCGACAACATTCGGCGCTTTGCGGCTTATCTGCTTTCCTGCAATCTCGCCGAGGTGCTCGTCGTCAGCCTTGCGATCCTTGCCGGACTGCCTTTGCCTCTGCTTCCTTTGCAAATCCTCTTCCTCAATCTAGTGACCGATGTCTTTCCTGCCTTCGCCGTCGCTACCGGCGAGGGTGAAGGCGACGTGCTCTCCCGTCCACCACGGCCGTCGAAGGAAGCTATTGTTTCAACCGCACAATGGCTCGCGATCGGGTTCTTCGGGGCGTTGATTTCCGCCGCCACGCTTATTTCACTGACGGTCTCCGTGGTTTGGCTTGGGTTTTCTACCCAGGAAGCGACAACCGTTTCCTTCATCACCATTGCCCTTGCTCAACTCTGGCATGTCTTTAATATGCGCAGCCATGGAAGCCGGTTCTGGCGCAACAGCGTGACCGAGAACCGGTTCGTATGGATGGCCGTTGCACTCTGCCTTGTATTGCTCCTTGCCGGCGTGAACGCACCTCTTTTGGTTGGGCCGCTCGGAATTGTCTCTGTCGGTGCGGCCGGCTGGGTCCTTGCCGTCACCTGCAGCTTGCTGCCATTCTTCATGATACAGACCTGGCTTGGTCTGAGCCGTCGAGCGTGACACTAACGGGTGACCGCTATCTCTTTTCTGCGGGGCGGTTCGTGGCTTGCCGGGTGTACGGCAAATAAGCGCAATTCTGGAGGACTAAGATGCTCTCAGCGGCGTCCGCTCGCGGACCACTGGGCACTGCGGAGGTCAAGGAGCTCCAGGACATAACGTCTTTCGCTGCCCTTACTTAGCTGGGAAAGCCCTTTGCCAACCCTTGCTGCTTCCGCTTCAAGGTCGCGGTTCGAAAGCAGCCCTTTGTCTGCTCACATCGGCAAACAGGCCGAGCGCGAACTCGGCGGAGACGGCCAGCTTCCGGAGACTTTCTCCCGCTCACCAAAGCGCGACTACCGTTCCGGTCGCCCGGAGGCAATCATGCCTGTTTATGACGCTCGGATTCCGATCCTTTGCAAGATGTATCCTTCGCCAAGCGGCAAGAGGCCAGGGCAGGCGCTCGTCGGTCGGCTCGTGCGGATGGGCGTTGACAATCCTGGGTAAGCGGTATTTTCTTGGCACATTCATTTGGCGGTACAGGTGCGAGCCGGATTATATATCATGGCTAGGGCGCAAGGGAGACTAACCTGCGCTACAAGGCCATGCCCTATGAACGCCGTCGTTCGGACCTAAGGCCTGGCGGACAAAATGAACAACTCTTCAAATTCCGAACAAACTACATCGACTGGGCATAAGCTCAGCGCCGGCGGACATCTTAACGTTCATTACCTGGCGCTCAAGGACGAGTATGATGCCACTCTTCGTGCCGCCGGCATCCGCCCCGGTTGGTCAATGCTTGACGCAGGAGCGGGCAATGGAGTCTTCCTGCCTTTGATGGCGGAATTGCTGGGCGTCGAGGGACATATCGAGGCTCTTGATCTGGCGCGGGAAAATATTGAGGCAATCGAAGGCTTGATTGCAAGCCAGCGGTTTGCCTGTCCGGTAAGCACGCGAATCGGTGACATCACCGTGCTCCCGTATGAGGCCGGCACATTCGATGCGGTTTGGAGCGCGAACGTCATCCAGTATCTGAATGACGAAGTGCTCACCAAAGCAATCGGTGAGTTCTGCCGCGTCGTAAAACCGGGCGGACTTGTTGCTGTGAAGGAGGTCGATATCTCGGTTTGGCAGTATCAGCCGCAGGATCCAAAACTGGTGTGGCGTCTGCTTGATGCCCTCTCTGATGATGTACAGATGTCTGGTGCGATGAGGGGAACTCGCGTGTCGGCCTGGTTTCGAGCGGCGGGCCTTGAGAACGTCTCTGCCATCACAACCCTCGCTGAGCGCCGTCAGCCGCTTAGGCTCGTGGAGCACGAATATATACGCAACAATCTCGAATTTTTATCCGGGCTCGCCCGAACGTGCGACTTGCCAGAAGCGGATCATCACCAATGGAAGTCGATCGGCGAAGCGCCGGAGCGTCTGCTTGCCGACCCCGACTTCTGTTATCGCGAAATGTGGGTACTCAGCTTGGGTATCGTGCCGAAGGGCTAAGCCAACTTCTGCCGTTTACAATCAACGCGCAGGCGGCATGCCATTAAGAGTTGCTCTGTGGCACTTGCTGCATGATGCTGAGGTTTTGCGCACAGAGGCGACCTACCGCAGCGCGTCTCCGCCGCATACTGAATCCCGAGCTGCGCAAGCACGACAAGGCCAGCGATAACAAGAACCGTCACCGCGATGGCATTTCGGAAAATAGGTAGCAGGGTGCGGAACCGTGCCCGGCGCGCCGCATCGGCGGGGGAAAGGGACGCGGTGTCGGAGGCGGTGCTCAACGACAGGTCGATCCAGTGCCTGACTAACTGCCAGACAAGGTCGGCAAGAAGGAGAACGACGACGCTCTTCATGCCTCCGTAGACAAGGGCTTCCACCCAAGGGTCTTGTCGGCCAGGAGCGTCCGGATTGAAGCGCCAGACGAGGGCGAGCCACCCGATTGCCAGGCCGACAACCACCACTCGCACCGCATGGGCGACGAGCAAGCGTCGGAGTGTGCCGGCATCGGCAGATAGCGCCGCCGACATGCGTGTGGTTCCCCGCAGTATGGGGGGAAGGGCGATCGCGTAGATGCCGAGCCAGAAAAGTCCTTTCATTTCGAGGCACCATGCTATCCAGAGTGCCACGCCAAACGCGGTTATCGCTGCCTTCCACGACGCCGAGGTTTCGATCGTAGCCCAGACGGTCTTAAGGCTCAGCGCGAGGACTATCAGCGAAAAACAGATTGATATGGCCTCGGCGGCGCCGGGTTCAATGCCCAATGGCCCCGCGAGTGCAGACGTTGCAACGGCGACGGCGACGATTGCCGTTAGGAACGACAAACGACGGCGCTGTGAAGGTGGAAGGGCCGTCATTGGCATCAAGGCGATCGTCGACCGAATGACAACGAGCGCAGATGTAGGCGAGGAGCGTCAAGCGTGCCAGCGGAGGCCAATCGACTGCAAAGAAGATCACGGCCATCCCGGCAGAGAATATGCCGATGGATGCGAGTCTGACGAACGTGCTGTCGGTGGGGGCAACGAGTCTACGCCAGATGGATTCGACCACGAAACCCACGGCGACGAGGCCCAAAAAAATGACAGAAACGGGCGCGTATCCTTGCGCGGCGGCTTTTGCGCGGGTCCGCGTCGCAGCCATGCGAACTTCTTCAGGCACTCGCGGTAGGGCGGACAGGACGCCGTTGATACGCGCGCGGATCGAGGCTTCCCATGTTGCGAAGCTGAACCCGCTTACGACCACATCAGGTGTTGGGGGCCAGACTTCTTGTTTTCAAGCCAGGTTCGAACGTCAGGATCCTCCAATAGGGTAGGCGCTCGATATCGCAGAAAACTTGATTTCGGGCGGAGGAGTCGAATGCGAGCTGGTTGTTGAATTGCCGATGGCGCGCCAACTGGGACTACGCCCTTCATCGGGAATGTTAAGGACGTCGCCACACGCCTTGCAGTGGACGGCATCTGCATCGTGCCGTTGCAGCCCGCAGCGGTGGCAGGCATAGGTCACCTTATGGGGCCTGACGATCGCCTGGGCCAGTCGGACAATGAGGGAAATGCCAACGATCATGGTGACGACCGACGTGAGCTTTCCGACATTGCCAGGCAACGTGATGTCGCCGAAGCCGGTGGTCGTCACCGTGGTGACAGTGACGTAGAGCGCGTCTACGAAACCCTCTCCACCGGGCTTGTCATAGAAAAATGAGGTGTAGACAAAGCCAGTCATCAGGAAGAGGAAAACCACGAAGTTGATCACTGCCTGCACGACGTCAAGCAGATGGACATATCCTCCTCGATGGAGGAGTCCACTTGATAAGTGGACTATGCCCGATCGCCCCCAGCCGGAGGACTCTGAGAAAAGCAAAATTGAAGAGCACCTCCGGGAAGGCGAGCGTTGCAAGAACAACCAGGTCAATCCACGTCATAGGACGGAGGGCCCATTGACGGACGGAGGGCGCTGCAACCGCTCGTGCGATCATTTCGATCGCGATCCAAGCGGCGATAAGGTAGTCGATTATCAGGTAAGATGGACCCGAGCGAAGATATGGACCTAAAATGAAGAATGCGAGGATCGCGATATCGATCGCCGCGAATGCGAGCTGCAAGAGAAAGGCTTGACGGCCATCGGCCTTCTCGATCCGACGCAGGCCTTGCCTCAGGTTTTTGCGGTGCGAGCCATCAACGACGTCGAAGATACCCATCGGCAGACTCTACGCCCGAGCCAACAACCATAGTGTCCATTTTTGCCAGCGGGATAGTGGAGGGGCTAGGCAGAGATCGGCTGCTCTCGCCGCGCAGTGTCTAGGACCGCAGACGACTTCCCAAGCTGTCATCGGATCGCGGCGACAAGATCGATGACCAAGGGGTGCAGCAACCGAACCCGCGATGGGGACAAGCCCACTGATCCCCGAGCGTTCGCCGAGCGTCTGGCCCGGGTTTTCGCGAGGACGGTGCGCTGAACTAGGACACTTTCCGTTGCTCCGAACCAACTGACTTTTATGAGATCGGCCGCGCGTTTCGTGATGTAGCGAGCGAGTATGCACGACCGATCAGGAGACGCCGGAGAAGCCGATCGTGTCCCGGCACGTGGTGTAGGTTTTGAGGAGTAAGGTGGCCATCAGTGTTTTCCGGTAGGGTCGGGTTGTTCAAGACCAACCTGACGGAAAGACCACCGATGACCAATGACATGATGAACGTGCGCTCGCTTGTTGAGAAGAG
>NZ_JBFTOF010000059.1:0-7082 GCF_056397845.1 Rhizobium sp. 05L419
TTCACCACCATAAAGCACATGGCTCTCAATCTCATCCGAAGAGCGCCGGGCAAGGATTCCCTGCGTTTGAAACGAAAGGTCGCAGCATGGGACGACGACTTCCTGGCAAGTACAATCTCTCGATAATTAACTCACCCGATTCCCCTGCTTCATCTACCCTTTGGTCGTCGGTTTCCTCTCGTCGAGGCAAGGGAATCTTGTCCCGCACTTGTCACCGTCTGGTCCCGTCAATCGATCACATCCCATCTCCATGACGCGCCTTAGTCGAGCAAAGGTAATCGACGCGCCATGTCGCTTCACGATCTCGGCGCGGGTGAAACTGGCCGCCCGGCAGCATTTCTTGCATTCGACGGCAATGGTCGGCGCTCTCAAGTTTTTCAGAGTGGAGGTTATACCGAGTGGTTCACGACGAGCCATTGGAAGCATGGAATCTCAGGCCGCGCTAATTTATGAGAAAAGTTCCCTAGGGTGGGCCGGTTGACTCTCGTCTTTTATCCGAACATCAACGTTTCCAACGACATGATGTCGTAGCTCATACCCGCCCACTAACCGAAGGGATTACGTGAACAATGACGGCTGCCAGAGAGCACGTCATAGCCGACCTTCGCGACCGCATTTCCGCTTTATCGGGCAGCGGTGCGCGGAAGTCCGGATGCCTGCCTTTCGGGCTGGGCGAGGTCGACCAGGTTCTGCCGGGGGGCGGCCTTTCCTACGGCGCCCTACACGAGTTCGCCGGTGGAGGCGGTGGAACCGTCGATGGCGCAGGAGCTGTGTTGTTCTTTGCGGGGATCGCCGCCAGGACCAAAGGGAAGATCATCTGGTGCTTAACGCGCCCGGACCTATTCTTTCCGTCGCTGGCTCAAGTCGGTTTGCATCCCAATCGGGTCGTCTTTGCAGAAGCCGACCGCGAAGAGGATGTGCTTGCGACGATGGAGGCGGCGCTGTCCTTTGGCGGCCTGGGAGCGGTGGTGGGGGAACTCGTCCGGTTGCCGATGCTGGCGAGCAGGCGATTGCAGCTGGCCGCCGAGAAGACCGGGACAATGGGATTGGTGGTCCGCCGGTGGCGGCGACAAACCGAAGCGAATGATTATGGCCAGCCGACGGCGTCGGTCACCAGGTGGAGAGTAAGTGTTTTGCCGAGTGAGCCGTTGCCGGTGCCTGGGGTGGGGCGGGCAACATGGCTTCATCCTCGCCCTTGGTAGAGTAGACGTTCTGCCAGTGAGCGGTGCGATCAAAATCCGACATAGCCGTCTCCTTTGGCAATCCAGCGACGCGTTGCTTCGGTCTCCATCTCAGTCCATCCGGTCTAAGACCGGCCGACTCTTGAAACTGTCCAACAATTTTAGAGAGGTACTGTGTCGGTTTGAATTCGCGCAGTCTTGGTAATCGTTCGTAAACGCGATCCGAACGCCCGTTGCGTTTGCGTGATTGCTGGTATCAGAGTGTCAGCACGCACTTGGCGGGCTTCTGCTGTTCGCCTAGAGGTACTTGGTAATCGTCTTGAACTCGTCGATTGACTGGCGCTGATCGCGGGCCAGTGCGCCAACCGTCTCTTCGAGGCAGTGGTCGAGGTGATCCTGAATCAGTGTCCGTTTTGCGCTGGTAATTGCCTTCTCAACCGCTGACAGCTGCTGCGCGATGTCGAGGCACGGCTTGGAGTTCTCAATCATAGCAATCACACTTTTGAGATGTCCTTCCGCACGCTTCAGGCGCTTTACGATTTCTGGGTGGGTGGCGTGCGTGTGAGGTTCGGTCATCGTGTCCATTTCCCATGCCAGCGGGCTCGTTTGATAGGGCTGTCGACGATACGCTGATGGCATCGTCGACAGCAAGGTCAATGATGGTGGCCTTCCGGCTCTTCCATGCGGAACGTTAGTTGGGCGTTCTGACCACGAGCAGTGAGTTTCAACACGGCATCGAATTCATGGGGTTCGCCGGGCGCTTCTACACTTTGGAGAACATGATGATCGTTTGGCAAGGCGCGTAGCGGCAGGACCTCGATGGCCGTGCCTGGACGGTTGATCTCGACGACGGCACTGAGGTCATGGGCGTGCTTGCCGACAATGGAAAGGCGCATGCGCTCCCCCTGTGGAGTATCAACGATTGAAAGAGTACCTGTCGCAAGCTGCGACTCCACGGCGAATGGCTTGGGAGCGTGATGGCGGCCGTGGGGTGCCTGCAATGCAGTCGACTCGCCTGCCGTGTCGAACTGAATTGTCGAGGAGCCCAGCGGCGGCAAGTGCGAGCGTAGTTCACGCTGGAGGGAAAGTGCGACGCTGTTTGCCTCCGCGACAGACTTGCCACCATCGACGGAAATGGTCACGTCCGCGTGCAGCTTGTGGCCGAGCCAACGTGCTTTCACGTCGGTAATTCCCACAATTCCAGCTACGTGCTCCGCAGCATGGCGAATCTCGTCCGTTATTCCGGTTTCGATTCCATCGAGGCTGCGGGTGATGACGGACCGTGCCGATTGCCAAACGATTCCGAAGATCGTCAGCGTGATGAGGAGCCCGATGATAGGGTCCGCCAATGGAAAACCGAACCATACGCCGACTGCGCCGAGAACGACCGCAAGGCTGGTCAGACCATCGGTACGAGCATGATACCCGTCTGCAATCAGCGCGGCGCTGTTCATCTCACGTCCTACCTTTATGCGGAAGATCGCGACTGCTTCATTTCCGATGAAGCCGACAATGCCCGCAATGGCAACTGCGAGTAGCTGAGTAATCGGCTGTGGGTTCATCAGCCGATTAATGGCTTCGTACCCAGCAACTAAGGCGCTGAACAGGATGATCGCCACGATCAGTATGCCCGCGAGGTCCTCCACACGGCCGAGACCGTAATTGAAGGTAGCGGTCGGTTTGCGGCGCACCAGGGTGAAGGCGATCCAGAGGGGAACGGCAGTCGCGGCGTCACCTATATTGTGGATGGTGTCCGCCAGGAGCGCCACGCTTCCCGAATAGAATACGACAATGAGCTGGAGCGCAGCGGTGATCGCCAGAATTACAAACGACCACTTGATGGCCCAGATTCCGCGTTCGGATGTGGCGATGCTCGGATCGACTACACCATGGGTGTGGCCATGCCCACCACTCTCACCATGCGAGTGAGACCCATGACCGTGTTTGTGGTCGTGACCTACTCGACCGAAACCGAACCATTCCCTGATGCGAGCAAACATGCGAGACCTCTTTGAGTTGAGGCAATACCTATCCCCCAGGATAGGATAACGCAAGTGCCGTCTTCCGCCGCAAGGTGACCGAGACGTTCACTCGAGAGGGATGAGATCGCAATGTCACTTAATGACTGAGAACGTCGCCGACACTGCGGTAGAGCACATATCCTGCGACCATGAAAATCAGACCCGCGAAAATCCTATTCAGGGTGTTCTTGTAAGTTGCGAGTTGCGTTGCAAGCAGCATACCGACCAATCCTCCGAGGATACCCCCGCCAATGAACTCAACAGCAAGGCCCCAGTCGATCAAGCCGGACCACGCATAGTTCAGAGCTGTCGCGAGGCCGAATGCGCCGACGGCCAAGAGGGACGTCCCAATTGCGTTGATCATCGGCATCCCTGTCGCCAGCATGAGCCCTGGAACGATAAGGAAGCCACCGCCGATGCCAAAGAAGCCGGAAGCACCGCCCGCACCGAGTGCCGTCAGAGCAGTTAGCACGCACATTCGGGTATCGACCGGGCGCGGGCCAGTCGCGGATACCTTTCGCGGTCGGAGCATCAGACCACCAACGACCAGCATAAGGAGCCCGAACAACACCAGCAAGTGGTTACCATCAACCGACTTCCCGAGGCTGGAACCGCCCAATGCACCAATTGAACCTATCAAGGCGAAAACTGCTGCACACCGCCACCATACGTGGCCCTTGATCGCGTGGGCGGTGAAGTTGGCGAAGGCATTGACGGATACGGCGAGTGCGCCAGTCCCAATTGCGATATGCGGTTGGGCGACACCGACAACATAGAGCAAAAGGGGAGTGGCAAGAATCGATCCGCCGCCACCGACGAGACCCAACATGAAGCCGACCAGGCCACCTGAACCCACTGCTACGATGAGGTGGCTGGTCATAGCGCTCTCGCGGCTATGAAGCGATCATGGATGATCATGCCAATCACCATGAATGCGACAAAAGCAAAGGTCTGCGACAATCCCAAGGAGAGCGATGCGATGGCGGGGCCGGGGCAAAAGCCACCAAGGCCCCAGCCAACGCCGAAGATGGCTGATCCCAAGACCAGTCTACTATCGATACGTTTGCTGGACGGGATGTAGAAACTATCGTCCAGGACTGGATGAGGCATCCTGTTGACAAGGAGCATCCCGCCAAAGGCGACGGCGGAAGCTCCGCCTAAAACGAATGCAAGACTCGGGTCCCAGGCTCCGAAAACATCAAGGAAACCTTGTACGCGGACAGGGTCGAGCATGCCGGACAGTGATAGCCCAAAGCCAAAGAGGGTGCCGGAAACGAGGGCCACCAAGACCTGAAGATATTTGCGTGTCATAGACCCGCACTCCTCAAAATCGCAACGGCAGCTATACCTGCTGCAAGGAATGTGATGACAGCAACCGTGGATCGGGGTGAAAGCCGTGCAAGGCCGAGCACACCGTGACCACTTGTGCAGCCAGAGCCCATTCGCGTCCCAATTCCTACGAGCAATCCGGCAAGCGCGATGATTGGCAAGGGTTCAGTGATGGTGACGCTTGGCCACCGTCCTGTGACAGTCATGTAGACGACCGGGCCGAGGACCAGACCGATAACGAAGGCCGCATTCGTGGACACATGTACGCCCTGTGCCAACCGTGCGACGATCCCACTTACGCCAGCGATTCTACCGTTGACGATGAGAAGCATGATGGCGGCAAGGCCGATCAGCATCCCGCCAAGCAATGATAACGGGTAGGAGGTCATCCGGCTGCCCCCTCCGCACAGAAGATGGTGTAGAGGGCTCCAACTAGCTGAGCTGCCTTTTCGGCAGTGAGTCTGTAGAAGATTTGCTTGCCGTCGCGTCTAGTTTCGACGATTTGCGCTTCACGCAGCACATTCAGCTGTTGCGAGAGGTTCGGTTGATGGATGTCGAGTTTTTCCTCCAACTCGCCAACCGAATATTCGCCGTCAACGAGCGTGCAGACCAGCATGAGCCTTGCTGGATGCGCGAGGGTCTTTAGAAGGCCAGCGACTTCGGTCGCACGGGTCTCCATCGCTCCAGCGGTCATCGTCACCATTTGCGGGTTCGAGATCACCATACGGCTCCTTTTAACGAATCGAGGGGTATTTTTAGGTACCGACGGCCGTTGCCTTCCGGCTCCGGCAATCGACCGCCGCGAATGTTTACCTGAAGGGCAGGGAGGATAAGCTTTGGCATGGGCAAGGTGCGGTCGCGAGCGTTGCGCAGTTTCACGAATGCCACCTCCGAAATTCCAGCCAAGTGCATATTTGTTCGCTTCTGATCGCCAACGGTACTTTCCCAGCGCGGAGCCCGCCCGCCCGGTTGGTAATCATGTCCCGTAAATATCCGTGTCTCGTCGGGAAGAGCCAGAATGGCCGCCAAGGATTGCCACAGCATTTGCGGATCGCCACCGGGAAAGTCTGCTCTTGCCGTACCGCTGTCGGGCATGAACATCGTATCGTGTACGAACGCCGCGTCACCGATCAAATAGGTGATCGATGCCATAGTATGGCCGGGCGAAAACATCACTTTTGCGTCCAACGAACCAATTTTGAACTGCTCCCCATCGGCGAAAAGCTTGCTCCACTGCGAACCGTCGGTACGAAGCTCCGGCCAGTTGTAGATGCCCTTCCAGAGCCGTTGGACATCGACGACATGCTCCCCAATGGCTGTCGCTGCACCCGTMTTTTCCCTCAGGTAGTGAGCGGCGGAGAAATGGTCAGCATGGGGGTGAGTGTCCAAAATCCACTCCACCGTTAGACCCTTTTGGGCAATATATGCGAGTATCTCGTCAGCGTTATGAGTGGAGGTTGTCCCCGATTTTTCATCGTAGTCGAGCACCGGATCGATGATTGCGCATTGGTTGGTTCGGGGGTCGGAAACGACGTATTGGACGCTCCAGGTGCAGCGATCAAAGAAGCCTTTAACCTCAGGCATCAGTGTCGCATCGCGTTCGAGCCATTTGACTGCACCTGAAAGATCATAGCCGTGACGTTGGCCGAACGAAGCGAGCTGCTCTTTCTTCATTCTGCCGTCGAGAACTTCGCCCAGGACATAAAGCGTCAGTGCTCGCGTACCTGTCTTGCAATGGGCGAGGGTGGGCCCGTCCGCGCCAGACAAGACCGCCTGGAAGGCTCGGATGTCGGCCTCTGTTATGGTGGGCATTGCAACGGGTATGAATGCGTAAGACAGAGCGCCGTGATCTGCGGCCTCGCGTTCGTTGACGTTGCCCGGTTGTTCGCCATCTTCGCCATCAGGACGCAGATTCACCAACTGCCGGAAACCGAGGTTCGGTAGGGTGAGCAAGTCAACGGCAGTGGGCTGATCAGATACCGTCAACCTTTCGTTTATGCGGACGGCTTTCATGGCTCGCTCCTCAGTTCAATCAATATACAATTAAACATAATATATAATGTTATGAAATGCAAGTATATGGGATGCGAATATCGGTGATAGATGAGTGACGGCTCGGAAGCCGGTCGCGGAACCCCAATGAGCGGCTGTCTCGCCGCTTTCCTGCTAATTGTCATCAATGAACGACTGTTAGGGCAGCGATGCCCGCCTCATCGGCCGCACGCAAAAGCGCTTCCCGGAATTGTTCTGGAGCAATCTGCTCGCTAATTACATCGACGCAGGCTTTTACAGCCGCGACATATTCCTCGCCGCCATCGGTGGCCAGTCCTTCATCAGGACATGCGCCGCGTCGCCGAGCGTACATACGATCTTGTGAGTTGCTGGACAGCGCAGAGCTAGCTCGATCGTGCCCCGCCGAGTGGTGTAGGTTCTGAGGAGTAAGGTGGCCATCAGTGTTTTCCGCTAGGGTCGGGTTGTTGAAGACCAACCTGACGGAAAGACCACCGATGACCAATGACATGATGGACGTGCGCTCGCTTGTTGAGAAGAG
>NZ_JBFTOF010000060.1:0-5635 GCF_056397845.1 Rhizobium sp. 05L419
CTCTTCTCAACAAGCGAGCGCACGTCCATCATGTCATTGGTCATCGGTGGTCTTTCCGTCAGGTTGGTCTTCAACAACCCGACCCTAGCGGAAAACACTGATGGCCACCTTACTCCTCAGAACCTACACCACTCGGCGGGGCACGATCGTTGATCCCGGCCTTGAGACTCCGCGTGAAAACATGGCCGCGGCTCTCCGGTTGCTCAACACCTGATCGACGCAGGATAGAGGCGTCGTCGATATCCGACGGTCTCAGGCGGGCATGCATGATGCCTGGGCAAGCGGTGTTGGCTTTGGGCTTGACGGTGGTGAGTACATCGTCAAGACAATCCAATTGCTAACCACATAAAAACCGAAAGCAGCGAGACTCGCATTTGTGGTCCGTCCATCGGTATCGTTGAGGCCGCATGAAAACGTCGTTGAACCATAACTCGATGCCCGCGACTGGCTATATGGAGCCTTGGAGTGTCAAAGCCGGTTGCGCCACCCAGGCCTTTATCTCCTGCTGCGATCCGGATGCAGCCATTGCCATCGTGACACTCGATCGAGATCGGGAGGAGCCTGTCGGTTGGCCGATAGAGAGGTACTCGGCAAGTCTCGCCGTTCGCTCCTACAATCAGGGGTCCTGGGTTGAAGTACCCGCTCTTGCCAGCGGAGCGCCGAGGGTGGACCTGACCTTCGAAATCCTCTTTACGTCGAATTCTCAGATGAAGCCGGTGGTCTCGGTCGGTTCGTTTCTGCTCAGTCTTGATCCCGGTGGGAAGCTGCTGGCCAACGGCCATCTTGTTGCGGAAATCAGGAACGAACGATGGTATCGGATCACCGTTTCGCAAATGCCAGCGAGCATCTTGTGTACCGCGCGTCTCGACAGTGGCGAGATCGTTGGCGAGTGTACGATTGACAATCGAGTGGACCCTGACAGTATTTGCATTGGAGCGGAGCGCAACCATAACACGCCAACGCTGAACGCAAGGCTAGGGCGGGTTCATGTCGAGACCGACGAAGCCACAGTGGAATGGCGCTTTCCGAGTAGGGGGCCGGTCCAATCTGTCGCGCCGATTGCTGGCGGTGGCGCCAGCCTCATCGTCCACAACGCTCCGACATTTGCGGTCGCCTCTGCCAGATTTACGGGTGACGTTCACGATCCCAGGGTCGACCCGGATCACTTCGACGCTGTGCATCTCCATGACGACGATTTCAGTGGTTTCGACTGGACCCCGGATTTCACCATAAGCATACCGGCGGACTCCCGGTCCGGCGTCTATGCGGTCGCCATCAGCACCAAGGACGGGGTCGAGAAGCTGCCGTTTTTCGTTCGTCCTGCCCAGCCCCGATCTGCCGTCGCGATACTATTGCCGACGGCCACCTATCTGGCCTATGCCGACGAGCAATTGCCTCCCCAGCGCTATCCCTGGCAAGGAAGTGATCGCGGGCATCTCTTCGCCATCGATAACAACTTCCTCAGCCTTTACGATACCCATAGCGATCTGAGCGGGGTCAGCCTCACATCGAGCCGCCGGCCACGCGCCACGCTGCGTGACGACTACCATTATCCCTTGTCGAACTGCGCGCATCTGTTGCCGGTCGATCTCCAGCTTCTGAAATTCTGCGCACGTCATGACATCGACGTTGATGTTCTGACCGACCATGACCTGCATGCCGACGGGCTTGCCAGCATCGAGCGATATCAGCTCCTATTGACCGGCAGCCATCCCGAGTACTGGTCGTCGGACATGATGTCGGGCTTCGATCGCTATGTTCAGTCGGGCGGAAGCGTAGGCTATCTCGGCGGCAACGGATTCTATTGGGTTGTGGCATTTCAGGACGACAAGATGGAATTGCGACGCGGCAGGAACGACATCTGGAGTGGCCGGCCGGGTGAAATCCACCTGTCTACGACAGGTGAGCCCGGTGGCAACTGGGAGGACCGGGGGCGCTATCATCCGCAAACGCTGTTCGGCGTCACCTATGTCATCATGAGCTTTGGTCCCTCGCGACCCTATCGGCGACTTGAAGGCAGTTATCACTCCGAGTTCGCCTGGATCTTTGATGGGGTCACATCCGATGTATTTGGGCGGGACGGAACCGTCCTTGGAGGCGCGGCGGGCTACGAGGTCGATGCGATCCTGAGATCAGCCAAGACACCCGAGAACCTCGTAAGGCTGGCTGTTGCGGACGAGTTCGATGAGAGCTTCCAGGTGAGACCAGACCTTTGGGTGGCCGACGGAGAAACGGAACGCGCGGCCCTGCGCCGGTCCGACATGACGGTTTATCGTCACGAAGCGGGTGGGTTCGTCTTTTCGGCAAGCTCGGTCGCGTGGCTCGGAGCTCTGCCTGGACCAGGCGAGGACAACGACGTCGGTCGGATCATGAGAAACCTGATCGGCAAGTTCAAAGCATGACGGGAAACGGCAATTCATCCCGCACGCGCATCGTGGGCACACGCTCAGCGTCTGCCCACGGGCTTGCCTAGTGTTCGTCGGCGTCCTGCGACCCTGCGCGGATTGCCGCCAGAACATCCTTCTGCAAGGCGATGAACTCGGATGATGCGATCATGTCCTGATTGCGTGGTCGTCCGAGGCCGACATGGAAGGTTGTGTTGATCCGGCCGGGATTGATGCTCATGGCGATGATGCGATCCGAGAGATAAACGGCCTCTTCCACATCGTGGGTAACGAAGAGCACGGTCAGTCGATGCTCTTCCCAGATCTGCGTCAGCAACTCCTGCATCTGATGGCGCGTAAGAGCATCCAAGGCCCCAAACGGCTCATCCATCAACAGCATCTTCGGCCGGTAGGAGAGGGCGCGCGCGATTGCGACACGCTGTTTCATGCCGCCGGACAGCTGCGAGGGGAAGGCGTCGGCGAAGCGATCGAGCTTCACTAGATTGATGTGATGGCGGGCAATATCCCTGCATTCCGCACTTGAAAGGCCAGCAGCCTGAAGTGCGAACTCGACATTCTGCAGAGCGGTCAGCCAGGGCAGCAGCGTGTAGGACTGGAACACGACGCCGCGGTCCAATCCGGGGCCAACGATCGGCGCACCGTCGGTGAGCAGCACACCATTGTCAAAGCCCTGGAGGCCCGCCACGATCGACAGAAGCGTGCTCTTGCCACAGCCCGATGCACCCACGAGTGACACGAATTCGTTGTCTGCAAGCTCGAGATTGATATCGCTTAACGCGTGCACACGGTTCTTCGAGCCGCCATACCACTTGTTCAGGGACTCGATTTTAAGTTTCGGCTCGATCATTTCAATGTCTCGACGAGTAACGGAAAAAGACGCGCTCGAGGGCTTTCATGGTCTGGTCGGTCAACAGACCAAGCACGCCAAGAAGCAGGATGTAACCGATGATCGTCTGCGTCTGGAAATAACGCTGCGATACGACGATACGATATCCAAGTCCCGAGGTTGCGGCGACGAGTTCGGCCAAGACGAGCCAGGTCCAGGCCCAGCCGAGGCTGATGCGTAACGTGTCCCAAATTCCGGGCAACGAGGATGGCAAGACGATCCGGCGAAGGATCTTCGTCTCCGACAGGCCGAGCGTTCGGCCAAGACCGACAAAGTCAGGTGGCACCCGCTTCACACTGTCCATCACCATCAGTACCTGCTGGAAGAAGGTCCCGATGAAGATGATGACGAATTTCTGGATGTCGCTTGTTCCAGCCCACAGGATGGTCAGCGGCACGAATGCGACGACGGGCATGTAGCGTACGAAATCCACGAATGGTTCGATCGCGGCTTCCCAGGTCTTGAAGCAGCCAATCATGATTCCGATCGGTATCGCCAGAGCCGAGGCAATAGCAAACCCAATCAGCATACGGTAGATGCTAATGCCTGCGTCGCTGAGAAGCGTTCCGTTCAGGGTCAGCTCTACCATCTTGTCCCAGACCGCGGCTGGGCTTGGCAGGAAGATCGGTTTGACCCAGCCCGTTGCGGTCGACAGCCACCAGACCAAGAACAGGATAAGGAAGACGGTCAGCGCAATCACAACGTAAGTGCGACCGTTTAGCGGATCGCCAATGCGGAATGCGCTCGGCGGTCTCCCGACGCCCGCGCGCGACAGCGCGCGGGGTCCCTTCGTGGATGAGGTCAGTCCTTCGGAGGCAGACATTCGGTATTCCCCTGAGGCGGTGTTTACTTGTTCGCAGCGTCGACCAACGAAGTGTCCAGCATCTGCTCGACGGTGACGTCCTGCGTCAGAATGCCCGCGGTCTTGGCGGCCTTCTGGACGTCTACGAACGTCTTGGTCTTGAAGTCGCCGGCGAAGGCCTTGCTCGCTTCAGCGGTGGTGTAGTACTGGACACCATCGAATGCTGTTGCCAGGTCCTCGGGCGAAGCGCCGACTGCCTTTGCGATAATGGCGCGAGCCTCCGTTGTGTTTGCCTTGTACTCGGCAAGCGCCAGATCCCAGGCCTTGAGCATGGCAAGAACCTGGCCCGGCTTGGACTTCAGCACCTCGTCACGCACAACGAAGACGTCGGAAACGAGGCCAGGATCCTCACCTGCCGCAAACAGGAGCTGAACATTCTTGTCCTGGGCACGAGCCGAGGAAATATAGGGCTCGTATGTGACGGCGACCGGAACGCGTCCTGCAATCAGCGCCGAGCCAGCGTCGGCGGCCGGCATCGGCACCTTGGTGATGTCGTCTATGGTCATGCCGTGGCTCGCGAGCGCGTAGTTCAGGAGAATGTCGCTCGTCGTACCTTCTTCGTAGGCAACGTTCTTGCCCTTGAGATCGGCAACGCTCTTGATGTCGCTACCTGCGATGATCGCATCGGCAGACAAGCTGAAATCGAGCAGCGAAACGATCTTGACCGGAAGCCCGGCCGCAACCATGGCCATGGCCGTGTGGGTTGCGATATTCGCGCCGTCGAGCTGACCGCTGGCGAGAGCCGCGTTGAGGTCCTTGTCTTCGGTGAAGTTGACCAGTTCAACATCGTCCAGTTTGGCGGTTTTGAACAAGCCTTTGGCCGCAGCGACATGCCACTGACCATAACCGAGCCACGGCTCGATACCGAGCTTGAATGCGCCCGCTTCCGGCTGTGTTGGAATGGCATCGGCGGCACTTGCGGGAACCGCATGCGCGAGAACGCCAATAACGCCAAAGGCGATGGCAGCGCGGGAGATTTTGCTCTTGATCGACGAGTATTTCATGGAAACCCCTTTCTGACGATTAACGTTGGCTGGACTGCGTAAGCAGCAACTTCATTCGCGTCTTTTTATTGCGTCCAGGCATGAAGAAAAGTTTCTGGACGCGTGTTTGTATTGCGGTATTTTCCCTAGGAGCCCGTCCAGATAGGTCGTTGCGACGGACATTTGTTGCAGGATAGCCGGCTCAGGCGGGCTTTGCGAGGGTGGACAGCTTGAGGAGGTTGTGGGCGGTGCAGATCATGGCCCACTCGGCACGCACTTTTTCGACGCCCCGCAACAGGAACTGTCGGAAGCCGCGTGCCTGTTTGATCTGTCCGAACACCGGTTCCACCACTTGCTTCCTCAATCGGTAGGGCGTTTCAAAGCCGCCGTCATMGATCTTCCTTCGCATTCGTTGGGTCAGCGGTCCGCCGGCCTTTCCGTTCGCGGCGGTCGGGTGCTTGGCGCGTCCGGGCGCGACATAGCCGTCGATACCACGTGC
>NZ_JBFTOF010000061.1:0-5568 GCF_056397845.1 Rhizobium sp. 05L419
CTCAAACAGGATGCATAATCGCTCGCGCGGTTACGCAAGCGCGACAAATCCAAACGGATCGTCGCTCGACGCGGGGTGGAGCAGCCCGGTAGCTCGTCAGGCTCATAACCTGAAGGCCGCAGGTTCAAATCCTGCCCCCGCAACCAACGATAATTGCAAATTTGCCCATGCAAGACGCTTCACAGAAAGCTCCTCAACATAACCGTCGAGGAGCTTTTTGTTGTTTGACCTCCGTGTCGATCTCGCCGGCCTCCAGCTTGTCCGCAAAATCCGCATGCGCCTCGGCGATGAAACGGCGCTCCATATAGCTCAGCACGTCCATCTGGGCGAGGATGCTGGCGATCAGGCCATGGACCTGCAGGGTTGCCGGCTGATGGCCGGTGACGTGCCCCGTCAAATTAGGCCAGTAGCAACCACTTCAGGGTAGATATTACGGTAAGTTCCTTGTCTCCGGTTGCGTTCTGAGGCAGATTAGCAATGGTACATCGGAGTTGAGGCCCGCTCCTCGGTTGATTTTCCAGCGGGACTGGAGTCCGGGAGGCAGGTTTCATACGATGGCAGCGTTGGCGCGGGTTCGGCTCGGGGTTGAAACACCTGGGCTGTGTTTGGTGCTGGGGGACGCGCAAGGATGTTACTTCAGATTGTCACGGGCACTGGCGTGCTGCTTGCCACGATCTTTATTCATGGCATGGCGGCTATGCTGCTGCTCCGGATAGGACGAGGTGCCCTCTCGGCGATTACCTTCGCCACGATCGGCTATGGCGACACCATGCCATCCACCGAATGGCGGCTCGCCAGTGCCATCGAAGGTGTGAACGGAATCCTGCTGCTCGGCTGGACTACGGCATTTCTTTTCAAAGTCTCGGAACTGTCGTCCACCCGGACTGCGGATCAAAACATCGCACAACCGTGAAACAAGGACTTGCGGTGCGAGACGGGGCCCGGTGCACGGGACCGACGTACGCAACCATCAGTGGCTGTCCCTTGCAGAAAGGGGCTTCGCCGACTTCTGATCCAAGCCAGGAGGTGTTGTTATGCAGGGAGTGCGTGTTGAAGGCGGTCGACACCAGAAGGTCATAGAGGCAGCTTTGGCTTTGCTGCTTATGTCCATGCTGATCGTCGCGAGCTTCTGGGTACTGCTGGCCTTTGTCGGTGTCCTCACCTACGCAGTGATCCTTGCCATTGCGACAGCTGGGCTGTTTGATCGAATAGTCGAACTGCTGAACGGAAGGCGTCGCCTGGCTGCCGTGTTATTCGGCGTGGTCGCCGTGACGATCATCATCGTGCCGTTGATCTATCTCTGTTCCGCTATTGCTGACTATCTGAGTGTCGCCGAGGCGTGGCTGAGCACGGCGGGCACTCGCGGAATCCCCAACCTTCCCGAGTGGATTGCGGGACTTCCGCTGGTCGGAAACAAGGTATCGGCGGCATGGCAGGAACTGCAGCGCGAGGGCCTGGTGTTGATGCAGCGCTACCAAACCCAGCTTGCTGCCGCAGGGCGCTGGCTCATCAACCTGGGTGCGGGTCTTCTGGTGGCCGTCCTTGAAATCTTCGTGGGCGTCATCATAGCCGCGGTACTTCATGCGTCGCGCACCTGGGTGCTGCGGTTTGTCTCCGCCATCATGGTCCGCATAGTTGGACCGAAGGGGCCAGAATTGCTGAATGCTGCGGGAAGGGCCATAAGCGGCGTTGCAATCGGCGTCATTGGAACGGCTCTGCTCGAGGGAGTGCTGGCCTGGATCGGCTTTGCAATCGCCGGCGTTCCAGGAGCCATTGCCTTGGCCGCAGCGACGTTTTTCCTGGCCGTTATCCAGATTGGACCTCTTCTGGTCTGGCTGCCGGTAGCGATCTGGCTGGGTTCCGAGGGGCAAACCGGCTGGGCCATTTTCACCGCTGCATGGGGGATCATTCTACTCATGGGAGCAGACAATATCGTGAAGCCTATGCTGATCGCCCGCAGCGGGCAGTTACCGATGCTCGTGCTTTTCATGGGAGTGATCGGGGGCTTGGCAGCCTGGGGCTTCACCGGCATGTTCATCGGTGCGACGACGCTGGCGGTGCTCTGGACCGTCTTGCAGGCTTGGCTCGGCACGAATGAGGAGCAGCCGGCAGCGGTCACCTGAGTGTCCTTCAGCTTTGACGCTGCTGTTTGAGGCCGTTGGTGCCCCGCAAAACCTCCGGGCCGGCCGGCGTCGGGCTGGCGGATACGGACGGGTCAAGAAGAGAGATCCAAGTGCGACACCCCCAAGTGGATCCTTTGAAAGAGGCCAGGCGCGTCATTTGGCATAAGTTTCGCGTGTTTCCGATTGCGGCCAGAAGATTGCAGCCATCAGGAGCGTGTAGATCAACGCCGCGCCGACGTAGACAATGCGGGTCGCGAAGGATTCAGCGGCGCTGCCGGGCACCGGTGACACGCCAAGCCCGAACAGGATCAGGAAAGTCGTGAGAGCGCCGGCGTACATCTTAGCATCTTTCGACCGGCCCGCGGCGCGCCCGCCCAGGATCAGCGTCACCACAAGGACGATGAGAAAGATCGAGATGACGTTCGGACGTAGCATGAGGATGGAATAGGCGATGGATGCCAGGATCCCTCCTGACAGATTGATGACCACAAGCCCGAGTGCCATTCGGCTGCTCGCAGCGGCATCGAATTGGCCGAGCAGCGAGGCGATTGTGATGGGGATGACGAGCGCTGCGGACAGTTGATCGTTGATCAGACAGACCGCCACCGCCCCCAGCAGTATCGCTGTGTTCGCCAATGCTCGCCCATAGGAGGGAGGTCCGGCTGCTGCCGTAGCCGCCACGCGGCGCGTCGAAGGCGGCTCCGGGAACACCGCATGGGCGAGCCACATCAGAAGTGTGCCACCGAGAATGCCGCTTATCAGGATCGACAGGATTGAATTCGCAAGATCCTTGTTCAGGATTCCGATCAAGGGAACCATAATTGCGACGACCTGCACTAGAAAAATCGCGGACCCGCCTGTGCCGGCCGACTGGGCCACGAAACAGGAGAAGTAGATCAGCGCCAGCAGGATCAGGAATGTCGAAGGGCGATCGCCAAACAGATTCGTCAAGACCATCATGCCGATCCCCGTGAACAGGATCAGCAAGGCAGCCCCTAATGTCTTGCCTAGCGGCATCGGACCGGAGCTACCCAACAGGAACTGTGTGGCAAAAATAGGCACGAGGAACGGCACGATGGCACCGAGCGACACAGCGGAGGTAAATCCCACGGAAACCGCAAATGCCACCCGCAGTCCCTTTCGACGCTGCTCCGCAAGCGCGGTGTCGTTTTCAGCCGACATAGCTAAGCACCGATATGATGCGGATCCACAGCCAGCCCCAGGCATTTGTGACCGGATGATCGCCGGTGTAGATGACGACGGTCGCCTGCGAGCCATATCGCACGCCCTTTGGCCGTTCTACGTCCATGACTAGGCGAACCGGAAAGCGCTGCGCCTCCTGGACCCAGCCGGTGTCGGTCCGGATCGTCGGCAGACCGGTGTTCGGGTCAGTCCCGCCGCCGCCCTGCTGAGATACGCCGAGGCCGACGCTTTCGACCTTGGCAGGAAAGAGCCGTCCGGGGAGTGCATCGAAAAGCAGCTCGGCACGATTGCCGACGGCGACATTCTCCAGGCTGTTCTCCTTGAAGGCGGCGGCAATCCAGATCGTCCCGACATCGATGAATGTCATGGCCGGCTGGCCGACGCTGACGACCTTGCCGATGGAAAGCTGCAGGTTCGTGACGACGCCGGCCGATGGTGCGTGAACGGTGGTTCGGACCAGGTCCAGCTGGGCGGCCTCCAACGCCGCAAGCGCTTCCCGGAGCTGCGGGTTGTCTTCGCCTGCCGGGCCGAGCTCTTCCTTGGCCTTGGCGAGATCGGCCTCCGCACCAGTCACCGAGGCCTCAGCCTGCTCGTAACTGGATTTCGCCGCATCGTACCTTGCCTTGGAAAACACGCCCCGCTTGACCAGTTCGGTAGCCCGCGCGTACTCGTCGCGCTGGTTGTCCCGATCCGCCTCCATCTCCACCAGCTTGGCCTGGGCGGCGTCCACGGTCGCAGTGGAAGCGCCAAGGGTCTGACCGACAAGCGCCAGATTGGCCTCCGCTTGGGCGACGGCGATCTGATAGGTGCTGGGATCGATGCGGAAAAGCACCTGACCGGCTTCGACCAGCGTGTTGTCGTCGACATTGACCTCTACGACCCGGCCGGTCACCTCAGGCGCGATCCCCACGACATAGGCCTGAACCTGCGCTTGGGAGGTGGAGGGTGTACGCCGCTCCATGAAGACGGACAGCACAAACAGGACGAGCGCCAGGAGCACCAGTATGAGCGCCGTCCTGCGCAACGGATTGCGGCCGGCGACGACAGCTGCAGGCTGGGTTGAATCCACGGCTCTTCCCCCGGAAAGACGCTATTCATCGAGTCCACGGCCTACTGCGCGGTATACCGGAAGCCGAACTGGACCAAACCGCATATTACACCTTACCAGCGGAGATGTCGTCCGAATAGACGATGCGGGTGCTCAAAGCATAGCGCCGACGAGGCAGCATCGGCGGATAGGCGATCGTTTTCCACGTTACCGCGCGGGTGTTCAATTCTCTCGGTGATACAGATTGACGAGGCCGGCCGCCGGCTGATCTACGAAGGGTTATCATCGGCATGCTACTGCTGTACGGCCGGCGGAAGAGCTGAAGGCTGCTCATTTGGCTTCAATAGGCCGACTTTGCATGAGGTCCGGCAATAGCGGATATCGTTGAAAAACCGCGTCCACAGCGTCCCGGATGCTCAGCTTTCGGGCCCTTACCCATCCGATCTGGTTCGGCATCGAAGGAGACCTTCTGGCCGTCACGAAGGCTTGAATTCCGGAAGCCTGCAGGGCCGAGATGTGAACGAACACATCCTTAGCTCCTCCGGCAAGATTGGATGTGGCCTTGCAATTTGGCGCATTGAGGATTGGGGGATGGGCGAAGCTCTCTACTTCACCTTCGTGACAGGACTTACCATCGGCTACGGCGATTTTACGCCCAAACATTTCTCGGCTCGGGTGCTGGCATTGGTAATCTTTGCCGGGATTGTGCTGACTGGTCTAATTGCAGCGGTCACCGTCAAGGCACTGGACGCGGCTGACCGCAACGTCGCTTTGGGCTCGCGTGCCTTGGACGACCCCACAAAGATTTAGCCGGATGAAAGCGGTCGCGCAGGGCTCACGTTTGAGTCCACTTGTGCGCCCCGCGAAATGCTTTCATAAAATGCCGAATGTACAAGTGTCTGTGTGATCAGGCCCCCGCAACCAACGATAATTGCAAATTTGCCCATGCAAGACGCTTCACAGAAAGCTCCTCGACATAACCGTCGAGGAGCTTTTTTTGTTTCTGCTCCGTGTCAATCTCGCCTGAGGCAATTCTCGTCATCAGTGAGCTGGCTCGGTTTGTCTGAACAGTACCCGGCGTTTGTTAAGTGGATTCCCGCCTTGGTTACGCTGCAGCCAGCATCGGCGTCAGCGCGTTGAAATAAGCCTGATCCGGTGTCTGCCGGTCAAGCGATGAATGCGGGCGCCGTTGGT
>NZ_JBFTOF010000062.1:0-4913 GCF_056397845.1 Rhizobium sp. 05L419
TTTTCGACCAACCGCCGAACTGTCTGAATTTCCTTATCCGTCACATGCTTGAACAGAAATTCACTGATGATGTCGAAGTGACTTTTCTCCTTTCCTTCGACCCTTCGTTGTTCCCTTTGCTCTGCAGCTTTTTGGCGATCAACAAGATCCTGAGCGCTTGGCGGCATCGCGTTTGGATCAAAGTCAGAATTTTGCGGCATCTCGTTTCTCCCTATGGTTCGACAGAACGACTAAGCGGCGCACAGCTCGATCGGCTAAAGGCGTCTTCGGGATCAGGAGTTTCCTCTTGAACCGTTGCCCGTCTGCGCAAGAGGGATCTGCTTGAATAGAGAAAGCTTGGCGTCTGAAAGTGGTCGAAACTTAGTTTACTGCTAGCGGGAGATTAAGGCAACGAGGGTCCACCTTGCGTACCGTCAAGGGGGAGATCAACGTCGCCGTGCGGCATCGAAATCAAGTTTTGGTCGCGGTGATCCGCCGTCCGGCATCTCCATCCGGGGCCGGCGACTGTCGCCTGGGCCATCGCTTTCGGCAGGACGACTGCGGCCGCCGTGAGACCTGCGACAAGATCCAAACGGGGGCTTGTGTCCAGCGGCCGGATCGGTTGGTCAGCGCCCTGCGACTGAACCACAATTTCACATTTCCCTATTCGCCTTGGGGTTCTGCCTAAACAGCGCTCGCTGCTAGCGACTTCAACCCCAACATGAACCGCACGCTCGCTGAGCATTCGGTGGTGTCGTGCATCTCATGGCGGTGCGAGACGGGTCTTTCGACGGCTTTACGGCTGGAGATAGCGAGCCTGGCCGGACGCTCGTAGCTGCTCGAGTGTCTTGCCAAGGCAGTTCCCTCCGTTTGGCCCGCCTACCGCCTTTGCATGCCCATCCAGGGAAATAGTCCCGGCAATCCGATCCGATGCGACGTATGTCGCCAATCCATCGGGAGATATCCGCGAGAGGTAAAAAGCGTGGAAGGTGTCTTTCACTTCGCAACCGATCATGAACGGAAAATCTCTAAGCTGGTCGCCCGCAGCGTCCGAATATGTTGCGGAACATAACTGAGACCAAGCCGAGGTTGCCAATACAAGCGCAATGCTCAGTCTGCGGCGAAAGCCAATCATATTCCAAATCGACATACGAAACATCGGTCGAGGCTCCTCTGGTGTGTTGATGGATCAAAGCGTCTCACTCTCTGCTCCGGCGCCAAGCTTGACGCGGCACCGGCACTACGTCCGTGGCTTTCGTGGCATTCGGATGACCTTGGCAAGCGACAACATCTCTTCGATCTCGGCCAAAAGACTTGAGATCAAATCCTGATATTCAAACCGTCTTGCCGCACGAATGCCGTCGGGAAGTCCGTCGACCGTCAGTAGCACGGCCTCCGCCGCAGCAAGGTCCTCGCACAATCCTCGGAAGCTGTCGTCCCGTCCGAACAGGACTTGGATCTCTTGTGACCGAGCAGGAAAAAACTCGCACGCGATTGCAAGACCTGGCGACGAAAGTGAATAGTGCGATCCTGACCCCATAGCAGCCCTCGACCTTGGTCAACTATCAAGTCTCATCATATTGCATGTCGCATATTTAAGGATGTATCATACACGAGGATACAGCAGTGTTCGTGGTCAGAAATGCCTTTGGGGCACGGATGCGGGCGGCTCACCTGGTTGTATTGATAGCGCCGCCGCTTCTCTTCGCGCAGCCGGGAACCACCTTCGGGTGAGCTGAACGAACGCGAGTGGCACATGCCGGTGTATCATTCGATGCCGGGGATAGATGCTACCCGATGCTACAGGCATTCCCGCTCCAAGCGCGCTACTATCGCCACCACTGACAGACTGGCGGCAGGCCGAAGGTGGCGTCGCACCGCCGACACGGCGACACACAACAAATCGGGAGGGAAACATGACCAAGATCTACGCCCTTGACGGTGAAGCTCCTGCGGAAGCGAAAGCGAAAAAGGACAGGTCATGGAACTACGACAAGGAACTCAACAGGCTTCAGGTGGAGCTGGCGCACCTGCAGGCCTGGGTGAAGAAATCCGGCGCGAAGATCGTGATCGTCTTCGAGGGCCGCGACGCCGCCGGCAAAGGCGGCATGATCAAACGAATTTCTGAAAAGGTGAGCCCGCGTGTGTTTCGCGTGGTTGCCCTGCCCGCGCCCACTGACCGTGAGAAGTCGCAAATATACATGCAGCGATACATCGCCCACATGCCAGCGGCTGGGGAAATTGTCATCTTTGATCGCAGTTGGTACAATCGTGCCGGCGTTGACCGTGTCATGGGATTCTGCAGCGAAAAGAAAGCTCAGAGATTTCTTGAAATTGTCCCCCGGTTCGAGGCGGCGATCGTGGAAAGCGGCGTGATCCTGTTGAAGTACTTTCTCACGGTCTCGGAGGAAGAGCAGGAGCGCCGTTTTAAAAAGCGGATTGAAGACCCCCTGCGGCAGTGGAAGTTAAGCCCGATGGACATCGAATCCTATCGCAAATGGTGGGATTACACACGCGCCTATGACGAGATGCTCCGCAAGACCGACCATGAGCAGGCGCGTTGGTGGATCGTCCCTTCGGACGACAAGAAGCGTGCCCGGATAAACTGCATTTCGCACATACTCAAATCGATCCCCTACGAGCGCATTAAGTTCGACGAACCGGATCTCGGCAAGCGTCAGAAACGACCGTCCGACTATCTCGAGGATCAGAGCCATAGGAACGTCGTTCCCGACCTGGCAAGCTAGGCGTCGAGGCGATCCTGCTCTTACTTCCCGGTCGCAAGCCGTCGCTCTTCTGATATCCGCCGAACGAGGCTGCCAGTGGCGCGGGGCCGCGGAATGTCTCAGAATCACGTTTTGCGGATAACTTCGAGCGGCGGTCCTAACAATTTAAGCACACCGGGATCAGATGGCATTTCCAGTATACGCGACGGAGATGCAAGGCTGCCCGGTTGATACGGCGATGACCCGCTGAAAGCGTCTGAATTTTCCGTTGGAGATCTTCGCCGCTATGCTCACCCTTCCCCTCATATCCAGCCTGCGAGAGTATCGGGTGGAGTGGCTTCGGTCTGATCTGGCATCCGGGCTGGCCATCGCCGCCGTTGGCTTGCCAAGCGCGATTGCCTACCCCGCGCTGGCCGGCTTGCCGCCAGAGGTCGGAATCTATGCGAGCATTCTGTCGGTGCTGGGCTATGCCCTGCTCGGCTCGTCGCGACAACTCATCGTGGGCCCCGACGCCGGCACGGTCACGGTGCTGGCGGCCGTTCTCGTTTCGTTTGGACTGTCGTCGACGGCCGAAAACGTCGTGGCTTCGGCGGCGATAGCCGCAATGGTCGGCCTCCTCTGCTTTCTCGCAAGTTTCCTTCGGCTGGGATTTATCGCCAACCTCCTCTCACGTCCGATCCTGACCGGCTTTATGACCGGAATCTCGCTGTCGATCCTCATCGGACAGATCGGTCGCTTCACCGGCGTGAAGATCGAGAGCGACGGGCTGGTTTCACCACTGGTCGAAATTGCACGAAAGTCGGACCTGATCCACTGGCCCTCGCTTGGGTTGGCGATCGGACTGTTCGCCATGCTCCGGCTTCTCGGAAAATGGCTTCCAACTGTGCCAGGGCCGCTTGTTGTGATGGCACTCGCGACCGCCCTGTCCTACGCTTTTGATTTTCAGGCTTTGGGTATTCGCGTTGTTGGCATCGTTCCGTCGCAGCTGCCGACGCCATCGATACCAATCCCCAATGTCGCCATCGGCGACCTGATCGTCGGTGCCGCGGCAGTGCTGATCGTCAGCTTTGGCGCAGGTATCGTGACCGCCCGCAGTTTCGGCGCGAAGAACCGATATCCGGTGGATGCCAATCGCGAGCTCCTTGGATTTGGCGCGGCGAACCTTGCGTCCGGATTGTTCGGCGGCTTTGCGGTCACAGCCTCCGATTCCCGCACCGCGATCAACGACCTCATGGGCGGAAAGACTCAAGTGGCGGCTGTCTTCTCGGCTGCCGCGCTTGCGCTGACTGTTCTTTTTCTCACCGACGCGCTGGCGATCCTGCCCACTCCCGCACTGGGAGCCGTCCTCGCATCGGCCGCCGTAAGCCTTATCGATCTCCGAACCCTGCGCGAACTGTGGCGGATCAGTCGGATCGAGTTTTTCTTTGCGCTTATCAGCATTGCAGGCGCCGTGAGCCTCGGCGTCTTGCAGGGAGTGATCATAGCCGTTGTCGCGACGCTGCTATACCTCGTCATGGAAGGAATGACGCCGCGCGATGCATTGCTTGGTCGCATTCCAGGGCGCGACGGCTTCTACAAGCTTCATCGCTATCCCCAAGCCAAGCCAGTCCCCGGTGTGGTGATCTACCTCGTTCAGGGCAGTCTGCTGTTTTACAATGCTGAGCACATCAAGAGCAGGATCGAAGCGATTTTTGCGACCATGTCACCGGATACCAAGTGGTTTGTTCTCGACGCAGGAGCTGCCGCCCAGATCGACAGCACCGCAGCGGTTATGCTCGAGGAGGTACGGTCAATGGCAGAGGAGAGGGGCGTAAAGTTCGCGATCGTGGAACTGCACAGCGAGCCGCTCGAAGTCTTGCGGCGCTCAGGCGTGATTGCCCGAATTGGGCCGGCAATGATCTTCGATGAATTGGAGGAGGCGGTGGACCTTGTCGATCAACTGCGTGGAGCCGCCGCATCATTTGACGCGCGATGATCCCGCCGGACAGGAGCCCTCGATGGTCTACGTCGCGAAGACTGCTTTGCAGCGCTCTGCCCGTCGCGCGACGAGGCCTCCCACGATCGTGTCCCTGGAAGTGGTGTAGGTCGCGGCTGGTGGCCGTGCTTTCCGACATAGGGCCGGAGGGATATCAGCGTGCCACAGCGGGCAAACTGATTTGCGGATCATCGCTCATTTGGGCCATGGTCTCAAGCGTCATATACCTGGCG
>NZ_JBFTOF010000063.1:0-4373 GCF_056397845.1 Rhizobium sp. 05L419
AACCGCAAGGATGAGGGGAGTGGCTCCCTTGTCCTGCTCCTCAATGTCCGCCCCCGCATCKAGGGCCGCCGCGAGCGCTGCCAGGTCGCCGCTCTTGGCCGCCTCGTGAAGCGGACCGCCTTGGGACGTTGCGAAAATGCTCAAGTAGACGAGTACGCTTCCTACCAGCCCACGCATCGGTCTCTCCCTGGGCTAACTTAGCGGCTGAGATTGTATACCCCATCTACTGGACCGAACAGCCATCGCACGAGCGTCGGGCGAGGTCCTGGAAAACCTAGATAGAAAAATCCCGTAGTCGCGCTTTTGCCAGCCCCCAACGTCGTGCGGGCGTGCGGCCCTATAGGTGAATGCTCCCGCCCGAGCAGGGATGAGATGGCGGAGCCGGTTTGGCGTCAAGAAGTAAGACCCGCCGTTCTCAATTCCTCAATGATATCAATGGGGCGATATTTGGTCCCACCTTATCTAAGGTACTTGATTTTGTTAGATCTTCGTACATCTGTAGGGGTCGCCAATCGATTTTCAAAATATTGATTTTGTTAAATCTATTGGCTGCCTTCCCATTCGCTGAATGGTAAGGGGATAGGTCGTTCCCGTTCAGTTCGGTAGCGCACCAGGGGTGCCGACTGAACAAGCTCGCCGCGCGCCCCGTTCCCATGGACCGGGCTCGACAGTCAGTGCGCAGCCGCGAGCTGGACGGCCCTTCTCGCATCTTCAGCACGCACCCGCCCCTCGATGGCATCTCGGCATGCCTTCCAAGCGTGCCGCCATTTGGGCGTGCTCTGGTTGGGCTCATGGACCAGCCAATTGATGGCCTCCTCAGGGGAGCCGACAACAATGCGGATGCGGTTGTCTCCGAGCACTAGGGGATTCTTCCATCGATGTACGATCATGACCGCGCTCCGATCGTGGGGGTGTCAACAAGTCCCAGGGCGCGGCGCCGTTCCAACTCGGGGAAAAGGAACAGGAACCGCGAGATGAACGAGTTCGCCGGATTTGCCAAATCGGTCATCGGCGGACATTGGGCAATGCTCCGCTTTGCCAGAGATGGGCATCCGAAGCGGATAATGGAAGGGGCGACAAGCCAAAGGTGTTCCCGACGGAGCTTGACGCTCAGAGGGCTGCTACAATTCATCTACTCGCCGACTTCAATGGGCATCTGCTACGCAACGGCGAGACCATCGACGCGACGTCTGACGCCGACGCCCTACTTCTCCCCTTCGGGCCGATCACCCGAGGGGGTAAAGTCATACCGGTAGAAAGGGTTGGAGCATGAGTCTCACGTTTGCTGTCGGCGATGTCCACGGATGCTTCACGCAATTGGAGGAGATGATCCGCAGGATTGATTCCTTTGGCCCTGGGACGGTCGTTTTCCTCGGGGACTATATTGATCGAGGTCCCGACAGCTGCGCAGTCATCGACAGGCTGATGGTTGGCCCTAGGGCATCCAACTCGAAGTGGATCGCGCTCAAGGGCAATCACGAAGACATGATGGTCGGCGCTCTAGACGGGAGCTATGACGAAAGCTGGTGGCTTGACAATGGTGGCCTTGAGACCCTTGCATCATACCGGAACGATATCCCTACCGCCCACCTCGCATGGGTCGCTTCCCTGCCTTTGATACACCAGGACGAGCATCGCATCTTCGTGCACGCAGGCGTCAAGAATGGCGTCTACTTCGAGGATCAGACGGCCGACGATTTGATGTGGACACGCTTCCCCGCCGGCTACTCTGGCGAATACTGGGGAAAGCATCTCGTACACGGACATACACCGTCACTCAAGAACCCACAGACAATTGGCAACCGTACTAACCTTGATAGCGCATGCGTTTTTGGAGGCCGGTTATCGTGCGCGGTCTTCGATGATGGCGTCGCCGGCGGCCCGATCGAATTCATCGAGGTCGGTGGATGAGCAGCAGGCTCGATGCACTTCTCGACGGTCTCGGCATCAAGCCAATGCCGGTCTATCGACGCCGTGCAGCCGCGCAAAAGCTAGTAGAAGTTGTTGCCGGTGCCGCGAACCGGGCCTATCCCTGCCGGGCTTGCGTAGGTTGTGTTTTCTGAGCTGGTGGTTGTGCACCCTGAAAGGGTCAAAAGCGCTATTGCCGCGGCAGCCAAAAAATACTTCAGAGGCATGGCATTGTCCGATCATTGGAGACTGCCCAAGTCTCAAGGGCCATAGGCCGAATACTCCTTCAAATCATCAGCAATGGCAAGCGGAAGGGTGCAACCAAGTCGAGTCAATTGACAACCGAAATGGGCGAGTGCGCCTTGGAACCGACCGAGCGTACGCCGCGACAATCACATTGGCGTGACCTTGATCTGAGGGAGGGCACAAAATACCGTTTCAGCCGTTTGCCCTGTGAAAGTACAGGGTGGTTAAAATGAGGAACTTCGCAGTCTTTTGCCTTTCGCTGGTGGCTGCATTGTCGAGCGTGCTACCGGCTCAAGCATTCCCATCCTTCAAGGCGCCGACGGTACAAGCTACGGATGGACAACTGATCCAATATCGCGGGCACTACGGCCGCAACTATGGCCGCTACTACGGCGGCAGCTGGGGTGGTTACAGAAACTATGGTCGCAGCTATTACGGTGGCTATCGGCCCTACGGTGGCTATCGGCCCTATGGTGGCTACCGCTACGGACGCTATGGCGGCTACTATGGCCGTGGCTTCTATGGCGGTGGATACTACGGCGGCGGTTACAACGATTTCGGCCTGCTACTCGGCGGACTGGCGACGGGCGCGATTATTGGCGGTGCGCTCGCTCAGCCAAGGTATTACTATGATCAGCCACGATATTACGGCAACTCGCACGCCGACTGGTGCTATTCCCGATATCGTTCCTATAGGGCCTATGACAATACGTTCCAGCCTTACTACGGCCCTCGGCGGCAGTGCATTGGTCCCTACTAGAAATCCGCTCCTGACACCCACCGCGCCGAGGAGAGCGGTCAACTAACTATTCTCCAAACCGTGGACCTTGGCAGCGAACCGGTGTTTGATGTCCTTTCATGGAGCATCGAATGCGAATTGTCCCGATGATTGCCAGCGCAACGGTCGCAGTCGCTTTGGCAGCTTGTACTACCTCAATGGCGGAGATTCCGCCGCTTCCAGGAAGCCTGACATACGGCGGCAGGGTAATTCATTCTCCCTATAGGCCAGGAACTGTCATCAAAAACACGTTCCTCGGGAAGTTCGGATACCGCATCAACGAGCGTTATGTCGTCCAGCCTGACGGGACGCTAAAACTCACCTATCAAAAAGCCGGACAAGACTACTATATCGAATGAGGGCCCAGACGAGCCCTCGGTCAGCCCGTCTCCCCTGCGAAAGTGCAGTGTGGTGCCCGTCCTCAACCGACCGTTGCCGCGTTCCTGCTGGAGCCTCCACAAATCGTCTGGCCTTGACGAAGAGGCCGGAGTTCCAACGAGCTAGGCAACGCGTACGACCTCGTCGGACAAAAGAAGCAGGAAGGTGGCATCATCCAGCCTCTCCGCGATTTCGCCGTCTTCCGTAACGTAATCCGTTCGGGGGCTTGCTGATACGTCGAGTGCGAGCCGAGACGTTAGTATCTGCTCGATGACAGTATAAMGTCTTCCCGAATTGCTCTCGCAGTGAAATCGCTGTGTTTCGGTGTAATGCGCCATGATCAAGAGCCTCTGACGTTGATCAATACTCTTTAAGTACTTTGCCACATCGTCCTAGGAGTCAATGACCGACACAAGGCTCGCCACGGTGGGCTTTGTGTTTCATCAGAGAGCATAAACAATTGGCTAAACGCCAGAGATCTGCGCGACGTTTGAGGCGTCGTTCGGGTCTCTATGACCCCAATTGCGGCGCCGCTAAGCCACAACTGGCACTCACAGCATAGTGTAAACCTTGTGTTGCGGTGTTCACCTTGCGCTAGTCGCATGGGGCCCAACGTCTTCCCGCTTGAGTGCGAAGGAAATGAAAAATGAATGTAATGAAGCGGTTCGCACTGGGATGGTCAAGGTTTGCATTGGCGCCACCTCTCTGACGTCGGTCTATGCCGGCCCAATGCCATCTGCTCATGCCACGCCTGCTCAAAATGACGTGGTTCAGGCCCGCGACGATCACCGGCCGCCGCCACCTTATGCCCACGGGATCGGTACGACCGCTACGCCTACCGCGAACGCGAACCCGAGCGCCGCGGCTACTACCGTGGATATCGGGGCTACCATGATCGCCGCCCTGGGCGGCTCGGCCAAGCGCCCTTGGCGCAGCTCTTTGCCATGAGTTCGGCCTGTTGGGATGAGCGTCATCAATCCGGCCGGTCCTGGCGAGGGCTTGCCCGCTATGCGGTGGACGGCAGCACGCTGCGCACGTCTGACAGTGAGGAGAACCGCGCGCA
>NZ_JBFTOF010000064.1:0-4367 GCF_056397845.1 Rhizobium sp. 05L419
TATCATTGAACGGTGCTTTGAACTGCCCCGAGTTCTTGTCGACCGCAAACTCTTGCATAACCGCATAATTCATCACGAGGGGCAGGCCGTAGATGAAGCCTTCCTCGGCGATGTCCTTGGCCTCCAACAGGCTGGGCCATTCGGCATTGCTCTGCGCAATTGCAGGAGTGGACTTCGCCGCCGCGGCGGCGAGTGCGGCCATCGCAGCAGAGCGAAGCAGATCGCGTTTCGTAAGCATCTGAACAACTTCCTTTCGGGTTCGGGGCGGTCAAGTGACGCGCATAAGTGGTAGGAAAAGGTTACGCGACCGCGATGGTTGACAATTCAAGAGCGGCTTATGTCCTCAATTCATCTGGCGCCCGGAAATCAAAGCGGCTGCTGATGCGCGCGACGTCGAAGTGGAAAACCTCAGTTTATTCGCAGCGGTACCCAAGCCAAGGTCTTTGCAGCTGGGAGTAGAACATCAAGTATGTTACAGTAACTTACCTCCTAAATAGGCTGCTTCAGGGACCGTTCTCGCAGCTTCATTTTAGAGACTGGTTCGAACATCGAGCGGTAATCCTGTGTGCAAGTTGATACCTTGTCGACAAGCCGAGGCGGGACCGGCGTCCCCGTGGAAGACGACCGCAGGAGACCTTCCGGTTCTTCAGTAGGGATGGGTGCGGTATCCTTGAATGCCCTGTATTCGCCGGTCACCTCCCAAGTCGACATATGGGAGTTTAGTCACCCGCACTAAGCTTCAGAGACGCAACGCCAATCGCGACATTGACGCCTTCTTCTCCTTCCAGCGACAACGGCTGCAGCGACACGCTGTCTCGACTTCCGCCGACCAACACCTTCGCGCCGCCGCCGAGGCCAAGGCTAGCGTCGGCTTCGACACCCCGATAAGTGCCCTGCAGTCCCGACAGCGGCTGACCGTTGACGCTGGAGACCAGCCAGATCATCCGCCCTGCCTTGACGTCCCCGATGGCGAGACCAAACTCATCGATCGAGCCTTTGTAGGTCTGGGTCGGGCCGGGGAGCGATGGCGATGGTGTAAACGTGCATGAGACGGTTTGCTTGGATTCGAGGATCATACCGACGCCGGCGGATATGTCGCAGTCTAGTTTTCCGACCTCGAGTTGCGCTGCCCCTGCCGAGAGTGGAAAGAGAAGCGCCGCGCAGGCAAGGGAAGCTGTCCAGTGTTTAGACATTGTCGTTCCTTTCCGTTTGAACCGTGAAAAACCACGAGATGAATGCCATTTCCAACATGTGACCGCAGGCGGCATTTTCGAGGGCGTCCGCCTCGTCCTCGTCAGCACGCTCCTGCCCTGCCTGTAGTCGGTCGAATCTCCCGAAATCGGTCATGATGCTGACCAGCACGCTCCCCGTCCAACCAAAGGTGAACAGGCCGGACATTGCTATAATCGGGCCGAGCAGCCGCCATCGATCTGGAAGAGTGACGCCGCCCTCGCCAAGCGTGGTGTAGCTCTCCAACACGTAGTAGTAGCTGTCCCGCATCGAAGGGATGATCTCCCTCACATAGAGGGGAAGTGCCCATATCAATGTCTCTGCAAAATGCAGGAGCGCCAGACCAGCGATCGTTGCCGCCAGCATGATGTTGACCCGCCAATGCGGCGTGGCGCTGGTTACATGCACCCAAGATTCGTTGAACTGCCGACTGATAGACCGGATTCCGGCGCCGTGCACGAAGATGACGACGATCAAAAACAAGGTGCCGACGCATATTTCCAGAACGGGCTTTGGCGTAGAGATGATTTCCACTCGTTGCATCCTCGATGTTTGCCGTCCGTGGGATGTCGCTAATCAGGGTAGTGGCGACCACCACAGACCTCGATCGTTCAAAGACAACCACGCCTGGACGAGCAACAGCCCCAACACATCGGCGGTTTGCGCCCCGCCGATGCTTGCCTAGTTTGACTCCCCTTCCGCTGAGAGTTCAGTAGCAGGGCGGATAAGGGTAGTACCCGCATGCCGGCGGGCGATAGCCATAGTAGGGGTGATACTCGGACGCCACGGCCGCCGCTCCCAGTACAGCCCCCGCTGCGATGGCTCCACCATAGGCCGGGTGCGCATAGTAGGCACCGCGCCAGACAGGAGCACGAAAACCAGCGCCCCCCACGGCAACGCCGCCATAAGGACCGCGTGCCGCAAACCAGTCGATGAATAGCGACGCGGGGCCATCTGCTCCGGCGAGATCGCCTTCGAGGACCGCGACCTCAAAGGTCAGGTTTGCGCCTTCGAGCTTCGGCGTCTTCAGGACCACCACGGCATCGGCGACGGAATCTCCCTTGGCGCTCAGTACCGATATCGTCGCATTCGGCGGGTCCTTGGCGAAGCTGTCCGCTCCCTCGCCCCATTGATTGATGAATTCGGAGGTCAGGACATGACCTGCAGAGCGCACCGGGCGGTCGGCGAAGACGATTGAAACCGCGGAAATACCGCTCATCGTCAGCTTGCCACCCCCGAGCTTTGCGCCTCCAGAATTGAGGACAGCAAGAGAAGGCACCATTTTAGATTTCGTCGCCCCAATCGTCTTCTGTGCGGGAGCCGAGATGGCGTCCTGCCCGAGGGCCGACGACGTGAAAACGAAGGTCGCCGCGAGCGCGACCATGCAGATATGTGAGATCCCAGGCACTGTTCGTCCTCCTGTTGGGCCACGAGGCCGCTACTTCAAAAGTCCCAGATTGATTAACTGGACGCGCCTGTTGTCGGCCGACTTCGGATGACCCGGATCGATCGGCCATTCCTCTCCGGCACCCACTGAAAAAAGGAGGTCAGGGGAAACCGCGAATGTTGTCGACAACGCTTCGTTGATGACGTCGGCCCGTTTCTGGCTGAGTTCGAGATTGTGCTTTGCACTTCCGGTTGCGCTCGAGTGCCCGACGATCAGGAACTTGTCGCGGAGCAAATCAGGATGATGCAACGCGTCCGCGATCAGCTCGACGGTGCGGTAGGACTTAGGCTCAATGGCAGTCGAGTTATTTTCAAAGTCGA
The DNA here is from genome assembly GCF_056397845.1 of Rhizobium sp. 05L419. NCBI lineage: Bacteria > Pseudomonadati > Pseudomonadota > Alphaproteobacteria > Hyphomicrobiales > Rhizobiaceae > Rhizobium > Rhizobium sp. 05L419. Next base: position 2,998 of record NZ_JBFTOF010000064.1, read on the forward strand.
TCTCGACGATTAATTGCGAGAGCTCCGACAGCTTGCTCCAATTGGGGAGCGCGGCAACGCCCTTCCCGACATTGGTGTTGGCCTCCCCCACCAGCAAAGCGACGTCGACGGCGGATGCCGCAGACTTCGCCTGTCCGAGAGTGCTCATGATCTGGCTGTTGTCGAACTGCTGGGCTGAAGAGAGGCACGGGGCCAGAAGCAGGCCGAATGCCAAGGAGATGCTACGAGCGATCATTTTCATTTCCCCGGTTTCGGTCATCATTCACCGCCATCCTGCGTCGGTGATTGCCTGATTTCATTCCCTGTTGTCGACGCGCTTCGTCTCGACGAGGTAGGAGTGGATATTGCCGTCGCCCTTCACGCTGTTGCAGTATTGCGAGGGCGATGCGATCGTTGCGCTCCGGAGCGATTGAAAGCTCCCATCGCTCTTCCTCGTTGTCGGCGATTTCGAAGTCGTCGCAAAGGTCGCGAAACCCCTCACTGCGTGCGATGAGTTCCTGGACAACTTTGGCGCGCTCCTTGAAGCAGCTCTTTACGAATTCAACTCCGTTCCCCATCCGGTTTATCCATTCGAGTGCGTCGCCTGACGCTGGGCGATCTCCAAACAAGATGAAACAAATTTCTCCCTTTGCACCGTATGTTACCGTAACAAACGGTCGTGAAGCCGCGACGCGCCGTCAGCGCAAACCCCACCCCAGAAGCAGCAAGCCACTTGCGGCGGTCCAACTGCCAGCCACCCGCATCGCTACCGCGCGTCCAGTCCACTTCGTTTTCAGCACCCCAGCCGCGACGAGGGCGATCAAAGCGAAGACAAGCCCGGCTGAGCCAATGATCGCTGGGACGCCGTCACGGGTTGCGGAGTACGCCGATCCGAAGAGATAGCCCTCGGACGCTGCAAGGATGATCGCCAACGATGCCGTCACCCACACGGCCATCCGAACGTCGGCCCTTCCGGTCCGGTCACTGTATTTCCGGTGATGTAGGCGTCAAGCGACCAGCTCGTATCTTGGGGGGCCGTCCGACGTGGCGTTCCTGGGCGGATGCCCCGGTCGCAGCCATTGCGAGGATGGTTGAGGAAAGTAACAGTATGACCCGGTTCGACCTGCGCATGTCTTGCCCTCGATTGAGGTTTGACCTTGGGGATGGAAGGTTTCCCATCAACCTGTGAAAAGCGAAGTTGAAAGCGCAAGGTCTGTAACCCTAGGTCGGATCGACATTCAGGATTCCCAAATCACTTAATCGCTGATTCATAGGACACCGTGTTGGATCACGGAGGCCTTTGATGGTGGCGAAGCGGTATGAACTGAGCGATGGGCAGTGGGCGAAGATTGCGTCCTTGTTGCCGGGCAAGGCCGGTGATCCGGGGCGCA
>NZ_JBFTOF010000065.1:0-3630 GCF_056397845.1 Rhizobium sp. 05L419
TTGCGCCCCACTGTCGCCCAACGGTATCTGATGGTCGCCCAACGGTATCTGATGCCATCCTCGTCGATCATGCCATCGACATACGTCTATCTGATCCGCACGGGAATCCCCCGCCCATGAGTCAATCAGACGCACCCTCGACAAATGACGATTCAGTTATTGTTCGGAGCGACCTAAGCGGGGAACCGGTTGCGATAAACAGAACTCATCCCGGCCCAAGATGTCGTCCTTCGGGCGTCCCAAGGTGGAGTTCCCGAGGCTGATGCTGTAAAGGCACCGCAAACTTAATGCCGCGAAGACAATATTTTGGAGTGCGGCTTTGCTTCATGCGGCGTGAAGGCGTGCGAGTTGGCGCCAGGCATCCAGGGCTGCGGCTCGCAGTTGGCGATGGTGTGTGGATGGAATGTCGTGGCGGGGAATGTAAAAGAGGTCGGCGATCGGGTCGCTTGCCGGCGATCGTGATGACAACCTCATCGAGGTGCCATTTGCTGCCGAGCCTGCCGGCTGATCGCTTCCGGATATTATTGGCGAAATGCCTGCCAAACTTCTCCACCCTTGCGGTCTGGTGCGACGATGACGCCACGGGCTGCCAGCATATCCTCGACCATTCGCAGCCTGAGCGGAAACCGGAAATAGAGCCAAACGGCATAGGCAATCACGTCCGCTGGAAATCGGTGGCGACGATAAAGAGGATCACGGGCGAATCCGGTCATACCGCCAGATCCCACATTTTGATCGCTGGCCGGTTAACGCTACGGTCCCGTCTCAAGCACAAGCCGCGCGCGTTCATAGCGTCGCGCCAAAGATCGTGTCGCCTTTCCATATCGGCGTCACAAATACCCAATTCCTCTCCAGTAGTTAGTAAAGTGTCCTCTTGTATTCATGTTCCAAATCTTCATCTATTCTGCGCATCTCATCCCCATCGCTTGGTGCCCCGGTCGTTTCGTCCAGAATGATCTTCACAAGGGACGGCATCGTGGTGCGATCCTGGAAGTGATCCGAGCTCCACAAGTGAGAGCGCCGAAATGCCTTGGCGCAGTGCATGAAGACCTCACTCACCCGGACCACAATGGCGAGTTTGGGGGCGCGATCATTGACGCTCATGCTCTCCAGAAGTTCAGGGTCGTTCACCAGAGTGGCGCAACCATTCACGCGCAATGTGTCGTCAAACCCCGGAATGATGAACAATAGTCCAACGGTCGGATTTGCGAGAATATTGACCAGCGTATCGAGACGATTATTGCCGGGTCGGTCCGGTATCGCCAGCGTGCGTTCATCAAGAATTTGGACAAAGCCGACAGGGTCACCGCGGGGGCTGACATCAGCTTTTCCATTCAGATCCTGTGTGCCGATGCACAGGAATGGAGAACGCCTTATAAAGTCCTGGGCATGCTTGCCGAGGCTGTCCTGACACTTTTGTATGGCCAGAGCATGTGTCGCATCAAACAGACTTCGAAGAGATTGTTCGTCTGTTATGGCGAATTCCGGGTCAAGCCTGAACCCCTTCATCGTATTGCCTTTCGAATTTCGCTTGCTGGCTTGATTAGCCTCGCCTGAGTGGTCCGGTTTGACTGTCACCGCGCTGTCAGTTGCCACTCCACCGGGACGAGGGCGCTTGGCGTTGGTCCGCGAAGGGACTCCTTTGACGTACGTACCTCATCGTTGATATAGCGAATCTTGATTGCAATCAAGCCGGATCGATCGCCTTCGGCCAGGATTTCGTCCACAATTTGATTCAGGCCAGGGCCAGACGAATGAAGGACGAAGGAATTGAGAGCTCATCGCTTGGAAGCAGTCTCGCCTCTCCCGGCTAGGTGCTGCGCATTAATCGAACGTGAGGATCATGAAACGCTTCAAGTCAGCAAGGCATCTTCAACGCTTCGTTTCCATCCACGACCCGATCGCCAACCTCTTTTTGCATTCCCCGCCACGACATTCCATCCACACACCATCGCGAACCGATGGCTTCGCAGAGGCTGAATGACCCAAAGGCCCGAAGACCCGCAACTGGTTCAGCGTGAAGGGCGAACTCATCTTTTGCCTGGGCGGGCCTGTGGTGCGTCAGCGACGAATGGGGCCGGTCTACTCAGGCGCAATGACCGACGCCAACGCGGCGGTCGCGCCAGTGCACAACCGCATGCCTGTTCTGCTTCGTCGCGACGAATATGACCAATGGTTGACAGGAAACTCTGAGGACGCCTCGTGTTCCAAAAGCGCGTCTTCCCCGCCGACCTGATCGAGATGGAAAGGACGAGCGAGCCCTGGGGTCAAGAAAAAGCGGGCCGAGGTGAAGAACGTTACGCTGCCATAAGGCAGCTGCACCGGCATCAGTCGGCGCGAGCAAAGAGCTGGCGGTCGCGAGCACGTATAGGATCGGTCCAGTCACGCTCAAACCACGCCGCTTCGCCCGCCTGCGGCGGCAATTGCAGCTCAAGCGGATGCCCGGTATTTTCCCCATCTTCGGAGGCGACGCGGAATCGGTAGTGGTCGTACATCCGGAGCGCTTCGATCATGTAGCTGGTCGCCACCGTGCGATCGCGCACGAGCACCAGATTTTCGCCGTTCTCGAGGTCAGCTGGTTTTGAGAAATTATAGGAGCCGAGGTAGACCCGGGCCGTCGGCTTGTCGAAGTCGAGGACGACGAATTTGTGGTGCATCCTCGTCCCACGCTGATTTCCATGGACGCCGGAAAGCCCGGATGGTTCCGACGATGTGCTCGACAATCAGATCGTTTCCGGCGTCTGCGAAGGCGGCGATGGCCCGGTGGAAGCCGTCGAAGAACCGGTCGCGTTCGGATGGCGTGCCAGTGTCTCGAACTTGGAGCTTCTCGGTGCGAAAACCACCGTCGGCAAGCTGATCGGAACTGAAGTAGCAGAATGGCTCGGGCAACTCCTCTCGGAGCGCCTTTGCCAACGTGGACTTTCCGGCGCTTGAGGTGCCGTTGAGGATGATGATGCGGCCGACAGGCATAGGAAACCTTCTGGGATCGGGGAGTAGGCTTTTGGACGCGCTGAAAGATGCAGGTATCGGCGACCCCAAATTGGGATCGCCGTTGCCAGTCAGTCCGGGTTGTTTAGTCCGATGTCATTCTTCAGCCAGTCTGGCAGGGTTTCTGCTTTGATAGGATGAGATGAACGAGGCCGTCTGAAAGGAAACACGGTCAAAGCCGTGAGTGCCTTGAGTAGCCCTGCCCAAGTAGATGTCGAGCCTTTGACGCCCGGTATTGAAGATAGTGCCATGGTGGATCGCGCTTTCGAGTAAGCGTTCGACTAGACGGGCAAGGCGGCGATGCCGTCAAAGACCCGGTCGGTTAAATCGCCAATCCGATGGAACTGTTCTTAGAGGTTCTGGCTAAGCTTGGGGTGCCGCGAGAGCTATAATCTCAGGCCACGGTGGCGTGTGAGGAGAAAAATACTGCCATGTCACGCCTCCATTGTTCGGGGAACAGTGGTCTCTCAATACTGAATTGCGGTCGGGATGGCAAGGCGGGAAACTTCATCTACCAGGGCAATCGGGTGAGTTAACGGGTGACAATTGGCTTGCGAGCTGAATCTGTCGAGATCGTCTGATTCTTTAAAGGGCGATCTGGATGAACGATTTAGCGTGCGCTGCCGGCGCTTTGGCCGAGAC
>NZ_JBFTOF010000066.1:0-2891 GCF_056397845.1 Rhizobium sp. 05L419
CAAGTCGGTCTCGTCGGCCAGTTTCTGCAATTCCAACTTCCATAGCCTGACGCGCGCGCCGTTTGAGCCGCCGCAATCGGCCGTGACGGTCAGTTCACGTGCCTTGGGATAGCGCTCTCGTCCCATGCGATCGAGCCAGTACCGGATCGACTGAACGGCGAACTCGGCCGTATCGGCGGTAATGCCCAAGCTGACGAAGCCCGCGTTCGCCGTCACGTCGTAGATGCCGTAAGGCACCACCTTGCCCAGTTCCTTGTCCTCGAAGTCGTGCACCTTGACGCGGATCGGCGTGCCTTTCGGGCGATAGTCGCTGCCGACATTCTTGTAGTTGCCCACCAGTTGGTGAGTAGGCCAGTGGAATTGCACCACCAGCCTCTCGCAGAACGGTGCGTGAGACTCTCACCTCACACCGCTCCCATCAGGCGAACGCGCCGATCATTCCTCTGCGCCAGTGTTCGAAGAGCGAGGGACGGGTTTGAACGCACTTCTCAAGGAAGCGCGCCGCCCCAACCTTACGCCCTTGAAAGCGCTTGAACTTCCGCATCACCCATCCCACGAGCGTCAAATTGACGTGTCGCAGCATGGCCTCCAACGCCCAGGGATTGTACCGACCGTAATACTGTATCCATCCCCGCAGGAGCGGATTGAGTATATGGGCAATATCGTCCAGTGAGCGCACGGTTAACCGTCGGATATTCAAGTCCCGGACCGTCGATCGTATGGCCTTCAACGAGGAAGGGCTGACTGCGGGCGTGAAGCTACAAAACAGTTCCCTGTTTCGAGAGCTTCTGACCACGCGCGGCCGGAATTGGTATCCAAGAAAGTCAAGAGTGACGTTCGGATACCTCCCTTTGCGCTTTCCGTCCTTACAATAAACGATCTTGGTTTTGGTGGGATGCATTTCCAGCTGGCATTCCGCCAGCCTTGCTTGAAGGGCGGCCCTGATGGCCTCCGCTTCCTGTTCGGTCCGGCAGTGCACCAGACCGTCATCCGCATACCGGCACCATGGGAGGTCGGGGTATGTCCGGTCCATCCACAGATCAAATGCGTAGTGCAGGAAAAGATTTGAAAGACTCGGGCTGACTACACCCCCTTGCGGGGTGCCGCGATCACGCTCTATCCTTTGTCCATCCTGTTCCATGGGCGCCGTCAGCCATCTTTCGATATAGAGCACCGCCCATTGACACTTGACATGCTTGCGGACGGCCTTGAGCAAGAGATCGTGTGGAAGATTGTCAAACAGGCCCTTGATATCAAACTCTAAAACCCAATCATATTTCCAGCACCGCTGACGCGTGATCCCTACGGCGTCCAGAGCCGATTTGCCCGGCCGGTAGCCGTAGGAATCTGGCCGGAAGATCTGATCAAGTTCCGGTTCGATGAACTGCTTGACCACCATCTGCGCGATCCGATCGCTCACGGTGGGCACACCCAAAATCCGCTGGCCCCCAGTCTTTTTGGGAATGGGGACGGCGCGCACCGGTGGCGGAAAGTAGCTTCCCGAACTCATCCTGTTCCAGATCTTGTAGAGATTACCCTTCAAGTCGGCTTCGAACTGCTCGATCGTCTGCCCGTCCACGCCGGCCGCACCACCATTGGATTTGACCGCTTTATAAGCTTCGTACACCAGCCGCTTATCGATCCTAAACGGCTTGTCTGTCGTATCCGTCGACGTCATCCTGTCTCCAGTTGTTTCAAAAGATACGACCACCTGACCCGACCCCTTCGCTCCAGCCCCATTACAGGACTTTCATCACTACTACGGGTCGGTCCGCCCCAGCTTCCTGCATCGGTACTCTCGCCTCGCAGCTTTCGGCCGCTTGTGCTTCTCCCTTGCCATCAGCAAGCTGGTTCCTGCAGTTCCGCGCAAAAGCCTGTGTCCACCTCACGCCCCCTATACGCCGGTCGCCGTCCGCACAGTCATCAGGCTTCCTGCGGACTTGTCTCAGGAGAAAAAAGCGCCCCTGGTTTTGACGACACTTGATACTTTAACGACGCGTCATCGGCGGGTTTGCTTGCGCTCGTCTTTTGGACACTCACCTGCCCTAAGTCTTGCTTAGGACTTTTCACCCGACGCTCACCACCACGGCTCTTTACCGCAGCAGCTCGGGCTGGTTTGGAACCCGCTCCTGAAAGCCGATCCCGATGGGCCTGCCATCATCTTCCACGCAGCTTTACGATACGGCCTTAGTTCATGCTGAACTCCTTCCGTGCCTCTGCAGCACACCCTTTTTCTTAGTGTCGACCGAAATGACCGGTTGGCCCTTAGCCTGGGCGGCAATCACCTTCGTGTTGATGTGCTCGAACTGGGCGTTGCGATCGGGATGGTGCGAGCCTTCGTCCGCCTTGCGGTTGCGCTGACGGGAAAAACCCAGCTTCACCAATTCCTTGGCCACCGTGTCGGCGCTGATCGGGTGGCCCATCGCCGTCAGCGTGTCGGCGAGTTTATCCATGCTCTTCGACACCCAGAGCAAGGGCCGCTCGGGATCGCCAAGCGTGGCCGGCTCCACCAGTCGCTTCAACTGCGGAACAAGATCAGGATCAAGCGCGCTCACCGCTTTGCGCCCGCCGCCAGSACGCCGAACCTGCCCCTGCTCCAAAGGTATGGCATCCAGATCGTCCTGTCCGCGATTGATCGTCGACCGCGCCARCCCGGTGATCCGCGAGACCGCCGCAAGCCCGCCCCATCCCGCCGTGCTCGCCTCGGCCGCCGCAAACATCCGACGCCCGCGTTCATCAAGCTTGCGCCCCACTGTCGCCCAACGGTATCTGATGCCATCCTCGTCGATCATGCCATCGACATACGTCTATCTGATCCGCACGGGAATCCCCCGCCCATGAGTCAATCAGACGCACCCTCGACAAATGACGATTCAGTTATTGTTCGGAGC
>NZ_JBFTOF010000067.1:0-2802 GCF_056397845.1 Rhizobium sp. 05L419
TGGGTGGCGGCGACCTCGATCGCTCCGATGTAGCAGGCCGACCAGGCGGCGCCGAAGAGTTGCTCGGCTGCCGGGTGCGGTTGCGGCAGCTTGATGTCCAGCTTGCCGTCGCTGCTGCGCGCATAGCCGTCGCGGCCGCCCTTGTTGTGCGTCTTGCCGGTCATGAGAAGTTTCTCAGTCATCGCGAAATCCTTTTTGCTCTCTTTAAATCGCATCCGCTTTAATCGGATGCGCTTCAAATACTCGACGATGAATGCCATGTCAATACCATTGCGATTTAATCGGATACGACTTATATAGGGAGAGAGCAAAAACCGATAGGATAGACCGATGCCCACGCACCAAGCAGTACAGAACCCGCAGACGGCAACGCCCCCCGACCCGACAGTCGGCACCAAGAAGGAAAGGAAGCTTTCGAATTTTCTGTGCTTCGCGATCTACTCCGCGAATCTGGCATTTGGCCGCGCCTACAAGCCGATCTTGGACAAGCTTGGCCTGACCTACACCCAATATATCGCCATGGTGGCGCTCTCCGAGGAAGACGACCAGACCGTCAGTGCGCTCGGTGAAAAGCTCTTCCTGGAATCCAACACGCTCACGCCTATTCTCAAGAAGCTTGAGTCCATGAGTTTCGTTCAGCGTCAACGCGATCCCGCCGACGAACGGCAGGTGCGGGTGAGCCTGACTGCCGCGGGACGCGACCTCCTCGAAACGGATCCAGGCGCATCCCTGACTGACGCCACTGGACTCGGAGAGGAGTTCCCAGTCGTACAGAAGTCCGTGGCAAGGCTGCGCGACAATCTCCTGCATGCGACAAAGGGCAAACAGGGGAAAGTGTGATCACACATCGTGCTCATCGATTTTGCGCGTCGGCCCAATAGGTACGAGGCGCGCCCGCGGGGGCCACGGTAAGGCCGGCCAGGCCGCATCAGCTCCCGCTTTGCCCGGGGTATAAAGCCGAAGCACGGCGAACACGTTCTGTCCCGGGGGGCTGTGCTCCCTGTGCCCAAGGCTCCCAGGCCCAACAGAGGCTGAGGCAGCAATCCGCAAGGCCGGGATCCAACCATCCTTGCTGCTGTATGAATGGCGACAGCCATGCCGTGGGCGCCCGTTCGGACATCTGATTAGCAGCCAGCAAACACCGACTGCCCGAACCAACGGGCGTTCCAATGTGTCGGTCACAAGCTTTGACCGACCCCTTCTCGTGTGGGAAAAACCACCGAGCCAAGCAGTCCCCCACCGGTCGCCGTAGACCAATAAGGCACGGGCCGCGGCGTTACCGCGCCAACGCTGCGGGAATGACACTCGCCTCCATTGTCTCCGCAGCCTTGGCATACCCGCCGCCCATCCCGTCCAGGAAATGCAGATGCGAATCCGGCCTGTCGGAAGGCACGAAGCAGGTCATGAGCGCATGGGATTGGCGATGCAGTCCGAAGTTGACGTCTCCACGTGCCCGTGCCGCGGCAAGGATCGTTTCGACCATTTGGATCTGTTCGGGCGTGCAGTCGAGTGTAAGGCGCAGGCCATCGTCGTATTTGCGGAAATCCGAACTGGAGGCGATCTCCGACCAGCCTTCCACATCGAGATACTCTGCGTTGTCCTTACGGACAGCGGTGTCCCGCTTTATTGGATGAGACCGGCGCGCTCCTGCATCGAGAACGGCAAGCACCCTCCTGGCCAGCGCGGCGAAGACGTCAACGCTCGTATGCTCACATGGCTCGACCAGCAGCGAGAGGATCTCGCCCTGCTGGCTGGGAAATGGCGTCCAATCACAGGTAAGCCCATTCAGGTCCGGCTTCGTCGCGCGCCGCCCTGGCTTTACCAGATACCGCCCGTTCTTGATTTGCTTTTCGGCCCATTTGAGACCTCCCCCGGCGAACATCGCGTAGGTCGCGTTCTGCGAGGCCGCGTACCGCGCGACTCTCACATCGCGCCCATTGGCGCGTATCTCGCTCACAGGCAGCAAGCCGGTTCGAAGAGCAAGACCTAGATCGGTTCTCGCAAAACTCGCCACCTGTCGCAACGCCGACGTCGCGGTCATGATCCCGTGTGCCGGCAGTGCGAATGCGGCGCCGTCCCCACGAAACACGAACGGGAAATCGAACGCCCCCCAGGCGTTACCCAGAGCGGCAATCACGGACGCACCTGCGTAGTTGACATCCTCGTAGCGTCCCGACTTGATCGCTGATGTCGAGTCGACGACGTCGGTTATCCCGACGAGCCAATCGTCCGGCAATGGCTCATAGATGCTGGGGTCGAGTACAAGCGAAAACTCGCTATAGGCTTGGGGCGGTTGTGCCTGATTGTTGGCCATCGAGTGTTCTCCAGACCGGCGAGCACAAGCAAAGTTGCGTCTGCGCATTGCCAGTTGTGCAGGTTACAGATGCCTCGTACCGAGGCGAGTTGGTCCGCCGCGTCAGCGGCAGACCACACCTCCGCCGCTCAGATCAGGTTTGTCTCAACGTCGATATTGCCGCGGGTTGCCTTGGAGTACGGGCAGATTTCGTGAGCTGCATGGATGAGCTCCTGTGCGACGTCGCGGTCGATGCCCGGTACGCTGACGTTCAGGCGGGCCCGCAGGAAGTAGGAGCCTTCGTCAACGTTGAGATCGATCTCGGCATCGACCTCGGCGCCGGCCGGAAGCTTGATGCTTCTCTGGGTGGCGGCGACCTCGATCGCTCCGATGTAGCAGGCCGACCAGGCGGCGCCGAAGAGTTGCTCGGCTGCCGGGTGCGGTTGCGGCAGCTTGATGTCCAGCTTGCCGTCGCTGCTGCGCGCATAGCCGTCGCGGCCGCCCTTGTT
>NZ_JBFTOF010000068.1:0-1946 GCF_056397845.1 Rhizobium sp. 05L419
TGGTTCTTGGTTCTGTCCCTGCCATGGTTCTGTTTATGATACGGCCGGCCGCATCCGTAAGGGTCCGGCGCCGCAGAACCTGGCGATCCCGACCTTTTCGTTTTTGTCCGACACTAAAATCAAGATCGGTTGAGGGGAGACTGATACATGAGTGGCCATTCCAGCTACGAGCCATCAACCGGCTTGGAAAAATGGATCGATGCGCGCCTGCCTTTGCCGCGCATGGTCTATGACAGTTTCGTTGCATATCCGGTTCCGCGCAACCTGAACTATGCCTATACCTTCGGCGCCATGCTGTCGGTCATGCTGATCGTGCAGATCTTGACCGGCATCGTGCTCGCCATGCATTACGCCGCCGAAACCTCGATCGCCTTCAACTCGGTCGAAAAGATCATGCGTGACGTCAACCACGGTTGGCTGTTGCGCTACATGCACGCCAACGGCGCGTCCTTCTTCTTCGTCGCGGTCTACCTGCACATCGCCCGTGGCCTGTACTACGGTTCCTACAAGGCACCGCGCGAAATCCTCTGGATCCTCGGCGTTCTGATCTATCTCCTGATGATGGCGACCGGCTTCATGGGCTATGTTCTGCCCTGGGGTCAGATGTCCTTCTGGGGCGCGACCGTCATCACCGGCTTCTTCTCGGCGTTTCCGCTGGTCGGCGAATGGGTTCAGCAGTTCCTGCTCGGCGGCTTTGCGGTCGACAATCCGACGCTGAACCGCTTCTTTTCGCTGCACTACCTGCTGCCGTTCGTCATTGCCGGCGTTGTCGTCCTGCATATCTGGGCGCTGCACGTGGTTGGCCAGACGAACCCGACCGGCGTCGAGGTCAAGACGAAGACGGACACTGTCCGTTTCACGCCTTACGCAACCCTCAAGGATGCCCTCGGCGTTTCGATCTTCCTGCTCGTCTACGCCTACTTCGTCTTCTACCTGCCGAACTTCCTCGGCCAYGCCGACAACTATATCCCGGCTGATGCGTTGAAGACGCCTGCGCAYATTGTTCCGGAATGGTACTTCCTGCCGTTCTACGCGATGCTGCGCTCGATCACCTTCAACGTCGGCCCGATCGATTCGAAGCTTGGCGGCGTGCTTGTGATGTTCGGCGCGATCATCGTGCTGTTCTTCGTGCCTTGGCTCGACACCTCGAAGGTCCGCTCCGCGGTCTACCGTCCGTGGTACAAGCTTGCCTACTGGCTGTTCGTGATCAACGCGATCATTCTCGGCTGGCTGGGTTCGCAGCCGGCGGAAGGTCTCTACACCACGATCTCGCAGATCTGTACGCTCCTTTACTTCGCCTTCTTCCTGGTCGTCATGCCGGTGCTTGGTCTCRTCGAGACGCCGCGYCGTGTACCGAACTCGATCACGGAAGCCGTGCTTGAAAAGCGCAACAAGACTGCCGCGGCTGCYGCAACGGCCAAGGCATAAGCGGGCGACGAGAGGGAATAAAAACATGAAAAAGCTTGTTGCAAGCATTCTGTCGCTCGCAGTCGTCGCCGGTCTCGGCACCGCAGCCCTTGCCCAGGAGGCAAAGCCTGCGGAGCATCACGAAGCMGCGACGCCGCACTATCCACTGGAGGAGCCGAAGGAGGTCGACTGGACCTTTGCCGGTCCGTTCGGCAATTTCGACAAGGGCCAGCTGCAGCGTGGCCTCAAGGTCTACACGGAAGTCTGTGCTGCCTGTCATTCGATGAAACTGGTGCCGTTCCGCACGCTGGGCRACCTTGGCTACTCGGACGCTCAGGTSAAGGCCTTTGCCGCCAACTACGAGGTTCAGGACGGTCCGAACGCCAGCGGTGACATGTACAGCCGCAAGGCTGTTCCATCCGACTATTTCCCGTCGCCGTTCCCCAACGCCGAAGCGGCCGCCGCTTCCAACAACGGCGCGGCTCCGCCCGACTTTTCGCTGATCGCCAAGGCACGCGAAGTCGAGCGTGGTTTCCCGC
>NZ_JBFTOF010000069.1:0-1936 GCF_056397845.1 Rhizobium sp. 05L419
ATCGGGTAGGAGGAAGTTTTTCGGCTCCCTCCCCCCACACCACCGTGCGTACGGTTCCGTACACGGCGGTTCATCGAGCGTGATTTAGGCGGTGGAGTTCCTGTTGTAAAGAAAGCAGCCCGAGTTGGTCGAAGAAGGCTTTTCGGTAGGCATCGTTCATGTGGCTGGCTCCGGCATTCCACCAAGGGCCACGGCCGTTTACGGCCGAGTCACGTGCCCGTTGTTCCGTCAGGCCTCGCTGCATCAGCCGCATGGCGCGCGTGGCCGGTTTCTTCCATTGCCGCCACAGGATGCAGCGCAACCTGCGCCGCAGCCAGCCGTCCAGTTCCTCAAGTATCCCCTTGACCTCGGTCAGCCGGAAATAGGCCATCCAGCCACGCAGGGTTGGGGTGAGGTCTTTGATGGTAGCGCCAAGGGCACGACCGCGCCCGGTACGGAAGGCCGCCTTGAGCTTTCCCTTGAGCCGCACCACACTAGACGCCGCAATCCGTAGACGCGGCGCCTTGTGGAAGGTCATGGTATAGCCAAGAAACGTGCGCTTCCACGGTCGATCCACGGCGCTTTTGGCACCGTTGACCGTGAGCTTCAGCCGTTCGGCAAGGAAGCGGGTGAGCGAAGCCATAACCCGCTCGCCGGCACGCTGTGACTGCACGTATATGTTACAGTCGTCAGCGTAGCGGCAGAAGGCATGGCCACGTCGTTCCAGCTCCTTGTCGAGATCATCGAGCAGGACGTTCGATAGCAGCGGCGAGAGTGGACCGCCTTGCGGGGTCCCCTCGTTGCGGGCCGTCTCGATCCCGCCCGTCATCAAACCGGCTTGCAGGTAACGGCGGATGAGCCGCAGCACCTGCTTGTCTTTAACCTTGCGTGCCACGCGTGCCATCAGGACATCGTGGTTCACTCGGTCGAAGAACTTCTCCAGATCAAGATCGACCACGAAACGACGACCACTGGTCACATGGGACCGGGCGGCCAGAACCGCGTCGTGGGCGCTCCGCCCCGGCCGGAAGCCGTAGGAGGAGGCAGAGAAGTCCGGGTCGAAGATCGGCATCAGCACCTGATGCATCGCCTGCTGGATAAGCCGATCCAGAGCGGTGGGGATACCCAATTGCCGCATCCCTTTGCCGCCGGGCTTGGGGATTTCCACCCCGCGCACCGGCGCCGGCCTGTAACGGTCCGCCAGCAGGTCTTCCTTGATGCGCGGCCAGTGTTCCGCAAGGTATGGCTTCAGTTGGTCCACCGTCATCTTATCGATGCCCGGCGCACCCTTGTTCGCCACCACCCGGCGGTAGGCCGCCATCATGTTCTCGCGGCTGAGGATCGTCTCCATCAGTCGCTCATTCGCCTCCGGTCGAGAGGATGACGGTCTTGCCGTGGTGTCTGATGCACCCAATACCTGCCCTCGCGGCTTCCGGCCGCTACTCTCGGCATGGGCACGGAGCATCTCAACTCCGTCTTCTGCGTCTGTTCTCACCATCGAAAGACCGGCCTCCGTCCGGCACTCCATGTTCGGCCCTTCACCGTTCGGTCCGGCTACTACGGCGTCTGCTGACCCCTGCCGCCCCATCCCGACGCCTTGCGACGCCGGTAGCACACCTGAAACCAGGGGCAGGTCGGCAGGTCTCCCGGGGTAAGACGCGTGACCTTCATGCCATATACCTGTCGCATCTACGCCCGCATCCTCCGGGTGATATTGGACTTCAGGTTTCATGGCCCCCTCGTCCGGATGCGACCGCCTCATATGCGCTTCCTGTTCGTCAGGCCGGCACTTTGCCTCCAGCTTCCTTCAGACCTTATCTCGCGATAACGCCCTTGCTGTTTGGCTAACGGTTCCCATCACCAGGGCCCGTAGAGGACTTGCACCTCCAAGTCGTCGACCGGATACCATCCCGGTCAAACAGTGCTTACGCACAACGCGCCATGCCTGGCGCACCAT
>NZ_JBFTOF010000070.1:0-1803 GCF_056397845.1 Rhizobium sp. 05L419
GCACGTGGTATCGACGGCTATGTCGCGCCCGGACGCGCCAAGCACCCGACCGCCGCGAACGGAAAGGCCGGCGGACCGCTGACCCAACGAATGCGAAGGAAGATCGATGACGGCGGCTTTGAAACGCCCTACCGATTGAGGAAGCAAGTAGTGGAACCGGTGTTCGGACAGATCAAACAGGCACGCGGCTTCCGACAGTTCCTGTTGCGGGGCGTCGAAAAAGTGCGTGCCGAGTGGGCCATGATCTGCACCGCCCACAACCTCCTCAAGCTGTTCACCCTCGCAAAGCCCGCCTGAGCCGGCTATCCTGCAACAAATGTCCGTCGCAACGACCTATCTGGACGGGCTCCTAGAAGATAGGGTGCAGCATCCGGCGATGCCGGGGCGAGGCCCGCGACCTCGGGATCGATCGTATTTCCCTTCGGGTCTACACTCCCAAAAACGACGTAGGTATCCCATAAGTCAGCGCATAACGCGATCGGAACTCGATGAAGTGGCTGTAGGTTTCAGTCCGAGCCGGGTCTGTAATCGATAAGCCGCGGCTGTCGGTTGTAAAATTCGGTTGGGGACTTTTATCTTTCGTCTGACATGAGGATAACGAAAATGCCAACAGGACAACCAGCAGGTGACGGCTTCGTCCAAGTATCATAACTACTCTCCATCTGAGAGCCGAAGGTGAATGCGGACCTGTAGCGCCACCGGAAACTGACAAACGGAGCCGAGTCCCAGCGACATCAAAGCGGAGAAGAGCCAATCTCGTCCTTCTCCATTTCAGAGGGTGTGCTTACTTGTAGACCGCGGTTGCCGGCGGCGGGGCCTTCCCCTTACCTTTGCCAATCGTCCCACAGGCACTTATGTTGGCAACAGCAAGTAATGAAACGATCACGAATAGAATTCTGCCCATGAAGAGGTCCCTTCCTTCGATCGGCGCACCTTGTAGGTGACGACTCAGACATTAGGGGCTGCATATACGGGAGACTCGCGACGATCAAGGCAAGTCAGATGCCGATTCCGATGAAGCCGCCCCTTTGTTCCGAGATGATTGCGCCCCCGGATTCCGGGATGATCTCGCCCCCTTGAGGCTGGGGTCCTGCTGGCTGTGATTGTTGTCAGTTCAATCGTGTAGTGAGTCAAGATTTGCGGGGCTGATTTCGTCGCAAGCTTTCTCCGGATAGGTCGATGCGGTGTGCGTTGTGAACGAGGCGATCGAGGATGGCATCGGCGCGAGAAACTGGTTCTGGCACTTGCCAACACGGAAGTGCCGGCGGAGGATTTTCAGGAGAAGATCGCCAAGCTGAAGGCGCAGTTCAATCCGGCCAATATCGAGATCAGCATCCGCAACCTGCTCTTCCACGCCCGCAACAATGCCGACGAGTTCGCCAAGCAGCGTTTGATGCCAATCGTGCGCGATCTCATCCAGACCGTCGGGATCGGCAAGACTCCCGGCCACCAGCCGGCATCATTGCAGGTCCACGGCTCGATCGCCTGTGGCGCGACAATTTAGATGGGAAGCGCGACGATCAGGATGAAGAGTCAGGTGGTCGCGATTTGGTGAAGATGGACTGCGGATCAGTGGGTTGCAAGGGTTATTTTTCGCCATTGTCGCGGCGCGTCAGCGGACCGGTTTTCTGGATTGTCGCGGAGCGTCAATCAGGGGTTCTTCCGCATATTTGGTGCAGGTCAGGTCTCCGCCTAATTGCGGTTTCGCTATGGTTATTCAGGAGCCGGTCCCGCAGCATTTTTTGAATTTGTTGCCTGATCCACACGGGCAGGGATCGTTTCGGCCGGGACTGGCAAACGAGC
>NZ_JBFTOF010000071.1:0-1535 GCF_056397845.1 Rhizobium sp. 05L419
AACGACAAGCTCGCACGCGGGCTGCCGTTTTTCGTCGACATTGCCCGTGACGGTATTGTTCTCTACGAGACGCCCGGCCATCCGCTGGCCGAGCCGAAGCCGCTCACGCCCGAGGCGGCACGACAGGAAGCGCAACGGCATTTCGATCAGTGGTTCGCGCTGTCCAAAGAAGCTCTCAGGATGGCCGAACTAGGGCTCGCCGATGGGATTTGGCGGGATGGGGCGTTTATGCTGCACCAAACAACTGAGCGCATTTATCATTGCGCCCTTCTCGTCCTGACCCTCTACTCGCCGAAGTCACATCGGCTAAGCGTGCTTCGAACCCACGCGGAACGCGTTGAACCGCGGCTGATAGAAGCTTGGCCGCGGGATACCAAGTTCGCGCGAAGATGTTTCTCCCGGCTTGATCGGGCCTATGTCGATGCGCGTTACTCAGCGCAATACGTCATCACTGCGGACGAAATCGCCTGGCTCGTTGAACGTATCAAGATGTTGCAAAGCTGGGTTCATGACGTTTGCCGCGAGCGCCTGCAGCAGAACTAGCGGCAAGTTCCCTGACCGGGCCGTCTCATCATTGTTCGGATGTTCGCGCGCCAACAACCCGGTAATGTTGGTCTTGCGATCCCATCAGAACGGGATGCGTTGATGTCCCGCGAAGCAGTCAACACACCGGCAAGAGCGGCCGCGCTTGTCAAGATCAGGGGAATTGGTCCCGAATTCGCGACGATACTCTACTCGGGAGGTCTGTTCCGATACTTCGACAACCGAGACAAGTCGCTGCTTGGCCGCATATGCGCCGCTCGATCTCGACGCTGAGGGTACTCCGCTTCGTTGTCGAAGCGATGCCGGGCAGAAACAGTTAGATCGATGCTCGACCCAGAGGCGTAATTCGATGGATTCGAAACTAAAAGTTGACATGGTCTGCCATCTGATCTATCGATTTCACATCGATCTTTTGCTTGCTGAGCTTTGCTTACCGCGCGACTGGCACCGCGCTCTGAACGAACCCTCTTTCAAAATCATCGCTATCACTATCCGCAAGGCTTCGGTTCTGCGGTCCCTCGCTTATGCTTTGAAAGGGTTCATCATCATGACCACAGGCACAGTAAAATGGTTCAACTCCGCCAAGGGCTTCGGCTTCATTCAGCCGGACAACGGCGGCGCTGACGCGTTCGTCCACATCTCGGCCGTCGAGCGCGCAGGAATGCGCGAAATCGTCGAAGGCCAGAAGATCGGCTACGAACTCGAGCGCGACAACAAGTCCGGCAAGATGTCTGCCTGCAATCTCCAGGCAGCTTGATTCGAAATCCGGCTCCGGCCTTGACCACGGATGTACCGGCACTGTCGGAAGCGCGATACTTGCAAGGCCGGGCAACTTGCCCGGCCTTTTTCATGGTGCGCCAGGCATGGCGCGTTGTGCGTAAGCACTGTTTGACCGGGATGGTATCCGGTCGACGACTTGGAGGTGCAAGTCCTCTACGGGCCCTGGTGATGGGAACCGTTAGCCAAACAGCAAGGGCGTTATCGCGAGATAA
>NZ_JBFTOF010000072.1:0-1453 GCF_056397845.1 Rhizobium sp. 05L419
TCGGGCCAGTACACGGTGACGCAGAACCATGCGATCCAGCATGCTGCGGGCAACAACGAGAACAACCAGAGCTTCACGATCGGCTATCAGGTGAAGGATGGCGACGGCGATGCTGCCAACGGCTCGATCACCATCAATGTCGATGACGATACGATTTCCTGGACGGCCTCCGACAGCGGCTCGGTGAACGAGGATGACCTGTGGTTCGGCAACGACCTGTCGCGTGAATCGACGACGGCGACCGGCAGCCTGAACATCTCCTGGGGTGCGGACAATTACGACGTTGCCGACCGCAACGACGGCGCCGGCCGCTCGCTGGTCTTTGCCGCGACGGGCACGGTCTCTGCGGTCGACGGCCTCAACCAGGCGGTTGCGCTGACGTCGAACGGCGAAGCGCTGAGCTATACGCTGTCTGACAACGGCACGACGCTGGTTGCGACGGCGCATGGCGAGACGATCTTCACGGTGACGGTGAACGACGACGGCAGCGGCAGCTACGGTTTCAATCTGCAGGGCAACCTCGACCAGAAGCTATCCGGCGAAGATGCGCTGAAGCTGACCTTCCAGGCGGTTGCGACGGATTCGGACGGTGATGCGAAGACCGTCAACTTCGCGGTCTCGGTGACGGACGACATTCCGGTCGCGATCGGCCAGCTTCTGCCGCATTATGTCGAGGAAGAAGAGCTTTCCGGCGGCAACGAGGACCATTCTCCGAACAGCGACCTGGATACCAGCATCTTCGGCTTCCCGGTCGACGTGACGACGAAGAGCACGTCTGGCTCGCTGTTGATCTTCTGGGGTTCGGACCATGCCAACAGTGCGGTGAACGGCGGCTTCGGCGGCGTTCAGGTTCTGGGCGACCGTTCGGTCTCGTTTGCCGGCGCCTCTGGTGATCTGACGTCCGCGCAGGTCGATGCGGTTCTGTCGATCAAGAGCGGCAACCAGACGATTGCGGCGAGCGACCTGACCTCGGGCGGCCAGCACCTGACCTATACGCTGTCTGCGAACGGCACGGTGCTGACGGCGCATGCCGGCGACAAGACGGTGTTCACGGTAACGCTGACGGATACGGGTGCGGGCGGCTACAGCTTCGACCTGTCGGGTGTCCTCGATCATCCGGTCAAGGCCTCGGGCGCTCAGAACGAAGACGTGATCTCGCTGAACTTCACGGCGACGGTGCGCGACGGCGACGGCGACCAGACGACCGCCGGCTTCACGGTGGGCGTCATCGACGACAGCCCGATCGTTGGCAACAACGCGACGGTCAAGCTCGACGACGACGCGTTGCTTGGCGGCAATGCGGATGGCCAGGGTGACGATGCCGACGCGCAGAACGTGACGGGCACGCTGAACCACTCCTACGGCGCTGACGGCGCAGGTTCGGTTCTGCTGACGGGTGCCGGCCTCGGCACGACGGCCGGTGCGGAGGGTTCGTTCTCGCAGTCGGTCTCTG
>NZ_JBFTOF010000073.1:0-1328 GCF_056397845.1 Rhizobium sp. 05L419
GAGAACGGTGCTCAAGGGTTGGCATGATCTGGCGTTTTGCGGCGGCGTAAGATGGCAGCTTGTCGGTAATCAACCGCTTTGGCGCAACGCCCTGCTTTTTCAGGCGCGTGCCCCTGGGGGAGTCCCCCCAGACCCCCCGAGGATATTTGGAAAAGGGTTAGGATGAAGGTTCAGTGATGATGTCGAGGATCAGGGCTTCCAGCGGCGCCTCAGAGCCCGCAAAGCTCTCGATCATGGCATTGATGACACGATCGCGGTCGAGCACGTCTTCATTAAACGGCAGCCCAACATGCTCGGCGAGAACGGCCAGGAACGTCAGCTGCGTCCGGCCGTTGCCTTCGCGAAACGGATGCACGGCATTGATCTCAGCGAGCAGATGGGCGGCATGGCTGGCGAAGTCGGCCGGCGCCAGACCGACAAAGTGATTGGCATCGACCAAAATCTGGAACGCCTGGTTCAGCTGAGCGTGGATGTGTTCGGGATAGCAAAACCAGTTGCCGCCCTTCCCGATCCGGATGGTGCGGATCTCGCCGGCCCAATCGTAGACGTCCTGGAAGAGGTGATGATGCAGGGCCAGGTAGTGGGAGACATCGAGGGCGCCGGCAGGCCAAGCTTCATCCGACCGGATGACGAACATCGCGATCTCATATTCGTCCAGTTCGTTCTGGTCGGTGAGATCCAGCTTGTTGCGGAGCACCGTCGTGCCCGGATAGCACAAGGGATCCGATTCTGCGGTGTAGACCAAAGGTTAGGCGGATTTCTGGGAGAACTGAGCGCGAATGGCGCGGCGGCGAGCTTCGGCAGGCTGATCCTTGGTTTGATCGAGGATCTTGCGCATGCGTGGGCTGAGCACCATGCCTTCGACAGCGCTGATTTTCTCGGCACGCACCTGGGTAAGGCGGCCGGTCTTGGCGTCGCGGGTCAGCTGGGGTGTTTTGCTCGTGCTCATGAATCAGAACCTATCACGACCTTATGGCGGCCGGCAAAAGGATTCCGCTTGGCAAGAACTGACCGTCGTGATTCACTTGGATTACGGTACAGGCTGGGAAGTCGATGCCACCATGGAAACGTGGTGGCATTCGCCGTTCTAACGCGATTACAGCGTGTTTTGCTTCCCGGCACGAACCACCACTCATTTCACCTGCAAAACCTGCCTGCCTGCCCTTCCTAACCCTTTTGCAAATATCCTCGGGGGGTCTGGGGGGACTCCCCCAGGGGCACGCGCCTGAAAAAGCAGGGCGTTGCGCCAAAGCGGTTGATTACCGACAAGCTGCCATCTTACGCCGCCGCAAAACGCCAGATCATGCCAACCCTTGAGCACCGTTCTC
>NZ_JBFTOF010000074.1:0-1254 GCF_056397845.1 Rhizobium sp. 05L419
CCAGGGCAATCGGGTGAGTTAACGGGTGACAATTGGCTTGCGAGCTGAATCTGTCGAGATCGTCTGATTCTTTAAAGGGCGATCTGGATGAACGATTTAGCGTGCGCTGCCGGCGCTTTGGCCGAGACGGTTGTATTTCTGAAACATTTCAAGGATCTGCCAGACGGTCGGCAGAGTGCGAAGGTAAGATATCCGCTGGATGAGGTGCTGCTGCTGTGTYTTATGGCGGTGATTGCCGGGGCGGAGGCCGTCACCGACATTGCCCGCTTCGGCGAGAAGAAGCTCGATCTCTTGCGCCGGTTTCGGCCCTTTCGTGAAGGCGTTCCGGCGCATGATCATCTGGGCGATATTCTTGCCAGCCTCGATGCCGAACAGTTCCAGCGCTGCTTTGCGGCCTGGGTGGCATCGCTGGCGGGGGTGCCGGAAGGCGTCGTTGCCATAGACGGCAAGACGGTCCGCCGCTCCAAGGGGTCGCGAGCCAGCGAGGAGCCGATCCACATGGTTTYCGCCTTCGCCGCCCGCCAGCGCCTGGTACTGGGGCAGGTCAAGGTGGCCGACAAGGCCAAYGAGATCCTCGCCATTCCCAAGCTGCTGGACATGCTGGCCATTGAGGGCGCCATCGTCACCATCGATGCCATGGGCTGCCAGCGCGCCATAGCCCGGAAGGTTCTGGACAAGAAGGCCGACTACATCTTTGCCCTCAAAGGCAATCAGGCTACGCTCCGCAGCGATGTCGAACTCTTTGCTGCCGAGCAAAAAGCAAATGATTTCAAAGACACTACCGTCAGCCGTTCCAGCACGGTCGATGGTGATCACGGACGTATCGAAACCCGCGACATCACCGTTATCCATGACATCGACTGGCTGCAGGACAGCCATCAATGGCCGGGCCTCAACAGCGTGGTCATGGTCCAGAGCACCCGTGAAGTCGGCAGCAAGCTCGAGCGGGAGACGCGTTTCTACATCACTTCGCTGGTTCTCATCGCCAGCGCGATCGGGCCTCTCATCCGCGACCACTGGGCCGTCGAGAACAGCCTCCATTGGGTGCTCGATATGATCTTCCGCGATGACGAGTGCCGCCTGCGGACCAATCATGCTCCCGCAAACTTCACCACCATAAAGCACATGGCTCTCAATCTCATCCGAAGAGCGCCGGGCAAGGATTCCCTGCGTTTGAAACGAAAGGTCGCAGCATGGGACGACGACTTCCTGGCAAGTACAATCTCTCGATAATTAACTCACCCGATTCCCCTG
>NZ_JBFTOF010000075.1:0-1230 GCF_056397845.1 Rhizobium sp. 05L419
CAATGCCGAATGGCCCAGCCTGTTGGAGGCCAAGGACATCGCCGAGGAAGGCTTCATCTACGGCCTGCCCCTCGTGATGAATTATGCGGTTATGCAAGAGTTTGCGGTCGACAAGAACTCGGGGCAGTTCAAAGCACCGTTCAATGATATCAAAAACGAGCACCACGTCTCCACGCCTGCGGATACGGCGGTCATCACGCCGAACAGCGACACCCCCTACTCGATCATGTGGCTGGATCTGCGCGCCGAGCCGATGGTGATTTCGGTGCCGGCGATCGAAAAGGACCGCTACTACGCCGTCCAGCTCATCGACGGCAACACCTACAATTTTGGCTATATGGGCACGCGCGCCACAGGGAGCGAGCCGGGCGACTATCTGGTGGTCGGCCCCGATTGGAAGGGTGAAACGCCCACCGGGATCAAGAAGGTCTTCCAATCGACGACGCCGTTCACGTTCGCGCTGATCCGCACCCAGCTCTTCAACCCCGACGACATGCCGAACGTCGAGAAGATCCAGGCCGGCTACAAGCTGCGTTCGCTGTCCGCCTTCCTTAAACAACCCGCTCCGCCTGCCGCGCCGAAGATCGATTTCGTTCCTGCCTCCACCGCCGGGATCAAGGACAACTTCTTCCAATATCTCGACGCAGCCCTGCAATTCGTTCCGGAGACGCCCAGGGACAAGGCGATACGCGCGAAACTTGCGAAGATTGGCATCGGMCCGGGAAAGACCTTCGAGTTCAAGGATCTGTCGCTCGAGCATAAAGCCGAAATCCTGGTGGCCATGAAGCAGGGTAACGACAAGGTCGACAAATGGTTGGCYAGCGGCAACAAGAGCATCAACGGCTGGAACGTCGGCTCGTTCTTTGGCGACGAGGCCTTCTACAACGGCGATTGGGCGATGCGGGCAGGCGCCGCCAAGGGCGGTATTTATGGCAACGATGCCGTCGAAGCCATGTACCCCTATACCCGGACGGACGCGACCGGTGAGCCGCTCGACGGCAGCAGGCACAAGTACACCATCACCTTCCCGCCCGGTCAGTTGCCGCCGGTGAATGCGTTCTGGTCCGTTACGATGTACGACGGCAAGAGCCAGCTGCTCGTCAAGAACCCGATCAAACGCTACCTCATCAACTCTCCGATGTTACCGGCGATGAAAAAGGGCACGGACGGCTCGCTGACGCTGTACATTCAAAAAGACAGCCCCGGCGCGGACAAGGAAGCAAATTGGCT
>NZ_JBFTOF010000076.1:0-1229 GCF_056397845.1 Rhizobium sp. 05L419
GAAATCACACAGCTGCAGGCTCAGCTGAAGAGCGTGGCTGCATCTGCCTCGTTCAATGGTCAGAACTGGGTACAGAACAGCATTGGCGCAACGATGAGCGTCGTCTCCTCGTTCGTCCGCGACTCCTCGGGCGGCGTTTCCGTCACCACGTCGAGCTACGTCACCACGGCTACCGATCTGCTGTTCGATACAGCCGGTACCAACGGCATCCTCGGCACCAACGGCGCGAAATTCACCTCTGCCTCGATCTCGAGCTTCTCGATCAGCTCGACGTCGACCAAGGGTGACATCGACAACCTCATCTCCGACACCGAAACGGCACTCAAGAGCATGACTGCCCTCGGCTCGAAGCTTGGTTCGATGTCCACGCGCATCGATCTGCAGAGCGACTTCGTCTCCAAGCTCAGCGACTCCATCAAGTCGGGTGTCGGTCGTCTCGTCGACGCCAACATGGAAGAGGAATCGAGCAAGCTGACGGCTCTCCAGACCCAGCAGCAGCTGGCAATCCAGTCGCTGTCGATTGCAAACTCTTCTTCGCAGAACATCCTCTCGCTGTTCCGCGGCTGATAAGTTCAAGCAAAACGAAATACGTCAGCGGCCGGGGGAAACCCCGGCCGCTAATGTTTTAACGTAGGGTTAACGAAAATATAGCTAACCCACGGATAATTTTAACAATATTCGTTTCGCCGTTTTAGTCTTTCTTAACCATATTGCTGTCTACTCTGCTCATCAAAACGGCGAGTTGAACTAGCAAAAAGACGCGTTCAACAGGCATGAAGCTGGCCGCCGTTCCCGGCAAAAAATCCGGAATGTCCCTTCTTTTTTCAATCTGCCAAAGGGGCAACTAAGATGACGAGCATTCTGACCAACAACACCGCAATGGCCGCTCTGCAGACGCTGCGCAACGTCAACAGCAGCCTGTCGAAGACACAGAACGCCGTTTCGTCTGGCGAGCGCGTCGGCAAGGCTGCTGACAACGCTGCTTACTGGTCGATCGCAACGACGATGCGTTCTGACAACGCAGCCCTCTCGGCTGTTTCCGACGCTCTCGGCATGGGCGCTGCCAAGGTCGATACCGCTTACACCGCAGTTCAAAGCTCGATCGACGTTGTAACCGAGATCAAGGCTAAGCTCGTTGCCGCCACCGAAGAAGGTGTCGACAAGACCAAGATCCAGGACGAAATCACACAGCTGCAGGCTCAGCTGAAGAGCGTGGCTGCATCTGCCTC
>NZ_JBFTOF010000077.1:0-1196 GCF_056397845.1 Rhizobium sp. 05L419
TGTTCGAGCAGCARTGCRCCGACSAGRCGGACRATGGCWTCGTCGTTYGGAAAGATGCCGACGACCTCSGTKCGKCGCTTGATTTCGCCGTTGAGACGYTCGATTGGGTTSGTMSWRTGCAGCTTTGCCCGGTGYTCTTTCGGRAAGGTCATRTAGGCGAGCACRTCSTCTTCAGCRTYGTCCATRATGGTGGCGAGCTTYGGMACTTTCGGTCTGATCTGGTCGGCGACACTGCGCCATTGAGCGCTTGCTGCCTCCGGCGTCTCCTGGGCGAAGGCTGTGGCGATGAAGGCGGATACAACCCGCCTGCCGCTCTTTCCGGCATGTGCCAGGACGTTCCTCATGAAGTGAACTCGGCATCTTTGCCAGGTGGCACTGAGAACCTTTGTGACCGCAGCCTTGAGACCTTCATGCGCATCGGAGACGACAAGCTTCACGCCGCGCAACCCTCGGCGCGTGAGCCTGCGCAGGAATTCCGTCCAGATCGGCTCGGCCTCCGACGTGCCGACCTCCATACCAAGTACCTCGCGCCGGCCATCGCTGTTGACGCCGACGGCGATAATGACTGCGACGGAAACAATACGTCCGCCGCGCCGAACTTTGAGGTAGGTCGCATCCACCCAGACGTATGGCCAGTCACCTTCAATCGGCCTGTCGAGAAACGCCTTCACCTTGACGTCGATCTCTTCGCACAGGCGGCTCACCTGGCTTTTGGAGATGCCGCTCATACCCATGGCCTTGACCAGATCGTCGACAGAACGGGTCGAGATCCCCTGGATATATGCCTCCTGGATAACCGCCGTTAGAGCCTTCTCTGCCATACGGCGCGGCTCGAGAAAGCTCGGGAAATAACTGCCCTTGCGCAGCTTCGGAATGCGAAGCTCGACCGTTCCGGCTCGTGTCTCCCAATCCCGATCACGGTAGCCGTTGCGTTGTGCGAGGCGCATCGGGTTCTTCTCGCCGAAGTCAGCACCGGTGGCTCCGCCAACCTCCAGCTCCATCAGCCGCTCGGCGGCAAAGCCGATCATCTCACGCAACAAATCTGCATCGGCGCTCTTCTCAACAAGCGAGCGCACGTTCATCATGTCATTGGTCATCGGTGGTCTTTCCGTCAGGTTGGTCTTGAACAACCCGACCCTACCGGAAAACACTGATGGCCACCTTACTCCTCAAAACCTACACCACGTGCCGGGACA
>NZ_JBFTOF010000078.1:0-1157 GCF_056397845.1 Rhizobium sp. 05L419
CTGCTTCTTCCGCCGAGCGTGCAGGACTTCGTGCCGAAAGACCATGTCTCGCGGTTCATCGTTGAACTGGTGCGTGAGAACCTTGATCTCAAGGAGATCACGGGCAGCTATGTGAGCGGGCTCGGGCAGCCGCCGTTTGACCCGCGGATGATGGTGGCGCTTCTGCTGCACGGTTATGCGAGCGGGCTGTATTCGTCGCGGCGGATTGCCAAGGCCTGCCGCGAGCGCAACGATTTCGTGATGATCGTAGCGCTCGATGCACCGGATTTCCGCACGATCAGCGACTTCCGAAAGCGGCATTTGAAGGCGCTCGAGGCGCTGTTCGTGCAGGTTCTGAAGCTGTGCGAGACGGCGGGATTGGTCAAGCTCGGCCATGTCGCGCTGGATGGCACGAAGATCAAGGCGAACGCGTCGAAACACAAGGCGATGAGTTATGAGCGCATGAAGAAGCGCGAGGCGGAATTGAAGGCCGAGGTCGCCCGCATGCTGGCGGCGGCCGAGGCGGCGGATGCCGAGGAGGACGCGACTTTCGGCAAGGACAAGCGCGGCGACGAGATGCCAGATTGGGCCGCCGACARGCACAAGCGTCTGGCCAAGATCCAGCAGGCGATGGCGTCGCTGGAAGCCGAGGCCAGGTTGGCGGCGCAAGAAGAGCGCCGGATCGAGGCCGAAAAAGAAAAGCAGCGCCAGACCGAAGGCCGCAAGAAGCCTGGCAAACCGGCGGCGGCGCCATCGGAGGAGCCCGATCCCAAGGCGCAACGCAACTTCACCGATCCGGAAAGCCGCATCATGAAGTCGAAGGATGGCTTCGTGCAGGCCTATAACGCCCACGCCGCCGTCGATGCCCATGCCCAGGTCATTGTCGCCCACGACCTGACGCAGTGCGGCAACGACCAGGGCCAGTTGGTGCCGCTGATCGAGGCCATCGAGAACAATCTCGGCGCCAAGCCCAAGCAGGCCTCGGCCGACTCCGGCTACTGCAGCGAAGCCAATCTCGAAGCGCTCGACGCACGTGGTATCGACGGCTATGTCGCGCCCGGACGCGCCAAGCACCCGACCGCCGCGAACGGAAAGGCCGGCGGACCGCTGACCCAACGAATGCGAAGGAAGATCGATGACGGCGGCTTTGAAACGCCCTACCGATTGAGGAAGCAAGT
>NZ_JBFTOF010000079.1:0-951 GCF_056397845.1 Rhizobium sp. 05L419
ACCAACGGCGCCCGCATTCATCGCTTGACCGGCAGACACCGGATCAGGCTTATTTCAACGCGCTGACGCCGATGCTGGCTGCAGCGTAACCAAGGCGGGAATCCACTTAACAAACGCCGGGTACTGTTCAGACAAACCGAGCCAGCTCAAACACCTTCGTCCCACGCCTACGTGGTCAGTGAAGCGAAAGGCGAAGGCCAGAAAGGCTACTGGACCATGATCGGCGCCTTCTTCGCCCACGAGGATGGCGACGGCGGAACGCTGACCCTCGAGGCGGTCCCGCTCACCGGTCGCATCGTCCTTCGCGCCGCCCCTAAAGGAGACGCGTAAGGGGGCCGACATGAAGCTCTTCATCAAAGAGATAACCTCACAGCTGCTGGCGAATGGTCGCCAGTAGCAACCGGTCCGGGGCACCGAAGACGAAATCGAACTCGAGCCGGTGGTCAAACTCTTCACGCCATGGGGGCAACGCCACCTGGCTGCTGACCGAGACTGATCCGGACGAGCCGGATCTGGCCTTCGGCCTTTGCGACCTCGGCATGGGCTTTCCCGAGCTGGGATCGTTCAGCATCACCGAGCTGAGCAGTGTCGCCGGTCCGTTCGGCCTGAAGATCGAGCGCGACCTGCATTTCACGCCGAAAAGACATTGTCGGCGTATGCAAGCGAGGCTTCGACCCTTTCACGCATCAATGCTTAGGGGGAGACGGCGCATGTCTGCAGCCGCGCCTCTTCTTCCGCCGGCTGCTCACCGAACTCTGCGGCGGGCACCGTAAACCTAACGCCGCAAAGACAATATTTTGGAGTACGGCTTTGCTTCATGCGGCGTGAAGGCGTGCGAGTTGGCGCCAGGCATCCAGGGCTGCGGCTCGCAGTTGGCGATGGTGTGTGGATGGAATGTCGTGGCGGGGAATGTAAAAGAGGTTGGCGATCGGGTCGTGGATGGAAACGAAG
>NZ_JBFTOF010000080.1:0-947 GCF_056397845.1 Rhizobium sp. 05L419
TGGAGCATATGATGGATTTCGAAGCATTCTTCAAAAACGAGCTCGACGGCCTGCATACGGAAGGCCGTTATCGCGTTTTTGCCGATCTTGAGCGTCATCGCGGCAGCTTTCCGCGTGCCACGCGTCACACCGCCGACGGCCCGAAGGACGTGACGGTCTGGTGTTCCAACGACTATCTCGGCATGGGCCAGAACCCCAAGGTGATCGAGGCGATGAAGAACGCCATCGACCACTGTGGCGCGGGTGCGGGAGGCACCCGGAATATCTCTGGCACCACCCACTACCACGTTCTGCTCGAGCGCGAACTTGCCGATCTGCACGGCAAGGAAGCSGCGCTGATCTTCACRTCAGGCTAYGTTTCCAACTGGGCGGCCCTCGGCACGCTCGGCGCCAAGATCCCCGGCCTCGTGATCTTCTCGGATGCGCTGAACCATGCCTCGATGATCGAGGGCATCCGCTATGCCAAGTGCGACAAGGTGATCTGGAAGCACAACGACATCCAGGACCTCGAAGCCAAGCTGGCGGCCGCCGATCCGAAGGCGCCGAAACTGATCGCGTTCGAATCGGTCTATTCGATGGACGGCGATATCGCTCCGATCAAGGAGATCTGCGATCTCGCCGACAAGTATGGCGCGATGACCTATCTCGACGAAGTCCATGCCGTCGGCATGTACGGCCCGCGCGGCGGYGGCATTGCCGAGCGCGAAGGGCTGATGGACCGCCTGACGGTCATCGAAGGCACGCTCGGCAAGGCGTTCGGCGTCATGGGCGGCTATATTGCCGCATCGACGGCGCTGTGTGACTTCATCCGCTCGTTTGCCTCGGGCTTCATCTTTACGACAGCGCTGCCGCCGGCGCTCGCTGCCGGCGCGGTTGCCTCGATCCAGCACCTGAAGGTCAGCCCGTTCGAGCGTGCCCGTCACCAGGAACGGGTGCGCACGCTGCGC
>NZ_JBFTOF010000081.1:0-869 GCF_056397845.1 Rhizobium sp. 05L419
CGGCGAGTCGCTGAGCGTTCTCAGATAAGCGATTACGTTCAGGCGATCATTTTCATCGGGCGCACCACGAACGTCCATATTTACGCCTGGCGTTGTGAGAGTAGGCCCGGCGATAAAGATGTTGAGGTCCTCGTAGGTCCATGACCCTCCCCAACCCAACAGGGTTTTGGAGTAGCCGCCGAACTTGGTCGACGCCTTGTCGCGTCCGACAACGCTCCACAAGTTGGGTCCCTTAGAGGGKRCATCTTGKGGGCGTTTGACATGACAGCCAGAGCAATTGGAGGCGAAGAAAGCAGCGCCCTTTGCCGGATCACCGTTTGCCAGTTTCGCGGAAATCGGCGCGGGCTTCTGAATGACGATGCCATGAGCCAATAGGTAGTCCGCAATTTCGGCATGATCGTCATGTTTTGCAAGATGATACGGAGTGATGATGCCAGGGTTGCGGGTTGGGTCACCTCGCACCCAGATGGCRTTAACGTCTGCCCCGGCTTCAACAAGTCTCCTCACGCAGTCTAGACAGTCGTTGGCGACTGCGAAGTGCAGCATGCGCTCGCCCCGTGCGGCGGCATTAGGATCCGCACCGTGCGCCACCAGCAACCGTATAAGATCGGGGGAACCCTTTAGGACGGCAGCAGTAAGAGGTAGGCCAATCGCGGACTCCTTGTTCACGTTGGCCCCGCGCCTGATCAGCAATTCTGCTGCTTCGGGTTGTCCGCTACGAACCGCAAGGATGAGGGGAGTGGCTCCCTTGTCCTGCTCCTCAATGTCCGCCCCCGCATCGAGGGCCGCCGCGAGCGCTGCCAGGTCGCCGCTCTTGGCCGCCTCGTGAAGCGGACCGCCTTGGGACGTTGCGAAAATGCTCAAGTAGA
>NZ_JBFTOF010000082.1:0-836 GCF_056397845.1 Rhizobium sp. 05L419
GTTCATGGCGCCAATGACGCGCCGGTGCTCGCCGTCCAGACCGCCAACCAGAGCGCCACGGTCGGCACCGCCTTCTCGCTGGCGCTTCCTGTCGGCACCTTCACCGATGTCGACAGCGGCGAGACGCTCACCTACTCGGCATTGGCTGCSGACGGCTCGGCGCTTCCCGCCTGGCTGAGCTTCAACGCCRCGACGCGGACCTTCACCGGCACRCCGRCGGCCGCCAATGTCGGCACGCTCGCCGTCCGGGTGACGGCGACCGATCTCGGCAGCCTTGCCACCAACGAGACATTCAACATCGCCGTGTCGACGACCCCGGGCAACACGGGACCGACGGCGGTTGCCGACACGGGCGACGCCACCGAGAAGGGTGGGGTGGCCAACGGCTCGGGCGGCGTGGCCGCCGGCGGCAACGTGCTGACCAACGACACCGATCCRGATGCCGGCGACAGCAAGRCCGTCACCGCGGTCAGTTTCGGCGCCACCGCCGGCACACTCGGCACGGCGCTGAACGGCACYTATGGCAGCCTCGTGCTCAATGCGTCGGGCGCYTATACCTACACCRTCAACGAGAGCGCTGCGGCCGTGCAGGCCTTGCGGCTGTCGACCAACACGCTGACCGACGCCTTCAGCTACACCATGCGCGACACCGCCGGCGCCACTGCCACGGCGACGCTGACCGTCACCGTTCATGGCGCCAATGACGCGCCGGTGCTCGCCGTCCAGACCGCCAACCAGAGCGCCACGGTCGGCACCGCCTTCTCGCTGGCGCTTCCTGTCGGCACCTTCACCGATGTCGACAGCGGCGAGACGCTCACCTACTCGGCATTGGCTGC
>NZ_JBFTOF010000083.1:0-820 GCF_056397845.1 Rhizobium sp. 05L419
CTAGGCCGGATCGACATTCACCGGAGCCAGATCATCGCTGCTGCGAGATGGACAAAGCCCTCGAAGTGGATGGTTCTGCGGTCATAGCGTGTTGCGAAGCGGCGGAAATGCTTCATTCGATTGAAGCAGCGCTCTATGCAGTTTCGATGTTTGTAGGCGAGTTCATCATGCGGGATGATGGTTTTGCGCGAGCGGTTCGAGGGGATCACCGCTTCGGCTCCCATGCCAGCAATCGTTTCACGCAAGGCATTGCTGTCATAGGCTTTATCGGCCAGCACGGCATTGCCGATCTGGCCTTCCAGAAGAGCCGGAGCCTGCGTGATGTCGCCAACCTGACCGGCGGTCACGATGAAACGCAATGGTCGGCCCAACGCATCGACCAGCATGTGGATCTTGGTGGTCAATCCGCCTCGGGAACGCCCCAGCGCCTGATCCCTGGCCCCCCTTTTCCGGTTGCTGCTTGCTGATGGGCACGAACGATCGTGCTGTCGATCATCAAATACCGGTTGTCGCGATCGGCCGTCAGCGTCTCGAAGACCTGCTCCCAGATACCGGCATGGCACCAGCGGCTGAAGCGCTTATGCACCGTCTTCCACTTGCCATAACGCTCCGGCAGATCGCGCCAATGTGCGCCGGAGCGTAAAACCCAGAGGCAGCCACTTATAAATAAACGGTTGTCTGACCCAGTGCGCCCCGGATCACCGGCCTTGCCCGGCAACAAGGACGCAATCTTCGCCCACTGCCCATCGCTCAGTTCATACCGCTTCGCCACCATCAAAGGCCTCCGTGATCCAACACGGTGTCCTATGAATCAGCGATT
>NZ_JBFTOF010000084.1:0-722 GCF_056397845.1 Rhizobium sp. 05L419
TGTCCCGGCACGTGGTGTAGGTTTTGAGGAGTAAGGTGGCCATCAGTGTTTTCCGGTAGGGTCGGGTTGTTCAAGACCAACCTGACGGAAAGACCACCGATGACCAATGACATGATGAACGTGCGCTCGCTTGTTGAGAAGAGCGCCGACGCCGATTTATTGCGCGAGATGATTGGCTTTGCAGCCGAGCGGCTGATGGAGCTGGAGGTTGGCGGAGCCACCAGTGCTGGCTACGGCGAGAAGAACCCGATGCGGCTCGCTCAACGCAACGGCTACCGTGATCGGGATTGGGAGACGCGAGCCGGAACGGTCGAGCTCCGCATTCCAAAGCTACGCAAGGGCAGCTACTTCCCGAGCTTCCTTGAGCCCCGTCGGATGGCGGAGAAGGCTCTAACGGCGGTCATCCAGGAAGCGTACATTCAAGGCATCTCGACGCGCTCGGTTGATGATTTGGTCAAGGCCATGGGTATGTCGGGGATTTCGAAGAGCCAGGTGTCGCGCCTGTGCGAAGAGATCGACGTCAAGGTGAAGGCGTTCCTCGACCGTCCCATCGAGGGTGACTGGCCATACGTGTGGGTGGATGCGACGTACCTCAAAGTCCGCCGTGGCGGGCGCATCGTCTCCGTTGCCGTCATCATCGCCGTCGGCGTCAACAGCGACGGGCGGCGTGAGGTTCTGGGTATGGAAGTCGGCACGTCCGAAGCTGAGCCGATCTGGACGGA
>NZ_JBFTOF010000085.1:0-586 GCF_056397845.1 Rhizobium sp. 05L419
TGGCTCTTCGCTGAGGGCCGCCTCCAGGCTGATTTCTACAAAGCGTTTTTTGGTGCGGTAGATGGTCGAGCCGCTGGTCTGCACCGATGCTTCGATCGCCTTGTCGCTGACGCCAGCGTCCGCTGCCAACAGGATCTGCATTCGCTTGAGCCGCCGGACTGGCTGTTTGCCGCCACTCACTGAAACGCGAAGCTCGTCGCGTTCGATCTGGCTAAGATCAACCCGATATCGTACGTTCATCACAACAACCCTTCATAATGGTGGGGCTWTGGATGAATCCGAAATGAATCAATTGCTTGACCAAGACAAGCCCGCCAGACGAGCCGTTTTCACTGCCAAACAGGGCCAGTACCTCGCCTTCATATGGGCCTATTCAAAAATCAATGATCGAGCCCCGGCAGAGGCAGACTTTCAGCGCTACTTCAAAGTCACTGCACCCTCAGTTCACCAGATGCTAAAGACGCTCGACCAAATTGGATTGATCCAAAAGCAACCAGGCCAGGCGCGCAGCATCCAACTGCTTGTCCCGCCTCAAGAACTGCCAATCCTCGGCATAGACAACCCGTCATAATCTCTGAGACGAAAC
>NZ_JBFTOF010000086.1:0-568 GCF_056397845.1 Rhizobium sp. 05L419
TCCTCAGGTGCTGAGACCGGCTGGCCTTCGCGCCAGACTCTGACGATTTGATTTTGCTGGTCCAGCACCAGAATCAGCTGATGGCCGAACATCTCATACAGCCACAGCCCAATGTTCTCATCCAGCCACCTGCTGCTGTTGCCCTCTGCCAGATGCTGCTCAAAGGGTCCCCAGCGCGACAGGCTACGCAGCTGGCGCAGATGCTCATTCAGACTCTGTGAAAAAGAGGCTTCAATCATCCGTTGCTGCTGATGCCGGGCCTCTGTATTGGTGAGTGAGGTACCAACAAAGAGCGCAGCGCCTGCACCTACAAACGTCAGCAGTAAGATAGCCACGAGCGGCACCAGGACTTCACGCAGGAAACTGCGACGAAAATCAGAGGAAAGTTTAAGGGTGTTAATCATATTGTTGTTTTTCTCAGCAGCAGGGGAACAGCTTAAAAATTAGCAGATTGCACAAAAACGTCCACGCAAAGCCTTACGCTTAGTGATTCTGTCAATTTTTTGTTGCCGGATGGCCAGGGCAGGCTAAAAAAGGGGAGTGAAAAAGTGGCTGTGTTGTATCAGAT
>NZ_JBFTOF010000087.1:0-519 GCF_056397845.1 Rhizobium sp. 05L419
CCTCGCCTTGATCATACTCGACCAACTCGATCATCTGCCCGACAAGAAACGCCGTGAGCTGGCCCGCGTCGTTCAGATTGTCTTTGAAGAATTCGACGATGCTCAGAAAACCAAGCTGTCGGAAAAGGCGCGCTCGGGCCGCATCCTGAAACTGWTYCTGTWCGGGTCSTATTCGCGSGGYGACTGGGTCGAGGATCGGGACAGCGGCTACCGCTCCGACTATGATCTGCTTGCCGTTGTAAACACCGAATCCTTTGCCGAGGAGAACGAGGTSTGGTTRGCAATCGACGAGCGCCTGGGGCGGGAGTTCGCGGTCACCGGGCAATTGGAAACSCCTGCCAAGGTGATTGCCCACAGCCTTCACGACGTCAACGACAAGCTCGCACGCGGGCTGCCGTTTTTCGTCGACATTGCCCGTGACGGTATTGTTCTCTACGAGACGCCCGGCCATCCGCTGGCCGAGCCGAAGCCGCTCACGCCCGAGGCGGCACGACAGGAAGCGCAACGGCATTTCGATCA
>NZ_JBFTOF010000088.1:0-515 GCF_056397845.1 Rhizobium sp. 05L419
GCAGACCTGGCAGCGACCGACTCTCCCGCGTCTTAAGACGAAGTACCATAGGCGCTGGGGCATTTCACGGCCGTGTTCGGAATGGGAACGGGTGCAGCCGCCCCGCCATAACCACCAGGTCAGCGAAGCGCAACATTGTGAGAAGCTGGGTGGCATTCGCCACTTTTTCTTTAAACACGTCTTGGACCTTTTCCGGCTGAAGGATGCGTGTGGCACCCATACAGGCCAGAGGCCGTCGCACCGCGTGGTGCGCGCCGTCCGCAGCGCCATTGGCGCGTGAGGACAAAAGATCAGCATCATCAAGGCCAAAGGCCTGTCCGGACGAACGCGTAGCGTTCGCCGTGTCGGGACAAGCGTTTTGCGCTTGCCCTGTCGGGACGAATGCTTTGCATTCGCCCTGAGATGAGCATGGTCAATGAGAACAATTAAGCCAATCGAGCTATTAGTACCGGTAAGCTTCATGCATTGCTGCACTTCCACACCCGGCCTATCAACGTGGTCGTCTTCCACGGCTC
>NZ_JBFTOF010000089.1:0-509 GCF_056397845.1 Rhizobium sp. 05L419
CCCGACCACTGATGGAAAAATATGGGCTGGAATAAGAAGGTTAATTTCATTTTTTAAAAAATAGACATATTGAATTAATATATAGCGGTGCTGATATTGAATCGCAATGGATAATCTAAGCTCTTCCTTGTCGTTGATATTTTTGAGTAAAGCCCCTTGGGTTTTGTTTATTAACAAAAAAGAATAACATGCTGAGACTCAGCCCATTCATGGGCTGAGCTTTTATGCTGCGGTATTTGTACCTTCCAGCCTATCAATATAATCCGCGTACCACTGCATCATTTCTCGTCTTCCATCCAGATACTTTGCATGGTTATATGTGCCGCGAATGCTGTTTTTATCCACGTAAGCGAGCTGCATCTCGATCCAGGCTATATTAAAGCCCTGTTCATGCAGAATGGTACTCAAGGTATGGCGAAAACCATGCCCAGTCGCTCTCTTATCATAGCCAATCCTTTTAATAACCATATTGACGCTAGCTTCACTCATCGCTTTGTTAACATCGTTTC
>NZ_JBFTOF010000090.1:0-502 GCF_056397845.1 Rhizobium sp. 05L419
GGTCGTGTGGTACGAGGCGACATAGGTGGTGTTGGCGGTAATGGAGACGGGCGTCGCCAGGGCCACCGTCTGCCAGCCACTTGCCGACGTGTTGGTGAAGGTGACGGTGGCAAGCTTGGTGCCGGTCGCAGTCCACAGGTCAAGCACATTCTGGCCAGTGTCGCCGGCACTTCGGTAGAACTTGAGGGCCGTTACCTCACCGGCGACATTCGACTGGAACTTGACGCCGACCTCGAGTTGTTGACCATCGTTGAGGTTCGTCTGCGCCGGCGTGTTGGACGCACTGAACAGGCTGTAGGTCGTGGGCGGCGCCGTCGACACGGCGATGTTGAATGTCTCGTTGGTGGCAAGGCTGCCGAGATCGGTCGCCGTCACCCGGACGGCGAGCGTGCCGACATTGGCGGCCGCCGGCGTGCCGGTGAAGGTCCGCGTCGCGGCGTTGAAGCTCAGCCAGGCGGGAAGCGCCGAGCCGTCGGCAGCCAATGCCGAGTAGGTGAGCGTC
>NZ_JBFTOF010000091.1:0-499 GCF_056397845.1 Rhizobium sp. 05L419
GACGCTCACCTACTCGGCATTGGCTGCCGACGGCTCGGCGCTTCCCGCCTGGCTGAGCTTCAACGCCGCGACGCGGACCTTCACCGGCACGCCGGCGGCCGCCAATGTCGGCACGCTCGCCGTCCGGGTGACGGCGACCGATCTCGGCAACCTTGCCACCAACGAGACATTCAACATCGCCGTGTCGACGGCGCCCACGACCTACAGCCTGTTCAGTGCGTCCAACACGCCGGCGCAGACGAACCTCAACGATGGTCAGCAACTCGAGGTCGGCGTCAAGTTCCAGTCGAATGTCGCCGGCAACATAACGGCCCTCAAGTTCTACCGAAGTGCCAGCGACACTGGCCAGGATGTGCTTGACCTGTGGACTGCGACCGGCACCAAGCTTGCCACCGTCACCTTCACCAACACGTCGGCAAGTGGCTGGCAGACGGTGGCCCTGGCGACGCCCGTCTCCATTACCGCCAACACCACCTATGTCGCCTCGTACCACACGACC
>NZ_JBFTOF010000092.1:0-498 GCF_056397845.1 Rhizobium sp. 05L419
CGGCGGTGGCGCCGAAACTGACCGCGGTGACGGTCTTGCTGTCGCCGGCATCCGGATCGGTGTCGTTGGTCAGCACGTTGCCGCCGGCGGCCACGCCGCCCGAGCCGTTGGCCACCCCACCCTTCTCGGTGGCGTCGCCCGTGTCGGCAGCTGCCGTCGGCCCCGTGTTGCCAGATGTCGTGGTGTTGAAGACCACGTCTGCAAAGTAGTTGGCTGCACCATAGGTGGCATTGGGGAACAGGCCGGTTGTGGCAGATCCGCCATAGGCATAGACGCCGTTGCCTCCGGCAGTGGTGCTCGAGGGGGCCGTCAGCGGGCCGCTGGTGACGGCGCTGGTGAAGAAGTTGTTGGTCGCCACGTAGGCGCCGGTCGTGTGGTACGAGGCGACATAGGTGGTGTTGGCGGTAATGGAGACGGGCGTCGCCAGGGCCACCGTCTGCCAGCCACTTGCCGACGTGTTGGTGAAGGTGACGGTGGCAAGCTTGGTGCCGGTCGCAG
>NZ_JBFTOF010000093.1:0-485 GCF_056397845.1 Rhizobium sp. 05L419
GCCGTCGGCGTCAACAGCGACGGGCGGCGTGAGGTTCTGGGTATGGAAGTCGGCACGTCCGAAGCTGAGCCGATCTGGACGGACTTCCTGCGCAGGCTGACACGCCGCGGATTGCGTGGTGTGAAGCTCGTCGTCTCCGATGCGCATGAGGGCATCAAAGCTGCCGTTTCCAAGGTCCTCAATGCGACATGGCAGCGGTGCCGCGTTCACTTCATGAGGAACGTGCTGGCGCATGCCGGAAAGAGCGGGAGGCGGGTTGTATCCGCCTTCATCGCCACAGCCTTCGCCCAGGAGACGCCGGAGGCAGCAAGCGCTCAATGGCGCAGTGTCGCCGACCAGATCAGACCGAAAGTGCCGAAGCTCGCCACCATCATGGACGATGCTGAAGAGGACGTACTCGCCTATATGACCTTTCCGAAAGAACACCGGGCAAAGCTGCATTCGACGAACCCAATCGAGCGTCTCAACGGCGAAATCAAGCGCCG
>NZ_JBFTOF010000094.1:0-485 GCF_056397845.1 Rhizobium sp. 05L419
CGGCGCTTGATTTCGCCGTTGAGACGCTCGATTGGGTTCGTCGAATGCAGCTTTGCCCGGTGTTCTTTCGGAAAGGTCATATAGGCGAGTACGTCCTCTTCAGCATCGTCCATGATGGTGGCGAGCTTCGGCACTTTCGGTCTGATCTGATCGGCGACGCTGCGCCATTGAGCGCTTGCTGCCTCCGGGGTCTCCTGGGCAAAGGCCGTTGCGATGAAAGCGGATACGACCCGCCTGCCGCTCTTTCCGGCATGCGCCAGAACGTTCCTCATGAAGTGAACGCGGCACCTCTGCCAGGTGGCGCTGAGAACCTTGGTGACGGCAGCCTTGAGGCCTTCATGCGCATCGGAGACGACGAGCTTCACACCACGCAATCCGCGGCGTGTCAGCCTGCGCAGGAAGTCCGTCCAGATCGGCTCAGCTTCGGACGTGCCGACTTCCATACCCAGAACCTCACGCCGCCCGTCGCTGTTGACGCCGACGGC
>NZ_JBFTOF010000095.1:0-450 GCF_056397845.1 Rhizobium sp. 05L419
GTCCAAGACGGTCTGGCGAACGCCGGAAATCGCGCGCGAACTTCGTCACCGCATGCAAATCCGATCGGTGCGGCGCTGGCGATAGATTGCGGGTCGTCATGTCAGCGATGATGCGCCGGCGCAGCGGGCTCATCTCTGTCATCGTCATCTCCTGTTCAAAGGTTGGCTAAAACAGCCCAATCCTTCAAATCAGAAGCGCATCATGCAAATCCCGCACTCCAAGTGCCGCGCCAGCGGCTTCGTTCAATCTGAATGTCGATCCGACCTAGTGTCCCGTCACCGAGATTCTGACTCGTTGAGYACTGGTGTCGGATAAGACTTAGCCATCTTTTCGCGCGCTTGCTCGATTGAGAACATCCATCGGATTTGGGCACCGCTATCGGTTCGACGACGCKCCCATGCCTGAACCTCACTTTCGAGCAGGTTGCGGTTGTCGATGCGGCGGTCAAG
>NZ_JBFTOF010000096.1:0-436 GCF_056397845.1 Rhizobium sp. 05L419
CTACACCACGAAGAAAAGTGGCATGGGCATGGGATTAACCATCAGCAAAGGGATTATCAAAAAGCATTGTGGTGAATTAGGCGCAGAGAACCGGGCGGAAGGCGGCAGCCGTTTCTGGTTCACTCTGCCACTGGGATAATCGTATTGAGGCCAGGTGTCTGCCTGGCCTTAGCGGCGTCGGGTATGATCAATATTGAGCCGCTCTGCCGCCCGCACCAGATCGGTGAGCGACCGTGCCTTCATCTTCTCCATCACCCGCCGCTTGTGGACTTTTGCCGTGATCTCACTGACGCCCATTTCGGCGGCGATCTGCTTATTCAGCAGGCCGCTAATGGCCAGCAGCATGACCTCGCTTTCACGCGGCGTCAGGGTCTGATGTCGCTCCAGTATCTCCCTTCGCTCCTCGGAAGAGGCCATATTCTGCCCGGCGATCTGT
>NZ_JBFTOF010000097.1:0-412 GCF_056397845.1 Rhizobium sp. 05L419
CCCCACTGTCGCCCAACGGTATCTGATGCCATCCTCGTCGATCATGCCATCGACATACGTCTATCTGATCCGCACGGGAATCCCCCGCCCATGAGTCAATCAGACGCACCCTCGACAAATGACGATTCAGTTATTGTTCGGAGCAACCTAAGCTCAGTCGTCGAAGGCGCGTCACCGCCGGTTTTCCGTCAACTGCTGTCGGCGGGAAACTGGTACCTGTACTGTCGCATCTCTAACTAGCCTATATGTCGCATCTCTAAAATGTGGAGAAGCTAACCCAAGTGCATCATGCCTACTTTGCAGGATAGGGGATCACCTGTCTTCGTGCAAATGCGCCATAAACACCTCGGTCGGCGTCCTGTATCCGAGGCATTTGCGCGGTTGATTGTTGATATGGCGCGTGAGGTGGAGA
>NZ_JBFTOF010000098.1:0-404 GCF_056397845.1 Rhizobium sp. 05L419
GGCGGATCCCGTACCACCACCGCTCGACGCTGCACTACACCAAGCTTCTGGGCGTGCCGCTGGAGAGCTTCGTCAACGACAACGACGCCGCCTATGTCTATTTCGAGAAGGGCGAGGGCCCGCTGAAGGGCAAGCCGGTGCGCAAGGGCGAGATCGCCGCCGACGCCCGCGGCCACGCCGCCGAACTGATGGCCAAGGTCGCCTCCAAGGGCGGGCTGGACAGCGCCATCACCGCGCAGGACCGCGACCTCTTCATCGCCTACATGGTCAACGAGGGCCGCCTGTCGGCGACGGACCTGGCCTATACCGGCACCGACGGCCGCGGCTTCGACGTGCATCCCGGCGCCGGCGTCTCGCCCGGTCCCGGCAAGCCCTCGACCCCGCGCAGCATGGCCGACGTCCTG
>NZ_JBFTOF010000099.1:0-383 GCF_056397845.1 Rhizobium sp. 05L419
GCGGCGAGCCGCTGCCGCTGGTGGCATTCGATGCGCCGTGTGTCATGCGATCGCGCGCCATCGAGGCGCTGGATAAGGCAGGTATTCCGTGGCGGGTAGTGTTCACCAGCCACAGTCTTAGCGGGATCTGGGCGGCATTACAGGCCGGGCTGGGCATCACCCTGCGCACCCGCGCAGGGTTACCGGAGACGCTGGTGATTGAATCACACCGGCTGCCAATGCCCGGCTATCTGGGTATCGCGCTCGCCCGCTCCGATCAGGGTGACGATCCGGCGCGAGCACTCTTGCAGCATCTGATCACGCAAGCCGCCCTGCCCTTTATTCAGCGCTGACTGCTGTCTGAAATGCCCGCTGAACCAGAGACGAACAGTATTCTGCTGAGA
>NZ_JBFTOF010000100.1:0-381 GCF_056397845.1 Rhizobium sp. 05L419
TGGCCAGGGTTGGCCAGGGTGACGATGCCGACGCGCAGAACGTGACGGGCACGCTGAACCACTCCTACGGCGCTGACGGCGCAGGTTCGGTTCTGCTGACGGGTGCCGGCCTCGGCACGACGGCCGGTGCGGAGGGTTCGTTCTCGCAGTCGGTCTCTGCCGATGGCAAGACCCTGGTGATCTCGCAGGTCCAGCATGGCGTGTCGGCCGCGGTTCTGACGGTGACGCTGTCGGACACGGCATCGGGCCAGTACACGGTGACGCAGAACCATGCGATCCAGCATGCTGCGGGCAACAACGAGAACAACCAGAGCTTCACGATCGGCTATCAGGTGAAGGATGGCGACGGCGATGCTGCCAACGGCTCGATCACCATCAATG
>NZ_JBFTOF010000101.1:0-373 GCF_056397845.1 Rhizobium sp. 05L419
GAGCCGTGGAAGACGACCACGTTGATAGGCCGGGTGTGGAAGTGCAGCAATGCATGAAGCTTACCGGTACTAATAGCTCGATTGGCTTAATTGTTCTCATTGACCATGCTCATCTCAGGGCGAATGCAAAGCATTCGTCCCGACAGGGCGAACACSCAGTGTTTGYCCCGTCGSYTGATGTGCAAGACGTGTTCAAASACKAAAAACGAGGTCGAAAGACCTCGCCAGCTTCTCACAATGTTGCGCTTCGCTGACCTGGTGGTTATGGCGGGGCGGCTGCACCCGTTCCCATTCCGAACACGGCCGTGAAATGCCCCAGCGCCTATGGTACTTCGTCTTAAGACGCGGGAGAGTCGGTCGCTGCCAGGTCTGC
>NZ_JBFTOF010000102.1:0-373 GCF_056397845.1 Rhizobium sp. 05L419
CAGAAAGCGTTGTCATTGAATGGCTGTTTGCCCTTCTGTGCCTGCTGGTGCTGCAGAGTTTTGACCACTCTGCGGAGGCTATTTTTATTATTACTGCCTCCGGCCTCTTGCTGCTCGTGGCTGCCATCGATCGTCGCCACTTCTGTATACCTGACCCGCTCAATTATCTGCTGCTCTGGTCCGGATTACTTCATGCCACGCTGTCCGGAACCGAAACAACGGCGATATGGGGTGCTGTGGCGGGCTACTGTGCGTTGTGGCTGCTCGCCTGGAGCTATCGGCAGATGCGGGGGTACGAGGGATTAGGTTATGGCGATATCAAGCTTTTCGCAGCGTTAGGTGCCTGCTGTGGCTGGCAGGCATTACCCTGGAT
>NZ_JBFTOF010000103.1:0-370 GCF_056397845.1 Rhizobium sp. 05L419
TCCCTGGCCGGCCCCGAACTGTCCACGCTTCCCGGCGTGGACTTCTGGCCCRCCGTCACGCCTCAGCGCTGCGGATAGCCCTTTCAGCAGCAGAGGCGCTCAGGCCTCCACTYTCGTGCCCTTTTTAACAGCACGCACCAGAAGCTTAAGAGCAGACTGGTGGCGATCAGGAGCAGGCAATCCGCAGCGCTGAACAGAATGAGTCTGCCAGGAGAGCCCGCAGGACGCGGGCGAAAGGCGGGGCGGCACA
This sequence comes from Rhizobium sp. 05L419, assembly GCF_056397845.1. Taxonomy (NCBI): domain Bacteria; kingdom Pseudomonadati; phylum Pseudomonadota; class Alphaproteobacteria; order Hyphomicrobiales; family Rhizobiaceae; genus Rhizobium; species Rhizobium sp. 05L419. Next base: position 251 of record NZ_JBFTOF010000103.1, read on the forward strand.
GGATGTGCCATCCCCGGCGGTCCGTCAGGCAGGCGAATGAAGTGAAGGAACCGCGCAGCGGCGCGAGGACCGCCAGCCCCTGAKCGGCACCAGACTGCGTTATCACCTGTCGCTTAACTG
>NZ_JBFTOF010000104.1:0-365 GCF_056397845.1 Rhizobium sp. 05L419
ATTGGAGACCTTGACGCCTTTGTGGTAGGTGCGGGTGTCGAGGGCACATTCGACCTTGAGGCCGGTCTTTGTCGTGGTGGCTCCGATCAGTTCGACCACTGCCAGGCGACTTTCGAGCGGGCGACCGCGCCAGTTCTGAGTAATATGGCAGAACAGGCGGTGCTCGATCTTGTTCCACTTGGAGGTGCCGGGCGGATARTGGTGGACGTGAAGGAYCAAGTCGGTCTCGTCGGCCAGTTTCTGCAATTCCAACTTCCATAGCCTGACGCGCGCGCCGTTTGAGCCGCCGCAATCGGCCGTGACGGTCAGTTCACGTGCCTTGGGATAGCGCTCTCGTCCCATGCGATCGAGCCAGTACCGGATCG
>NZ_JBFTOF010000105.1:0-358 GCF_056397845.1 Rhizobium sp. 05L419
GCCGTAACTATAACGGTCCTAAGGTAGCGAAATTCCTTGTCGGGTAAGTTCCGACCTGCACGAATGGCGTAATGATGGCCAGGCTGTCTCCACCCGAGACTCAGTGAAATTGAACTCGCTGTGAAGATGCAGTGTACCCGCGGCAAGACGGAAAGACCCCGTGAACCTTTACTACAGCTTGACACTGAACATTGAGCCTTGATGTGTAGGATAGGTGGGAGRCTTTGAAGCGCGGACGCCAGTCTGCGTGGAGCCAACCTTGAAATACCACCCTTTAATGTTTGATGTTCTAACGTAGGCCCGTGATCCGGGCTGCGGACAGTGTCTGGTGGGTAGTTTGACTGGGGCGGTCTCCTCC
>NZ_JBFTOF010000106.1:0-351 GCF_056397845.1 Rhizobium sp. 05L419
GGGCACGCTGCGCGATAAAACCGATCGCATTCAGGCCCAGGCGGGCTGGATTGCCGGTGAAATTGGCGCAGATGTGAATCACGCCACCCGCGCGGGCCTGCTGTCGAAGTGTGACCTGATGACCAACATGGTCTTCGAGTTCACCGACACCCAGGGCGTGATGGGCATGCACTACGCGCGTCACGACGGCGAAGCCGAAGATGTGGCGGTGGCGCTGAATGAGCAGTATCAGCCGCGCTTTGCCGGTGACGATCTGCCGTCCAGCCCTGTCGCCTGTGCACTGGCGATTGCCGATAAAATGGATACGCTGGCCGGTATTTTCGGCATTGGTCAGCATCCAAAAGGCGACAA
>NZ_JBFTOF010000107.1:0-350 GCF_056397845.1 Rhizobium sp. 05L419
GGTTGAAGGTTGGGTAACACTAACTGGAGGACCGAACCGACTAATGTTGAAAAATTAGCGGATGACCTGTGGCTGGGGGTGAAAGGCCAATCAAACCGGGAGATAGCTGGTTCTCCCCGAAAGCTATTTAGGTAGCGCCTCGTGAACTCATCTTCGGGGGTAGAGCACTGTTTCGGCTAGGGGGCCATCCCGGCTTACCAACCCGATGCAAACTGCGAATACCGAAGAATGTTATCACGGGAGACACACGGCGGGTGCTAACGTCCGTCGTGAAGAGGGAAACARCCCAGAYCGCCAGCTAAGGTCCCAAAGTCATGGTTAAGTGGGAAACGATGTGGGAAGGCACAGAC
>NZ_JBFTOF010000108.1:0-338 GCF_056397845.1 Rhizobium sp. 05L419
ACGGCAGCATTCAGTTTGTACCCTTGGGGCCGGCCAAATTTCTCGAATCGCTCGTAGAATTCCTTGGCCTTTCCCTGGAGCGTTTCCGGCCAATTGGTTGCCCCGTTGTTGATTGCCCGTCCGTTGTCGGTGCAGAAGTCCGACGAGAATTGATAAACCAGCGCCTCTYGCTTGCCGTCTCGAACAGCATTTTCGACCAACCGCCGAACTGTCTGAATTTCCTTATCCGTCACATGCTTGAACAGAAATTCACTGATGATGTCGAAGTGACTTTTCTCCTTTCCTTCGACCCTTCGTTGTTCCCTTTGCTCTGCAGCTTTTTGGCGATCAACAAGATC
>NZ_JBFTOF010000109.1:0-328 GCF_056397845.1 Rhizobium sp. 05L419
GGTCTTCGACCCAGTCGGTCTTCGACCCAGTCGCCGCGGGCATAGGAGCCGTACAGCACGAGCTTTAGGATTTTGCCGGCGCGCTGCTTGTCGGAGAGCTTGGTCTTCTGATGGTCGTTGAACTCGTCGAACACGATCTGCATGACCCGCGAAAGCTCGCGGCGCTTGTTGTCGGGCAGATGATCGAGTTGCTCAGTGAGGATCAATTCTTAGGCACCTTGTCGGTCAGAAATTTATGATAGGCAATAGCCGGATTCTCTACCGGGCACAGAGAAAGCGCAAGTGACGGGACAGCGAAAAGAAGCTGCCGTCTCGGTGCCGGTACTAC